>NZ_CP045649.1:2773656-3074682 GCF_009557055.1 Nocardioides sp. dk884 | reverse complement strand
CGGCGGCACCCGGGGCATCGGGGCCGCCACCGCGCTGCGCCTGGCCCTCGACGGGCACGACCTGGTGCTCGGCTACCGCGAGGACACCGAGGCCGCCGAGGAGTGCCGCCTGGCCGTCGAGGACGCCGGCGCCGGCTGCCAGCTGGTGCGCGTCGACGTCACCGAGCCCGGCGGCCTCGACCGGCTCTTCGCCCGCGCCGCCGAGCACGGCACGGTCACCGGGGTGGTCAACTGCGCCGGCGCGACGTTCCGCCTCGCGACGCTCGCCGAGACCCCTGTCCAGGTGATCCACGACAGCGTCGCGCTCAACCTCAGCGCGGCGCTGCTCTGCGCACGGGCCGCGGTCCACGCGATGGGCACGACGTACGGCGGACGTGGCGGGGTCCTGGTCAACCTCAGCTCGGTGGCGGCCAGCCTCGGCGCGCCGGGGGAGTACGTCCACTACGCCGCGGCCAAGGCCGGCGTCGAGGCGCTCACCGTCGGCCTCGCCCAGGAGGTCGCCGCCGAGGGCATCCGGGTGGTCGCGGTGGCGCCGGGGATCATCCGCACCGGCATCCACGCCGACGCGGGGGACGCGGGGCGTGCCGAACGGGTGGGTGCACAGGTGCCGCTCGGGCGGGCGGGGGAGCCCGCGGAGGTCGCCGACGCGGTGGCCTGGCTGATGAGCGCGGAGGCCTCCTACGTCACCGGCACCACGCTGCGCGTCGGCGGCGGGCGCTGAGGCACGGGCACGGGCACGGGCACGGGCACGGTGTGCGCGGGGCAGGCTCACCGGCCCTGCGTAGCCTCGAGGGTGTGAGCACCGCACCGTCCACGAGCCTCCTCGACGACCGCTACGCCCGCGAGCTGCCCGAGCTGGTGGTGCCGTGGTCCGCCGCCGAGGCGCCCGACCCCCAGCTGCTGGTCCTCGACGACGACCTGGCCCGCGACCTCGGCCTCGACCCCGACTGGCTGCGCACGCCCGAGGGGGTGCGGTTCCTGACCGGCACCGCCCTGCCCGACGGCGTCCGCCCGGTCGCCCAGGCCTACGCCGGGCACCAGTTCGGCGGCTACTCCCCGCGCCTCGGCGACGGGCGCGCGCTGCTGCTCGGCGAGCTCACCGACCGCGCCGGCCGCCGCCGCGACCTGCACCTCAAGGGCTCGGGTCGTACGCCGTTCGCGCGCGGCGGCGACGGGCTCGCGGCGGTGGGCCCGATGTTGCGCGAGCACGTCGTGAGCAGCGCCCTGCACGCGCTCGGAGTCCCCACGACCCGGGCGCTGGCGGTGGTCGCGACCGGCGGGGCGGTGCAGCGCGAGACCGTGCTGCCCGGGGCGGTGCTGGCCCGGGTGGCGGCCAGCCACCTGCGGGTCGGCACCTTCCAGTACGCCCGCGCCACCGACGACGTCGACCTGCTGCGCCGCCTCGCCGACCACGCGATCGAGCGGCACCACCCGGCCGCGCGCGACGCCGAGCAGCCCTATCTCGCGCTGCTGGAGTCGGTCGCGGTCGCCCAGGCCGAGCTGGTGGCGCGATGGATGATGATCGGATTCATCCACGGGGTGCTCAACACCGACAACGTGACGATCTCGGGGGAGAGCATCGACTTCGGGCCGTGCGCGTTCCTCGAGGGCTACGACCCGGCGACCGTGTTCAGCTCCATCGACACCGGCGGGCGCTACGCCTACGGCAACCAGCCGGCGGTCACCCAGTGGAACCTCGCGCGCTTCGCCGAGGCGCTGCTGCCGCTGATCGACGAGGACCAGGAACGCGCCGTCGCGATCGCCACCGAGGCGCTCGGCAGCTTCGGGCGTGCCTACGTCGCCGCCTGGGCCGAGGGGATGCGCGGCAAGCTGGGGCTGGCGGGGGGAGCTGTGTCGGAGTCCGGCTCGGGCTCGCTCGAGGACGAGGCGGTCATCGAGCTGGGCCAGGCGCTGCTCGAGCTGCTCCACGGGGCCCGGGTCGACTACACCTCGGCGTTCCGGGCGCTGGGGCAGGCGGCGCGCGGGGAGCGCGAGGCCTTCCGCGAGCTGGTCCTCGACCTCCCGGCCGCCGACGCCTGGCTGGACCGGTGGCTGGCGCTCGGCCCCGACGCGGACGCCATGGACCGGGTCAACCCCGTCTACATCCCGCGCAACCACCTGGTCGAGGAGGCGCTCGATGCCGCGACCGAGGGCGACCTGGACCCGCTGCGCCGGCTCGTCGACGCCGTGTCGCGCCCCTTCGACGTACGACCCGGGCTGGAGCGGTACGCCGCCCCGGCGCCCGAGGGGTTCGGGGACACCTTCCAGACGTTCTGCGGGACCTGACGGCGGGCCCCCGGCTGTAACGTCAGGGCTCGATCAGCCCCGCCCGGATCGCGTAGCGGGTGAGCTGGGTGCGGTCGCGCATGCCGAGCTTGGCCAGGATGTTGGCGCGGTGGCGCTCGACGGTCTTCGGGCTGATCACCAGGGCGGCGGCGATCTCGCGGGTGGAGGATCCCTCGGCGATCAGCTTCAGCACCTGGTCCTCGCGCTCGGTGAGCACGGTGTCCGGCACCCGCTCGCCGCGGCGCAGCCGGGCGAGGTAGTCGCGCACCAGCGTGCCCATCGCGCCGGGGTAGACGAACGCCTCACCGCGCATCGCCGCGCGCACGGCACCGACCAGGTCCTCGTCGGCGACCGACTTCAAGACGTAGCCGCTGGCGCCGAGGCGCAGCGACTCGAAGAAGTACTGCTCGTTGTCGTGCATCGACAGCATCAGCACCCGCGGCGGGTCGCGGCGCCGGGCGATCTCGCGGGCCGCCTGGAGGCCGGTCGTGCGCGGCATCGCGATGTCCAGCACGACCAGGTCGACGGGCGTCTCGCGCAGCAGCCGCACCGCCTCCTCGCCGTCCCCGGCCTCCGCCACCACGCTCAGGTCGGGCTCCTGCTCCAGGATCAGGCGTACGCCGCGGCGTACCAGCGCGTGGTCGTCGGCGAGCAGGATCCGGGTCACGGCCGCACCCCGGGCGCCAGCGGCACCACCAGGCGGACCCGGGTCCCGGCGCCGGCACCGCCCTCCACCCGGAGCGTGCCGCCGACCAGCAGCGCCCGCTCCCGCATGCCGCTGACGCCGGCGCCGGGGACGATCGAGCCGGGTCCGTCGCGCCCGTCGTCGCAGACCTCCAGCACGACCGTGTCGCCCAGCCGGGTCAGCGAGACGGCGACCTCACGTGCACCGGAGTGCCGGGCGGCGTTGGTGAGCGCCTCCTGGGCGACCCGGTAGACCACCAGCTCGACGTCGGCGCTCAGCGGCGGCAGCCCGGGCGCCACGGTGCGTCGCACCCGGGCGGTGCCGTGGGCCTCGAACTCGCTGCACAGCGCGGCCAGCGCGCTGCTCAGCCCGAGGTCGTCGAGCACGCCCGGGCGCAGCTGCCGCGCCACCCGGCGTACGTCGTCGAGCGCGGCACGGGTGCTGTCGCGCACCAGCTGCAGCTCCGCGAGCAGGTGCTCGGGCGCGTGCTGCTGGACCTGCTTGAGGCCGAGCAGCACCACCGTCAGGCTCTGGCCGACCTGGTCGTGCAGCTCCTGGGCGATGCGGTGGCGCTCGGCCTCCTGGGCGGCGAGCGCCCGGGCGCTGCTCGCGCGCTGCTCGGCCTCGAGCCGGTCCAGCATCGCGTTGGCCCCGCGCACCAGCTGGGCGCCGGCGCCCTCACCCGGGTCGTCGAGGCGGTCGCCGGGGCGCATCCGGTCGACCTCCGACATCTGGCGGACCACCCGGTCGACGGGGCTCAGCGAGGAGCGCAGCAGCAGCGCGTCGAGCGCCAGCACGACGGCGAGGCCGGCGAGCACGACCACGACCTCGGTCCGCGCCGCCTCGGCAGAGATCCGGGCCGGGGAGAGGAGCAGCAGCGCCGTCGCCGCGGCGAGCACCGCACCGTTGACCAGGCAGACCTGCCCGAGCAGCGGCATCCTCGCGAGGAACCTCGGGGAGCGCACGTGCGACAGCGTGGCCCACGCCGGCGCCGCTGTCACCCCTCCTGGAGGACGCGAGATGGGTGGCAGCCCCCATTCCGCCGGACACCGCCCGGGCCGAGGATCGGGGCGTCGGCCGGACCTGGCGGGGAGCAGCGCAGGGAGGACGGCCAGGGCGCCGCCCGTGACCTTCCCCCCGATCCGCACTGCTCGCCCGGTCCGCCGACGCCAGCCGCCGCCCGGCGCTGGCTGATGACCGCCGGGAAAATTTTCATGACGTCTCTGTGACGAGCGGGCGCAGCCCACGGGTGTCAGACAGTCTGACGGCGGCGCGAGCCTCTTCTCCGCCGCGCCGGCAGCCCGCCCCCCAGAGAAAGAGCTCCCTGTGACGAAATCACGTGCGCTGGTCGGCCTGACCGGCTTCGCGCTGGTCGCCTCGGTGACCGCCGGTCTCTCCCCGGCCACGGCCCTCGACCCACCGTCGGCCCCCACGGCCGCCGAGCCGCGCGGCTCCGGTGCGGGCCGCGGCCCGGCCACCGCGACCCGGGTCGACCCGCTGGAGCGGGCCGAGGTCGCCCGGTCCGCCGCCGCGGCGCCGGTCGCGGGCAGCCCGCTGGAGATGCCCACGTCCTACCCCTTCCAGCCGCGGCTGCGCTTCTACCGCGACAACCCCGACGACGCCGCGCACACCGCGGCGCTGCTCGGCCACCCCGACCTGGCGCCGCGGCTGACGGAGCTGATGAAGGTCAGCGACCGGATCTCGGTGCAGGTCGTCGGGCAGTCCACCGAGGGACGCGACCTCTACCTGGTCACCCTGACCGCGCCCGAGCGGGCCGAGGACACCGCCCAGCAGACGGCCTGGCGCGACAAGATCAAGAACGACCCGACCGCCGCGGCCGCCGACAAGCAGCTGCTCGCGCAGTACAAGACGCCGATCTGGATCAGCAACAACATCCACGGCAACGAGTGGGAGGGCACCGACGGCGCCCTGCGCTACATCGAGCACCTCGCCACCGCGCCGCTGTCGGAGGTCGGCGGGATCCTGCGCAACAACCGGGTCTACTTCTCGCCCTCGCTCAACCCCGACGGTCGCACCAACGCCACCCGGGCCACCGCGCTCGGCCTGGACCCCAACCGCGACATGATCACCAACACCACGCCGGAGACCCGGTCGTTCATCCGCACCGCCCAGGCGATCCAGCCGATCTACGCCGCGGACTTCCACGGCTACACCAGCGTGCTGCAGCTCGAGCCGTGCGGCCCGCCGCACGGCTCCAACTACGAGTACGACCTCTACATCCCCCACAACTACGCGCTCTCGCTCGCGGTGGAGCAGCGGGTCGTCGACGCCGCGATCCCCGGCAACACCTACTACAACGTCGAGACCGGCGAGGTGGTGCCGGAGAACACCGGCCCGGAGACCGCCCACGTCAAGATCCCCTACCGCGACACCCCGGACGGCTGGGACGACTTCCCGCCGATCTTCACCGCCCAGTACGCCGCGTTCTACGGCGCCGCGAGCGCGACCGTCGAGCTCCCGCTGACCCGGGGCGCCGCAGGCGGCACCCGGCAGACGCCGGAGCGTGCGGTCGTCAACGTCGAGGTCGCCGAGGAGACCATGGCCGGCATCGTCGACTACCTCGACGACTCCGCCAACGCCCGGGAGATGCTGCTCAACCAGATCGAGACGTTCCGCCGCGGCGTCGCCGGTGAGCCCAAGACCGCGCTCACCGAGGCCGGTGTGGACAACGTGCCGGGGCCCTCGCAGTGGAAGGAGCTGTGGGACGTCGTCGACGACCAGGAGCCGGTCACCCTGCCGCGGGCCTACGTGATCCCGAAGGGCGAGGGGCAGCGCTCGGCGAGCGACGCGGCCCGGCTGGTGCGCCAGCTGCTGCTTCACGACATCGAGGTCGGCACCCTGGACGCGCCCACGAGCGTCGGTGGCACGACGTACCCGGCCGGCTCCTGGGTGGTCGACATGCACCAGCCGCTGCGCGGCCTGGCCAACTCGCTGCTCGACCTCGGTGACGACATCTCCTCGAAGGTGCCCTCGATGTACGACATCTCCGCCTGGAGCCTGTCCTACCTGTGGGGCGCGACGGTCGACAAGGTCGGCCTGACCACCGACGCGCCGCTCGGCGCGACCACTCCGATCGAGGCGCCGGCGTCCGGCGCCGCGGTGCCGGACGGCCCGGACCACCTCAGCCTCGAGCTCGCCGGGGTCGCCGACTTCCAGGCGCTCAACGCGCTGCTGGAGGACGGCGTGGCGGTGTCGATGCTGACCGACGGCGTCGCGGTCGTCGAGCCCGCGGGGTACGACGAGGCGGCCGCGGCCGCGGAGGAGTACGACGTCGCCTTCGAGGCCGCCAGCGAGGCGGACCTCGACGCCCTCGACGACCCGGGGACCCGGGACCTGCAGGACCTCACGATCGCCTACGTCGGCACCCAGGACGACCGGCTCTCGCTCACCGAGCTCGGCTTCGACGACCTGGTCCAGGTCACCGCGGCCTCGCTCGAGACCACCCCGGCGCTGCTCGAGGGGGTCGACGCGATGTGGATCGGCAGCGCGTTCAACCCGGCCGCCGGCTCGGTGGCACACACCCGGGTGCAGGCCCTCCTCGACGACGGGG
Source organism: Nocardioides sp. dk884 (assembly GCF_009557055.1). Taxonomy (NCBI): domain Bacteria; kingdom Bacillati; phylum Actinomycetota; class Actinomycetes; order Propionibacteriales; family Nocardioidaceae; genus Nocardioides; species Nocardioides sp. dk884. The sequence continues at coordinate 3,068,140 of NZ_CP045649.1, read as the reverse complement.
GCGCGCTCGTGGGCCGCAGCACCGCCGCCTTCAACGCCGCGCAGTCCTTCGGGCTGCTCACCGGCACCGCCGTGGCCGGCAACCGCGCGGGCAACGGCATCGTCGCGGTCGACACCCCCGCGGACTCGCTGTTCGCGGCGCACCCCCAGGACGCCTCGTTCATCTACCCGGCGGCCTGGTTCACCGGGCTCGGCGCCGGCGTGAAGGTCGAGCAGCGCTACGGCGCGGACCCGCTGCTGGCCGGCCACTGGCGCCAGTCGCCGGACGGGGCGGGCGGGCCGGTGCCGGACGGCCCGGCGAGCGCCGCCGGCCAGGCCTCGGTGGTCTCCGCGGAGGCCGCCTCGGGCGCCCGTACGGTCGTGTTCGGCACCTCGGTGTTCTTCCGCAACCACCCGAAGGGCGGGCTGAGCCAGGCGGCGACCGCGCTGTTCTGGGCCGCCCCCGAGGGTGCGGGCGTCGTCGCGCCGGGAGAGGTGGGCGTCACCATCGAGCCGGTCGCGAAGGTGACCTACCCCGGGGCGGCCACGGTCCGGGTGAGCACCTCCGGTGCCACCGGCCCGGTCGACGGCATCGTGGAGCTGCTGGTCGACGGCCGGGTCGTCGCCACCGGCCCGACCACGGGCGGCACGGCGTCGCTGCGGGTGCCCGGCCTGCGACCCGGGGCCACCTCGGTCGTCGCCCGGTTCACCCCGAGCGACCCGGCGTACGACGTCGCGACCAGCGCGCCGGTGACGGTCCGGGTGGCCAAGGCCGCCTCGCGGACCGCCCTGAAGCTGACGCGGGTCGATGGCCCGGGTCGCGGGCAGGTCGCGGCCACGGTCCGGGTCGTGGTGCCGCGGCTGCCGGCGGTCGGCACCCTCGTGCTGAGCGACCGGGGCCGGGTCGTCCGCACCCTGCGGCTGACCGCGGCCGACGCCGGCAGCCGCACCGTGCGGCTCCGGCTCGGTGCCGGTCGCCACGTCGTGAAGGCCACGTTCGCCGGCACCGCCCTGGTGAAGGGGAGCTCGGCGAGCAGGACCGTCACCCTGCGCTGAGGCCGTGCGCTGAGGCGAAGCGGTAGGAGAGGTGGCAGGAGCAGAGGAGGGCCGGCATCCCGTGGGGGTGCCGGCCCTCCGGCTGCCGGCGGGGGCGGGGAGCAGCCGTGGAGCCCGCTGATCTGGACCTGGTCGTGCTCGCCGGTGCGCTGGTGCTGCTCGCCGCGGTGGCGGCGGTGCGGCTCTCGACCCGCGCCGGGCTGCCCAGCCTGCTGGTCTACCTCGGCATCGGGCTGGCGATCGGGGAGTCCGGGCTCGGCTTGCGCTTCGAGGACGCCGAGCTGGTCCAGGTGCTCGGCAACGTCGCGCTGGCGATGATCCTCGCCGAGGGCGGGTTCACCACTCGGTGGTCGACGGTGCGGCCGGTGGCGCCGTTGGCCGCGGTGCTGGCGACGGTGGGGGTGTTCCTCAGCGTCGCGGTCACCAGCGGGCTCGCCTACGGGGTCCTCGACGTCGACCTGCGCACCGCGATCGTGCTGGGGGCGGTCGCCTCCTCCACCGACGCCGCCGCGGTGTTCGCGGTGCTGCGCCAGATGGCCGTGCGCGGTCGGCTGCGCGCGGTCGTCGAGGTCGAGTCGGGGTTCAACGACCCTCCGGTGATCATCCTGGTCACCGTCGTCACCTCGGATGCCTGGGACGAGACCGGGGCGCTGGGCATCGCCGGCCTGATCGGCTACCAGCTCCTCGCCGGCGTCGTGCTCGGCGCCGTGGTCGCCCGCGCCGGTGTCTGGCTGCTCGTGCGCAGCGCGCTGCCGGCGGCCGGGCTCTACCCGCTGGCGACCGTCGCGATCGCGTTCGTCGCGTTCGCGGTCTCGGGGCTGGCCGGTGCCAGCGCGCTCATGGCGATCTACGTCGCCGGGCTGGTGCTGGGCAACGCCCGCCTGCCGCACCGCGGCGCCACCGACAGCTTCGTGGAGGGGCTCGCCTGGCTGGCCCAGATCGGGCTGTTCATCATGCTCGGCCTGCTGGCCAGCCCGAGCCGGCTGCTCGAGGCGCTGCCCACCGCGCTCGTCGTCGGGAGCGCGCTCACCCTCGTCGCGCGCCCGCTGTCGGTGCTCGTGTGCGCGACGCCGTTCCGGGTGCCGCTGCGCGACCAGGCCTTCATCAGCTGGGCAGGGCTGCGCGGCGCCGTCCCGATCGTGCTGGCCACGATCCCGATGAGCGTCGGGCTGCCCGGTGCCGAGCGCATCTTCGACGTCGTCTTCCTGCTCGTCGTGCTGTTCACGCTCATCCAGGGGCCCACCCTGCCCTGGGTCGCGCGCCGCACCGGCGCGGCGCTCGACGTGGGTCCGCGCGACGTGGCGATCGACGCCGCGCCCCTCGACGAGCTGGACGCCACGCTGCTGCAGTTCGCCGTGCCGCCGGACTCCCGCCTCGCGGGCGTCGAGGTCTCCGAGCTCCGCTTCGGCCCCGAGGTGGCGGTGGCGCTGGTGCTGCGCCAGGGCGCGTTGTTCGTCCCGCACTCCGCGACGGTGCTGCGCGGCGGTGACCAGGTGCTCCTCGCCGCGCCTCGCGACGCGACCGCCCGGATCGAGCGGCGGCTGCGCCAGGTCGGCCGTGAGGGCCGGCTGGCGGGCTGGTACGCCGACCTGCCCCGGCGCCGCGGCGTACCACCGTCGGCGGGGTAGGGCGGCGCCTGTTGGCAACACCTGCCACCGAGCAGGCGATCCCTTGGGTCAAGTTGCCCTGCTCCGGGGTGGCTGGCGTCACTAGGTTCGACGCATGAGGGTCCTGCTTGCACTGGGCGGAAACGCCATGGCCAATGCCGACGGGCGTGTCCGCGCCGACGACCAGATCGGTGCCGCGACGCTTGCCGCCGGCTCGATCGCCACGCTCGTGGCCGCGGGGGTCGACGTGGTGGTCACCCACGGCAACGGACCCCAGGTGGGCAACCTGCTGGTCAAGAACGAGCTCGCCGCCCCCGTCGTCCCGCCCGTCCCGCTCGACTGGTGCGGCGCGCAGACCCAGGCGACGCTCGGCTTCGTGCTGATCGACGCCCTCGACGCCGCGCTCACCCGGGCCGGGGAGACGCGTCGTGCCGCCGCTCTCGTGACCCGCACCCGCGTCTCCGCCAGCGACCCCGGCTTCATCAACCCCGCGAAGCCGATCGGTCGCTACCTGCCGGCCGAGGAGGCCCGGGTGCTCGTCGAGCACGGCGAGACCTGGGAGGACCGGGGCTCGAAGGGCTGGCGCCGGGTGGTCGCCTCGCCGGAGCCGCTCGAGATCATCGACGCGCCCGCCATCACCGCGCTGGTCGACGCCGGGTTCGTCGTGGTCGCGGCGGGCGGCGGCGGCATCCCCGTCGTCGCCGAGCCCGACGGGAGCCTGCGCGGAGTCGAGGCGGTCATCGACAAGGACCTCGCGGCGGCGCTCCTGGCCCGCCACGTGGGCGCCGAGGTGATGGTCGTGGCGACCGACGTACCGGCCGCTGTCCTGCACTACGGCACGCCCCAGGAGGAGCCGCTCGGCGAGGTCACCGTGACCCGCATGCGCGAGCTCGCCGCCGAGGGCCACTTCGGCTCCGGCTCGATGGGACCGAAGGTCGACGCGGCCTGCCGGTTCGTCGAGCGCGGCGGAGAGCGCGCCGTCATCACCCGTCTCGACCTGATCACCGAGGCAGTCACCGGGTCCGGCGTCGGCACCGTCGTCGTGCCCGGGTGATCCCGGCCGTCCCACATCCCACCACCGCACCGCCCCTACCGGAAGGAAGTCCATTGCCCGACGCCATCGAAGTACGCAAGGTCCCGATCCACTCCGTCGCCGACGCCTCCGAGCTCGCGAAGCTCATCGACGAGGGCGTGATGAAGGCCGACCGCGTCATCGCGATCATCGGCAAGACCGAGGGCAACGGTGGAGTCAACGACTACACCCGGATCATCGCCGACCGGGCGTTCCGCGAGGTGCTCATCGAGAAGGGCGCCCCGGCGGAGCAGGTCAAGCAGGTCCCGATCGTGTGGTCCGGCGGCACCGACGGCGTGATCAGCCCGCACGCGACGATCTTCGCGACCACCGACGTGCCCGCGGACCACCCCTCGCGCGAGGAGCAGCGCCTCACCGTCGGCTTCGCGATGAGCGAGCAGCTGCTGCCCGAGGAGATCGGCCGTACGCCGATGATCAGCAAGGTCGCCGACGCGGTGAAGGTCGCCATGGAGCGCGCCGGGATCACCGACCCCGCCGACGTGCACTACGTGCAGACCAAGACCCCGCTGCTGACCATCCACACGATCCGCGACGCCAAGTCGCGCGGCAAGACCGTGTGGACCGAGCACACCCACGAGTCGATGGACCTCTCCAACGGCGTCACGGCGCTCGGCATCGCGGTCGCCCTCGGCGAGATCGAGATGCCGACCGACGAGGACGTCATGCACAGCCGCGAGCTGTACTCCGCGGTCGCCTCGTGCTCCTCCGGCGTCGAGCTCGACCAGGCCCAGGTGGTCGTGGTCGGCAACGCGACGGGTGTCGGCGGTCGCTACCGCATCGGGCACTCGGTGATGAACGACGCCCTCGACGCCGACGGCATCTGGAACGCGATCAAGGACGCCGGCCTCGACCTCCCCGAGCGCCCGCACCACAGCGACCTCGGCGACAAGCTGGTCAACGTGTTCCTCAAGTGCGAGGCCTCCCAGGACGGCACCGTCCGGGGTCGCCGCAACGCGATGCTCGACGACTCCGACGTGCACTGGCACCGCCAGATCAAGTCCTGCGTCGGCGGCGTGACCGCGGCCGTGACCGGCGACCCGGCCGTCTTCGTGTCGGTCTCCGCAGCCCACCAGGGCCCCGAGGGCGGCGGCCCGGTCGCCGCCATCGTCGACCTGGGCTGAGCGCCCCGCACCACCTGCACCACCTGCAGCACCTCTCAGGGCCCGGCCGCCTCCGCGCGGTCCGGGCCCTGACTGTTGCGCCGAGTCGGCGCCAATGGTGCGCCGAGTCGGCGCCAATGGTGGCGCGACCGCTGTCTGGAAGGATCGTGCGCGTGGAGAACCCCCGGCGCCGTCCGGCGCTCGAGGCGTCGATGTCCGCGCACGAGCTTCGTCGCTGGTACTGGCGCAAGGACGAGCTCGCGGCGTTCGCCCGCGCGCTCGGGGTGAGCGCGGCCGGCGCGAAGGCCGAGATCGTCGAGCGCGTCTGCGCGGTCCTGGACGGCGTCGCGGTCCCCGAGGCGGCGCCGGCTCGCCGGACCACCGGGACCCAGCTGCGCGGACCGCTCTCGGAGGCCACGCTGATCCCGCCCGGGCAGCGGTGCAGCCAGGTGCTCCGCGCCTGGTTCACCGCCCAGGTCGGTGACGGGTTCGGCTTCGACAGGCCGATGCGCGAGATGATCGCCGCGGCCGACGGCACCACGACCCTGGGCGACGCCCTGCGTGTGTGGCACGCGACCCGCGACCGTCCGCCCGAGGAGATCGGTGAGCAGTTCGAGCTCAACCGGTTCACCCGCCGTTGGTACGCCGCGCACCCGGGCGGCTCACGCGCGGAGCTCGCGCGGGCCTGGGCCGACTACCGCGACACGCCCGTCGAGGAGCGCGGCCCCGCCTGAGCGCCCGGCGTACGGCGGGGGACCGGGCCTAGGAGCGCCACATCCACTCCATCTCCGCGACCGTCGCGTCGTACGCCGCCACGCCGGCGAGCTCGCGCACCACCCGCAGCGACAGGTCGATGCCGGCCGAGACGCCGGCGGAGGTCCACAGCCGCTCGTCGCTGCGCACGAACCGGGGGCCGCGATCGACCCGCACCGTGGGGTCGATCGCCGCCAGCTCGTCGTACGTCGTGTGGTGGGTCGTCGCGTGCCGCCCGCGCAGCAGCCCCGCGGCGGCAAGCACCATCGAACCGGTGCACACCGACATCAGCAGCTCCACCTCGGCGGCGCGGTCGCGCAGCCAGGCCAGCACCTTCTCGTCGCCGACCAGCGCCCGGGAGCCGGACCCGCCGGGGACCACGAGCAGGTCGGTCGGCGGGCAGTCCTCGAGGCCGTGCCGCGGGACGACCGTGAAGCCGCCGCGACCGCTCACCGGCGCCCCGTCGACCGAGACCGGCACGACCTCGAAGGCGGCCGGGTCGGTCAGCTCGCCGGCCACGTTGAACACCTCGTAGGGTCCCGCGTAGTCGAGGACCTCCATGTCGTCGAAGGCGAGGATCGCCACGGTGCGCGTCTGGGTCACCTCGCCATCGTGGCAGTCCGGCGCCGCGGCGGGGAGGGGGCTGCTCAGGAGTCGAGCCACTCCCGGATCGCCGGACCGTGCTGGTCGAGGGTCGGGGGAGCGGTGTGCGCCGAGCGGCCGCCGGAGAACGGGTTGTCGTCGAAGCGGATCGGCGAGCCCGGCAGCTCCACGGTGCCCTGGGTGGCGTGCTCGACCGAGAGCAGCAGGCCCTGCGAGCGGGTCTGCTCCCAGGCGTAGACGTCGTCGAGGGAGCGCACCTTGCCCGACGGGATGCCGGCATCGGCGAGCAGCGCCAGCCAGTGCTCGGCCGGCTGGGCGGCGAAGAGCCCCTCGAGCACGGCGATTAGCTCGTCGCGGTGCGCCACGCGCTGCGGGTTGGTGGCGAACCGCTCCTCGGCGGCGTCCAGGCCGAGCGCGGTGCACAGGGCACGCCACAGCCCCTCGGAGCCGCAGGCGATCTGGATCGGCGCGCTCGCGGTCGCGAACATGCCGTACGGCGCGATCGAGGGGTGGTGGTCGCCGGCGAGCCCGGGCACCTCCTTCGCGACCGTCCACCGGGTGCCCTGGAAGGCGTGCACGCCGACCATGCCGGCCAGCAGCGAGGTCCGCACCACCCGGCCGAGCCCGGTGCGCTCGCGCTCGTGCAGCGCGGCGAGCACGCCGTACGCGCCGTTCATGCCGGCCAGCAGGTCGGCGATCGGGACCCCGACCTTGGTGGGGGCGGCGGTGCCGGTGAGCGACATCAGCCCGCCCTCGCCCTGGGCGATCTGGTCGTAGCCGGCCCGCTTCGCCTCGGGTCCGTCGTGGCCGAACCCGGTGATCGAGAGGACGATGAGGCGCGGGTTGAGCTCGTGCAGCCGCTCGACGGAGAAGCCGAGACGGTCCAGGACCCCGACGCGGAAGTTCTCCATCAGCACGTCGGCACGCTCGACGAGCCGGGCCAGCACGTCGCGGTCCGCCTCGGCCTTGAGGTCGAGGACGATCGACTCCTTGTTGCGGTTCGCCGACATGAAGTACGTCGACTCCTGCTCACCCGGCTCCCCGACGAAGGGCGGGCCCCACGACCGGGTGTCGTCACCGGTGGGCGACTCCACCTTGATCACGCGGGCGCCCATGTCCCCGAGCATCATCGCGGCGTGCGGGCCCGCGAGCGCGCGGGTGAGGTCGAGGACGAGCAGGTCGCTGAGGGGTCCGTCGGTCATGCCCGCACCCTGCCACCGTCTGCGACAGGCCCGGAACGGCAACTCTCGACAGGACTGTCGGTCCCGGATGGTCGAATGGGGGCATGCGAGCGACGACGACCTACCGCCTGGTGCGTCCGCCTGTCGCCGGCCCGGTCCCGACCCTCGACGAGCACCAGCAGCGCGTCGTGGACCACCCCGGCGGGCCGTTGCTGGTCCTGGCCGGTCCCGGCACCGGCAAGACCACCACGCTGGTCGAGGCGATCGTGGACCGCATCGAGGAGCGCGGGGCGCGTCCCGAGGGCGTGCTCGCGCTGACCTTCTCGCGCAAGGCCGCCGAGCAGCTGCGCGACCGGGTGACCGCCCGGCTGGGCCGCACGACCGCCACCACGCTCAGCTCGACGTTCCACTCCTTCGCCTACGGCCTGATCCGCGCCTACGCTCCCGCCGAGCTCTACGAGGCACCGCTGCGCCTCCTCAGCGCGCCCGAGCAGGACGTCGTGCTGCGCGAGCTGCTCACCGACAGCCCCGAGTCGGTGACCTGGCCCGAGTCGCTGTCGCGCGCGCTCGGCACCCGCGGCTTCGCCCGTGAGGTGCACATGGTGCTGGCGCGCGCCCGGGAGAAGGGCCTCGACGGCACCGAGCTGAGCGCCCTCGGCCGCGCGCACGACCTGCCCGAGCTGCTCGCCGCCGGGCTGTTCCTCGACCAGTACCTCACCAACCTCGACGCCCAGGGCGCGACCGACTACGCCGACCTGATCCGGCGCGCCACCATCGAGGCCGAGGTGCACCGCGACGAGCTGCGCGCCCGCTTCTCCCACGTCTTCGTCGACGAGTACCAAGACACCGACCCCGGCCAGGTCGCGCTGCTGCGCGCGATCGCCGGCGACGGCCGCAACCTCACCGTGGTGGGCGACCCGCACCAGTCGATCTACGCCTTCCGCGGCGCCGAGGTGCGCGGCATCCTCGACTTCCCGGCCGCGTTCCCGCGTCGCGACGGCCGCCCCGCCGACGTGATCGCGCTGCGCACCACCCGCCGCTTCGGTCCGCGCCTGCTGCTGGCCTCCCAGCGCGTCGCGCGGCGCCTGGCGCTGCCCGGCAGCATCGACGCCGCGGCCCGCGAGGCCTTCTTGAACCCGCGCAGCGAGGGGGCGGCGTACGGCCCCGGCAAGGTGGTGGTGCGCACCTTCGACACCGAGCGGGCCGAGGCCGAGCACCTCGCCGACCTGCTGCGCCGCGCCCACCTCGAGGACGGCATCGGGTGGGACGAGATGGCGGTGCTGGTGCGCTCCGGGCGCACCTCGATCCCGCCGCTGCGCCGCGCGCTCGGCGCCGCCGGCGTACCCGTCGAGGTCGCCAGCGACGAGGTCCCGCTGGTGCGCGACCCCGCCGTGCTGCCGCTGATCGACGCGATGCGGGTGGTGATCGGGCTGGGCGAGGAGCAGCCCGAGGAGCCCGACCAGCTGGACCCGGGCGAGCCGGCGGAGCCCGGCGAGGCGGCGGGCCGCGGCGCCCGCCCCGACCCCGCCGACCAGCGCGAGCCGGTCGATGCCGGCCGCGCCGAGTCGCTGCTGCTCAGCCCGCTCGGCGGCATGGACGCCGGCGAGCTGCGCCGACTGGCACGCCAGCTGCGGGTGCGCGAGAAGGCCCGCGCCGCGGAGGCCGGCGAGTCGCCGCGGCCCTCGCGCGAGCTGGTACGCCTCGCCGTGGTCGACGCTGCCTTCCTCGACGGCGTCGAGGGCCCCGAGGCCGCGCGCGCCCGCGCACTGGCCGGGCTTCTCGCCGGTGCCCGCGCCGACCTCGGCGCCGGTGCCTCGGCCGAGGAGGTGCTGTGGACGCTGTGGTCCGGCACCGGCTGGCCGGCGCGGCTGCGCCGAGCGGCCGAGGCCGGCGGTCCCGGCGCCCGGCGCGCGCACCGCGACCTCGACACGATCTGCGCGCTCTTCGAGCTCGCGGCGCGCGCGGAGGAGCAGCGCGACCACCTCGGCGTCCGCAACTTCCTGGCGATGCTCGTGGCCCAGCAGATCCCCGCGGAGACCCTCGCCGACCGCGGCGCCCGCGGCGCCGCGGTGCGGCTGCTCACCGCGCACCGCTCCAAGGGACTCGAGTGGCGCCTGGTCGTCCTCGCCCACGTGCAGGAGGAGGCCTGGCCCGACCTGCGCCGCCGCGCCACGCTGCTGCAGGCCGACCGGATCGGCACCGACGGGATCGTGCCGCCGGTGTCGGTGCGCGAGCTGCTGATGGAGGAGCGACGGCTCTTCTACGTCGCCTGCACCCGCGCCCGCCAGCGGCTCGTGGTGACCGCCGTCGCCTCGCCCGACGACGAGGGGGAGCAGCCGTCGCGGTTCCTCGACGAGCTCGGGGTCACCGTCGAGAAGGTCACCGGGCGTCCCGCGCGGCCGCTGTCGATGGACGGCCTGGTCGCCGAGCTGCGCCGCACCCTCGCCGACCCCGAGACCTCCGAGCCGCTGCGCGCCGCCGCGGCGAGCCGGCTGGCGCGGCTGGCCCGCGAGACGGTCGGCGACCGGCTCCTGGTGCCCCAGGCCGACCCGTCGTCGTGGTGGGGCACCCGCGCCACCACCCGCGGGACCGCGCCGATCCGTGACCCCGAGCGCCCGGTGCCGATCTCGGCCAGCGTGCTGGAGTCGATGCTGGTCTGCCCGATGCAGTGGTTCCTGGAGCGCGAGGCCGGCGGCATCGCCCGCTCCCACCAGTCCGCCAACCTCGGCCAGATCGTGCACGCCCTCGCCCAGCGCGTCGCCGACGGCGAGATCCCGGCCGGCCCCGACGACGCCGACCTGCTGATGGCCCATGTCGAGGAGGTGTGGCCGCGCCTGGAGTTCCGCACCCCCTGGTCCCGGGCCCGCGAGCACGCCCGGGTCCGCACCGCGCTGGCGCGGTTCCTGCGCTGGCACCACGACAACCCCCGCCGCCTGCTCGCCACCGAGCAGCACTTCGCGACAGTGGTCGAGCTCGATGGCGGTGAGCAGGTCCGGCTCACCGGCTATGCCGACCGCCTCGAGCTCGACGGGGCCGGTCACGTCGTCGTGGTCGACCTCAAGACCGGACGCGGCAAGCCCTCCAACAAGTCGGTCCAGCGCAACGTCCAGCTCGGCCTCTACCAGTACGCCGTGGACGCCGGCGCCGTCGACGGGGTCCTCGAGGAGCAGGTCGGCACCCCCACGGCGGGCCCGCGGGCCGGCGGGGCCGAGCTGGTGCAGCTCGGCATGCTCGACGACGCCACCCACGCCACCGTCCAGCCCCAGGACCCCCAGCCCGACGAGGGGGTGGCGCGCGAGGAGCTGCGCGGCCACCTCGGCCGGGTGGCGACGCTGCTGCGCAGCGAGTCCTTCCCCGCGGTCGCCGGGCAGCAATGCCGCGACTGCGCGTTCGTCTCGTTGTGCCCCATCAAGAGCGCCGGAGCGGTGATCAACCAGTGACGACCCCCCAGCCACCCGCCGACGACCTGCTGGACACCGACGTGCCGCTGCTCGGCGTGCCCACGACCGACACCCAGCACGTCGCCGCGCCGACCGGGCCGGCGCCGCTGCGCATCGAGACCCCCGCGGACCTCCAGGAGGTCATGAAGACCCCCTATGCGCCCAGCGAGCAGCAGTGGCGCGCGATCTCCGCGCCGCTGGCCCCCGCCGTCGTCATCGCCGGCGCCGGGTCCGGCAAGACCACGCTGATGGCCGCCCGGGTGGTCTACCTCGTCGCCACCGGCCAGGTGCGCCCCGAGGAGGTCCTCGGCCTGACCTTCACCACCAAGGCCGCCAGCGAGCTGCGCCAGCGCATCCGCGCCGCGCTGCGCACCGCCGGGGTGCTCGAGGACCCCGAGACCCGCCGCCCGCGTCCGGGGGAGGAGCTCGAGGAGGTCCTCGAGCCGACAGTGCTCACCTACAACGCCTACGCCGCCCAGCTGCTCACCGAGCACGGCCTGCGCATCGGTCACGAGCCCGACACCCGGGTGATCACCGACGCGGCCCGCTACCAGCTCGGTGCCCGCGTCGTGGACCGCCACACCGGGTCGGTCGCCCAGCTGACCGACCACCCCGAGACCGCCATCCAGAACCTCCTGGCCCTCGACGGCGCGATGAGCGAGCACCTCGTGGGCCCCGACGACGTACGCCGCGTCGACGCCGAGGCCCGGCGCGGCTTCGAGGCGGCCCTGGCCGAGGAGCGGGCCGGCAAGGACCGCACCACCTACCGCGAGCCGATCGAGAAGGCGATCTCGGCGATCGACCGCCGCGGCGAGCTGCTCGGCCTGGTGGCCGGCTACCGGCGCCTCAAGCGCGAGCTCGGGCTGATGGACTTCTCCGACCAGATCGAGCTCGGCGCCCGGCTGGCCAGCGAGCAGCCCGACGTCGGCGCCCTGGAGCGCGCGAAGTTCAAGGTGGTGCTCCTGGACGAATACCAAGACACCTCGGTCGCCCAGGCCACGATGCTGTCGCGCCTCTTCTCCGGCCCGACGGCCGCCGCCGGGCGCGGGCACGCCGTCACCGCGGTCGGCGACCCCAACCAGGCCATCTACGGCTGGCGCGGCGCCTCGGTCTCCAACATCCTCAACTTCGCCGACACCTTCCCCGCGGCCAGCGGTCCGGTCCCGACCTACCCCCTGACGGTGAACCGCCGCTCCGACGCGCGGATCCTCGAGGTCGCCAACCGGCTCGCCGCGCCGCTGTATGACAAGTACGACCAGGTGGACCCGCTGGAGGCCAAGCCCGGTGCGGAGCCCGGGACCGTCTCGGCGCAGGTGCACCCCACCCACGCCGACGAGCTCGACGCGCTGGTCGCCGGAGTGCAGGCCGCTCACACCGGTGCCTGGTCCGACATCGGGGTGCTGACCCGCGACAACGCCCACGCCGAGGACGTCTTCGATGCCCTCACCGGTGCCGGGATCCCGGTGGAGATCGTCGGCCTGTCCGGCCTGCTGCGCCTGCCGGAGGTCGCCGAGGTGGTCGCGGTGCTGCACCTCATGCACGACGTCACGGCCAACGCCGCACTGCTGACCCTGCTCAGCGGACCCCGCTGGGCCGTCGGACCCCGCGACCTGCGGCTGCTGGCGCGGCGTGCCGAGGAGCTGGCCGGCGGCCGGGTCCGCGGCGCCGAGCCGGCGACGGTCACCGACCACCTCGTCGCGATCACCGACGGCATCGACCCCGCCGAGATCCCGTGCCTCGACGACGCGCTCACCGACCCCGGCGACCCGGCCGAGCACCCTTACAGCCCGGAGGCGCGTGAGCGCTTCGCGCTGCTGGCCGCCGAGCTGAGGATGCTGCGCCGCCACGTCGGCGACCCGCTGCTCGACCTCGTACGCCGCATCATCGACACCACCGGCGTCGACATCGAGCTCGCCTCCGCGGTCAGCGACGCGGCCGCCGCCCGGCGCGACAACCTCGACCTGTTCGTCAAGGCCGTCGCCGACTTCGAGGCCGTCGACGGCGACGTGTCGCTCGCGGCGCTGCTGGCCTACCTGACCGCCGAGGACGACCAGGGCAACGGCCTCGACGTCGCCACCCCGACCGAGGCCGACTCGGTCAAGCTGCTCACCGTGCACCGCTCCAAGGGGCTGGAGTGGGACGCGGTCTTCCTGGTCGGGGTCTGCGAGAGCCGCTTCCCCTCCGGGCGCTCGCGCACCCTGTGGACCTCCTCGCCCTCGATCCTGCCGGCGCCCCTGCGCGGCGACGCCGCCGACCTGCCCCAGCTCGACGGCTACGACAAGGCCGCGCTGGCCGCCTACCGCGAGGCGACCCGCGCCCACGACGCCGAGGAGGAGCTGCGGCTGGGCTACGTCGCCTTCACCCGCGCCGCCCACTCCCTCGCGGTCTCCTCCTACTGCTGGTCCACTCGCTCCACCCCGTTCGGCCCCTCCGCCTACCAGGAGGTGGTCCGCGAGCAGCTCGAGGCGTGGGGCGAGCCGGTCGAGGGCTGGCTGGTCAAGCCCGCCAAGGGCGACCCGAACCCCTACGACGAGGTGGACCCCTCACGGCCGTGGCCGGTGACCGAGGCCGGCATGGAGGCCGCGCTGCGACTCGAGGCCGCCCGCCGCCTGCGCGCCGCCGACCCCGAGGCGCCCGACCTCGACCTCGACATGGTCGAGGCCGCGGTGGTCGCGGAGTGGGACGCCGAGCTGGAGCGCCTGCTCACCGAGGCCCGACGCGACCGGGCCACCGAGATCGAGGTGGAGCTGCCCTCCAGCCTGTCAGCGACCGCCGCCGCGCGGCTGCGCGACGAGCCGGCGGAGTTCGCCCGCGACCTGGCCCGGCCGATGCCGCGCCGGCCCTCGGCGGCCGCCCGCTTCGGCACCCGCTTCCACGCCTGGGTCGAGGCACGCTTCGGCCAGCAGGACCTCTTCGACTACGACGACCTCCCCGGACGCGCCGACGCCGGCATCGACGACGACACCGACCTCAAGGAGCTCATCACCCGCTTCGAGCACGGCCCGTTCGGCACCCGGGTGCCCCACCAGGTCGAGGCACCGTTCGCGCTGGTGCTCGACGGGCAGGTGGTGCGCGGACGCATCGACGCCGTCTACACCGAGACCGCCCCCGACGGCGCCCCCGGCTACCTGCTGGTGGACTGGAAGACCAGCCGCCACCAGGACGCCGAGCCGCTCCAGCTGGCGATCTACCGCCTCGCCTACGCCGAGCTGCACGGCGTACCCCTCGAGCGGGTGCGGGCCGCGTTCTTCTACGTCCGCACCGGCGAGCTGGTCGAGCCCGGGCACCTGCCGGGGCGCGTGGAGCTCGAGGAGCTGTTCAGGCCCTGACCGGCGTCGGGTGCGCGGACAGCCACCGCTGCACCCCGAGGGCCGCCGCGCGTCCGGCCCGGTTCGCGCCGATCGTGCTGGCCGAGGGGCCGTAGCCGACCAGCTGGACCCGCGGGTCGCGCACCGCGGTGGTCCCGGCCTCGTCGAGCTGGATGCCACCGTGCTCGCTGCGCAGGTGCAGCGGCGCGAGGTGGGAGAGGACCGGGCGGAACCCGGTGGCCCACAAGATCACGTCGACCGCCGCGAACGACCCGTCGGCCCATCGCACGCCGTCGGGCTCGATCCGGGCGAACATCTCGCGCCGGCGGTAGGCGCCCAGCCGCTCCGCCTCGCGCTCCTGGGGCCGCAGCGCCAGCCCGGTCACGCTGACCACGCTTCGTGGTGGCAGGCCGCGGCGCACCCGGTCGGCCACCAGGGCCACCGCCTCGCGGCCCCGTTCCGGGTTGAAGTCGTCGCTGCGCCACACCGGCGGGCGCCGCGTCACCCAGATCGTGCGTGTCAGCGGCGCGAGCTCGCCGAGCAGCTGGATCGCGGAGGCCCCGCCACCGACGACGAGCACCGTGCGGCCCCGGAAGGCCTCGGCCCCGCGGTAGTCGTGGGTGTGCAGCTGCTCACCGAGGAACGTCGCCGCCCCGGGGTAGGTCGGCACGAACGGGCGCGTCCAGGTGCCGGTCGCACTCACCACGGTGCGGGTGCGCCAGGTGCTCTGGGGTGCCTCGACCTCGAGCAGCGATCCCGGGTCGTCGTCGAGCGCCCGCACCCGCCGCACCTGCACCGGGCGCACGACCGGGAGCCGGTGTGCCCTCTCGTAGTCGGCGAAGTACGCCGGCACCGCGAGGTTCGCCCGCTCCTCGGAGACCGGCAGCGGAGCGGCATCGGGGAGCGCGGCCACGCCGTGCACGTCACGCATGGTGAGGGAGTCCCAGCGGTGCTGCCAGGCCCCGCCCGGTGCGGCGTCGGCGTCGAGCACCAGATGGGCGACCCCGCGCCGCGTCAGGTGGTACGACGTGGACAGCCCGGCCTGCCCGGCGCCGATCACCAGCGCGTCCCACACCGTGCGCGTCGTCTCCATGTGGCCCCAACGCCGCGGACCCGGCTCGGGCTTCCCGGCCCGGGAGTGGCATCCTCGACGGGTGAGCTCCCCGCGTCGTGTCAGTGCCTTCCACCTCGTGCTCGCCCTCATCTGCCTGCTGCCCGCCGGCTGGGGCGCCCTGTGGGCCTTCAGCGGCGACGAGGGTGGCCAGGCGCTCGGGTTCGCGCTGCTCGGCTTCTTCGGCGCCGGCGCCTTCGTGCTCGCCAAGCGGGCCTTCGCCGACAGCTGAGCCGCCCGCCGCGCTCCCAGCCCTCCTCCCTCGGCGCCCCGCGAGGCTCAGCCCGCGAGCCCGGCCGCGAGCGCGATGCGCACCATCGCGCCGAAGGTCTGCTCGCGCTCCTGCGCGGTGGTCTCCTCACCGGTGACGATGTGGTCGGAGACCGTGCACACCGCCAGCGCGCGCCGGCCGTGCCGGGCGGCGAGGGTGTAGAGCGCGCTGGTCTCCATCTCCACCGCGAGCACGCCGTGCTCGGCCATCCGGGCCGTCACATCGGGGCGCGGGTGGTAGAAGGAGTCGCTGCTGAGGACCAGCCCGACGTGCACCCCCGCACCCTCGGCGTGCTGCGCCGCGGCGTCGCGGGCCGCCCGCAGCAGGTCGAAGTCGGCGACCGGGGCGTAGTCCCAGCCGTCGAAGCGGATCCGGTTCATCGAGGAGTCCGTGCACGCTCCCGAGGCGAGGACCAGGTCGCGCACGGCCAGCCGCTCGCTGAGCGCGCCGCAGGAACCCACGCGGATGACCGTGCGCACGTCGTACTCGGTGAACAGCTCGTGGACGTAGATCGCCATCGACGGCTGGCCCATCCCTGAGCCCTGCACCGACACCGGCCGGCCCTGCCAGGCCCCGGTGTAGCCGTACATGCCGCGCACCTCGCTGTAGCAGCGGGCGTCCTCGAGGAACGTCTCCGCGATCCAGCGGGCTCGCAGCGGATCCCCGGGCAGCAGGACGAGCGGGGCGATGTCACCGGGGGCGGCGCCGATGTGGGTGCTCACCGGGGCAGCGTAGGTCGCTTTCGGGCGGCGTGCCCAGGGATGCGGGCTAGCCTCGTCGCGTGCCGCAGCCCCACGAACGCCCCCACGAGAAGCTCAGCGCCCACCCCCACGACCGCGCCGGTGTCCACCGCGGCGACGAGGCCTGGCTCGAGCAGCGCTGGAACGATCCGGAGTCCCGCGCGCTCGTCGTGTCCGGCACCCGCATCCGGCCGCAGGGCGGCGACGTCGGCTGGGTGCCCACCGCGCAGGCCCCCGACGGGCTGCGGGTGCTGCTGGGCGAGCAGGACGGGCGCGCCTGGTTCGCGGTCGTCGTCGACGCGGAGCGATCCAGCGAGGAGGAGGGCTGGGTGCCGCTGCGCGGCCTGCTGCCGCACCTCGCCGACGACGCGATGACCGGCGTCCCGCTGGTCTTCCACGCGCTCGGCCTGGCGGAGTGGCTGTTCGTCACCCGCTTCTGCCCGCGCTGCGGCGGATCGCTCAGCCCGCGCAAGTCCGGCCACGAGCTGGTCTGCGACGACTGTGGCCGCTCGCAGTTCCCGCGTACCGACCCGGCCGTCATCATGCTGGTCACCGACGGCGAGCCCGGCAGCCCCGAGGAGCGCTGCCTGCTCGGGCGCCAAGCGGTGTGGCCCGCCGGGCGCTACTCCACGCTGGCCGGCTTCTGCGAGCCGGGCGAGACCCTCGAGGACGCCGTACGCCGCGAGGTGGCCGAGGAGGCGGGCGTGCGGATCGGTGAGGTGACCTACTTCGGCAGCCAGCCGTGGCCGTTCCCCGCGAGCCTGATGGTCGGCTTCGTGGCGCGCGCCGAGACCACCGGCATCACCGTGGATCTCGAGGAGATCGAGGAGGCGCACTGGTTCACCCGCGAGCAGATGCGGGCGGGCGCCGCCGACGGCAGCCTCGTGCTCCCCGGCGGGGTCTCGATCAGCCGGTCCCTCATCGAGCACTGGTACGGCGAGCCGCTGCCCGGCCACTGGTGAGCGGCGGCCGGGCCGGCGGGCTCAGCCGAGCGAGGCGATCTTCTCCTTGACCTGCGCCAGCGAGGGGTTGGTCTGGGCGGTGCCGTCGCTGTAGACGAGCGTCGGCACGGTCTGGTTGCCGCCGTTGGCCTGCTCGACGATCAGCGCGGCGTCGGGGACCTGCTCGATGTCCACCACGTCATAGCTGATGCCCTCACGGTCGAGCTGGCTCTTGAGCCGGTGGCAATAGCCGCACCAGGGGGTCGTGTACATCGTGAAGGAGCTCATCTGGGACTGTCGCCTCCGACGTCTAGGGTTCGAGATACAGCTCGATCCAACCACCCCGATCCAGGAGATGCTCCCCCCGATGTCCGCTGTGGACCCCGACCAGTTGCTCGCCGCCCTCGACCCGGAGCAGCGGCGGGTCGCGGAGGCCCTGCGCGGCCCCGTGCGGGTGCTCGCTGGTGCCGGCACCGGCAAGACGCGGGCGATCACGCACCGCATCGCCTACGGCGTGGCCACCGGGGTCTACGCCCCCTCGGAGGTCCTCGCGGTCACCTTCACCACCCGCGCCGCCGGCGAGATGCGCCAGCGGCTGCGCACCCTGGGCGCGGGCCCGGTCCAGGCCCGCACCTTCCACTCCGCCGCGCTGCGCCAGCTGCGCTACTTCTGGCCGCGCGCCTACGGCACCGAGCTGCCCACGCTCATCGAGTCCAAGATGGGCCTGCTCGCCGGCGCGGCGCGCCGCCAGCGCATCCAGACCGACCAGGCGCTGCTGCGCGACCTCGCCTCGGAGATCGAGTGGGCCAAGGTCAGCAACGTGCACCCCGACGACTACGCCAAGGTGGCGCTCCAGCGCGGCCGCACGGTGACCGGGCAGGACCCCGAGACCGTCGGGCGGGTGTTCGGCAGCTACGAGGAGGTCAAGCGCGGGCAGGGGCGCATGGACATGGAGGACGTCCTGCTCCTGACCGCCGGCCTGCTCGCCGAGGACGAGCGCGTCGCGGCCCAGGTGCGCCAGCAGTACAAGTGGTTCGTGGTCGATGAGTTCCAAGACGTCTCACCGCTCCAGTCGGCCCTGCTCGACCTGTGGCTGGGCGGGCGCAACGAGATCTGCGTGGTCGGCGACCCGGCCCAGACCGTCTACAGCTTCGCCGGCGCCAACGCCGACTACCTGCGCGAGTTCCCCCGCAAGCACACCGGCACCACCTCCATCGAGCTGGTGCGCAACTACCGCTCGACCCCGGAGATCGTGGGGGCGGCCAACACGCTGCTCGCCGGCTCCGGGAGCGAGGGCGTCCAGCTGCGCTCCCAGCGCCCCGCCGGTCCGGCCGTCACCTACACCCAGCACTCCGACGAGGTCGCCGAGGCCGAGGCGGTCGCGGCGCAGGTGCTGCGGCTGCGCGACGCCGGACGCCCGCTCGGTGAGGTCGCGATCCTGTTCCGCATCAACGCCCAGTCCGAGACCTTCGAAGAGGCGCTGGCCGCCCGCGCCATCCCGTACGTCGTGCGCGGCGCGGCCCGCTTCTTCGACCGGCCCGAGATCCGCGAGGCCGTCACGCGCATCCGCGGCGCGGCCCGGTCCGGGGAGGGCAGCGAGCCGGCCGAGACGGTGCGCGCGATCCTCGCGGGCATGGGGTGGACCCCCGAGGCCCCGACCACCCGCGGCCAGACCCGGGACCGCTGGGAGTCCTGGCAGGCGCTCGTCGACCAGGCCGCCGAGTTCGCCGCAGCCGGCGGCGGGCTCGACGCCTTCGTCGACGACCTCGACCGGCGCGCCGCCGAGCAACACGCCCCCGTCGCGGCCGGCGTCACGCTCGCGACCTTCCACGCCGCCAAGGGTCTGGAGTGGGACTCGGTCTTCCTGTGCGGCCTGCAGGACGGCACCATGCCGATCACCTACGCCGAGTCGCCCGCCGAGATCGAGGAGGAGCGGCGCCTGCTCTACGTCGGCATGACGCGTGCGCGCCTCGACCTCGCGCTGTCCTGGGCCCAGGCGCGCAACCCCGGTGGACGCGGCAGCCGCAAGCCCTCGCGATTCCTCGACCCGCTGCTGCCCGACAGCGCCCGCGCGCCGGAGCCGCGGCTGCGGCGCAGCAAGGTCGCCAGCTGCCGCGAGTGCGGCAAGCCGCTGATGACCGGGCTGGAGAAGAAGCGCGGCCGGTGCGAGGACTGCCCGGCCTCCTACGACGAGGCGCTGTTCGAGCGGCTGCGCGAGTGGCGCAAGGACCGCGCCGCAGAGGAGAGCGTGCCGGCGTTCGTCATCTTCACCGACGCCACCCTCCAGCTGATCGCGGAGCAGAAGCCGCGCACTCCGCAGGCGCTGCTCAAGATCGGCGGCATCGGACAGTCCAAGCTGGACCGCTTCGGCGAGGACGTGCTCGCGCTCGTCGAGTGATCCGAGGACCCCGGGTCACCCATCTCGGGTGACCCGGGAACTTTTTCTGGGAAATAGTCATTAAATCGTTTGCCCATGACACGAGGCGCGCGATAACTTCGCCTCATTACTGACGCGCACCCACGGCCCTGACCCGGTCGGCGCCCGATGCCTTGAAGGAGGTGGCCCCAGATGGACAGCACCAAGCTCGCGATGACGGCTCAGCTCCCGTCCGGCTACGCCACGTCCGCATGCGCCCAGGACTTCCGTGCGCCCGGCGTCGTGTCCGCTGCCCAGGGGACCACTGTGTCCGCTGCCGTGCGTGAGCGTTCCGCCATTGCCGCCATCAAGGGCGGCGTCGAGGCCACGGGTCACGTGTGGGGACACACGAACCGTCGCATCGATGGCTACTTCCCGGGGACCAGTGCCTGGAGACCACCGAGCTGCTGAGACATCAGCAACCGGCACCTCCAGGCCGCGGATCCCCACACCGGGATCCGCGGCTTTTTCGTTGTCGCGAGAAGGCCACCACCAGCTCCACCTGCATCCGCGATCACACAACGAAGGAGGTGAAACATGACGATCAGCGTCCTCGACCGCCCCGCCGGCGCGCCGACCCTCGGCCTGCTCCACGACCAGGCGAGCCGGGTCGACGAGGAGAGCCTGCCGTGCCGGGTCCGCAACCCCGAGCTCTGGTTCGCCGAGTCGCCCAGCGACGTGGAGTCCGCCAAGGCGCTCTGCCAGGAGTGCCCCGTGCGGGCGACCTGCCTCGACGGAGCCCTCGACCGCCGCGAGCCCTGGGGTGTCTGGGGCGGAGAGCTGTTCCTGCACGGAGTAGTGATCCCCCGCAAGCGCCCCCGCGGTCGCCCCCGCAAGAACGAGTCCGCCGCCTAGAGCAGCACCTCGCCACGGAGGCAGCCGACCACCCGACCATCCCGAAGAGAAGAGACCGACATGTTCCTCCTGCACGAGAACATCGCCCGGGTGCAGATGTGCGCCCGGCGAGGAGAGGCCCAGCAGCGCCGCCGGGATCACGAGCTCGCTCGTGCGCACCGGCTGACCCGCCGCGCCGAGGTCGCCGCCCAGCAGGCGCGCACCGCACTCGCCCGCGCGTTCTGAGCGCGCCCCGACCAGGAAGCAACGGACACCGATGAACACGATCCCGCAGAGCGGCTCGCCGATCGCGAGCACCACCGACCCCGCCGGCGTGCACCCGCACGCCGACCCCGACTTCGACCGGAGCACCGACATGAATCTGATGCACGAGAACCTGGCACGCGTCCAAATGTCCGCGCGCCTGGGAGAGGCGCAAGAACGTCGCCGCGGCTACCAGCTGTCGCGGGCCGCCCGGCTCAGCCGCAAGGCCGAGCACGCGGCTCAGCAGGCACGCCTCGCCCTCGCGCGGGCCCTGTGAGACAGGCACCGTGAGACGGGCCCACTGAGAACGCGGCGGGGCCGCACTGGCAGCGGCCCCGACCCGGCACCCTGATCGCGGGTGCATGCAGGAACCGGCTGGGCACGACTCCCGCGTCGTGCCCAGCCGGCCTGTGTCCGGGGGCCTCCGCGGCGCCGGCGGTAGCCTGCAGCGATGAGGACCTGCGACTTCTGCGGACGTCGTGAGGAGGACGAGCCCGACCCGGTGGTCCGGCTCTCCTGGACCACGGCGATCGAGAACGGGCGACCGCGCACCTTCTGCGCGACCTGCTCGCGCGAGCACCTGCGCGCGATGGAGGGCAAGCTCGACAGCGAGTGGTGGTGAGCGCGGTGCCGCTCACCCGGCCGCCGGTGCGGCGAGGCCGCCCCAGGCGCACCCGCAGGCGGGGTGACGCTCCCAGCACTCCCGGGTGAGGCTCATGGTGTCCTCGACCCGGACGGTCGCCGACCAGGTCGACGGCGTACGTCCCTCGGCCCACAGCCGCAGGTCACCGGCGGCCCAGCTGATCGCGAGCGCGTGGCGCACGGGATCGCGCGGCGGTGGTGTCTGACGCGCCGCCTGCTCCACCAGCACCGGCCACCGGGGGTCGCGGGTGCTCAGGTGGGCGTCCACACAGCGCACGCAGGTCGAGATCCCCGGCACGACGAACGGCCCGACGACCGTGCCGGCGTGGTCGCTGGCGACCACGAGGTGGGGCAGGCCGGTGCGGGTCGCCTCGTCGAGGTCGCCCCGGGCCAGCACCCCGTCGCGGACGACCAGTGCACACAGCGGTGCCTGCCCCGGCGCCTCCTCCCCGCCCCGGTGGGCCGGGAGGGGCGCGCCGGGCGCGAGCACGCCGAGGCCGGCGCGCCGCAGCACGGCCCCGATCGCGGCGGTGAGCTCCTCGGGGGCGTCCAGCACGACCGTGCAGGCGCGTCGCCGCTCCCGTCGTACGGCGTCGGCCGTGGGGTCCTCGAGCAGGCCGGCGGCACCCAGACGGGCCAGGGCGGAGCGGGTGGCGGGGGAGTCGGGGCGGGCGTCCTCGCCGTCGCGCAGCCGGCCGAGCAGGGCGCGCACCTCCGGTGCGTCGGGCAGCACGACCGCAGGGCCCAGGCCGACCTGCAGGTGGGCGCGGTCGCGGCGCAGGAGCGGGACGCCGACCGGCAGGCGGGGCGAAGCGGGCATGCGTCCGAGCCTCACAGACGCGCGTGCGGGTCGTCGGCGCTCTCCACAGCGGCGGGGCGGTCACCGGCGGAAATGACCACGGCGGCGCCTCCCAGAGGGGAGACGCCGCCGGAACAGCTCCGAGGCTGGGGTGCGCTGGGTCAGCTCACGCCTTGCCGAGGATGCGGTTGAGGTTGGTCGAGCACACGGGGCACGTGGCCTTCGCCATGCGGGTGCCCTTGTCGTTGACCTTGACCTCGCCCTCGGCCTCGCGCTTCTCCTTGCACTTCACGCAGTAGAACTCGCCGCTCCAGGTCTCCGCCATGAGGGCCTCCTTGCCTAGTCTCACTCGGTCGTCACGCCGGGCTGGTGGGGGAGCCCGCCGGGGTCCGCGGCTCGGCGCGGGACCGAGTCGACCCTACGGCACACCCGCGTGCGTGCACAGCGGCCCTCCGGGCGCCGCCGCGCCGTAGATTGCGCCCCATGGCCCTCTTCTCGCACCTGCGTCTGGACCGTCCGTTCCCCGGCGTGGCCCTGCTGACCCTCGACAACCCCGACCAGCGCAACGCGATGTCGCCCGCGATGACCGGGTCCTGGGTCGCCGCGATCGACGAGCTCGCCGCTGACCGCGAGATCCGGGCGGTGGTCGTCACCGGCGCCGGATCGGCGTTCTGCTCCGGCGGCGACACCGCCTGGATCGCGGGGGAGCCCGACGCGAGCGTGGATGAGCTGCGCACCCGGATGCTGGCCTTCTACCGCTCCTGGCTCTCGATCCGACGCCTCGAGGTGCCGACCATCGCCGCCGTCAACGGCCCGGCGGTGGGCGCCGGCCTCTGCCTCGCCCTGGCCTGCGACCTGCGCTACGCCGCCGCCGGTGCGCGGCTCGGTGCCCCGTTCGTCCGCCTCGGCATGCATCCCGGCATGGCCGGCACCCACCTGCTGCCCGAGGTGGTCGGCGCCGCGCACGCCCGCGACCTGCTACTCACCGGCCGGATGGTCGAGACCGACGAGGCGCTGCGGATCGGGCTCGTCTCGGGCGTCCACGAGCCGGGGACGTTCCTCGACGACGTGCTGGCCACCGCGCGCTCGATCGCGGAGACCGCCCCGATCGCGAGCCGGCTCACCAAGCTCGCGCTCGCCGACGGCGGTCACGCCGACCTCGAGTCGGCGCTGCAGTGGGAGGCCATGGCCCAGCCGATCACGCTGGCGACCGAGGACCTCCAGGAGGGGATCCGGGCCAAGGACGAGCGGCGCCGCCCGGTCTTCCAGGGACGCTGAGGGGCGGCGCCCGGGCACCCACATCCTGTGGAGAACTCTGTGGACACGACCCCGGAAATCGGCCCCGCGCCGCGTCGTACGCCGTGCTGACCAGCGACGACGTTCGTGCACCGGGTGTGGAGGAAATACAGTGGCGCCTGTGAATGATCGGAGCGGGACCTACGACGGGGGACCGGTCGCCGCGCTGCGGCGCATCGCGTTCCTGCTCGAGCGCGGCCGCGAGGACACCTACAAGGTCAAGGCGTTCCGCAACGCGGCGGCGACGATCCTGCCGATGTCGGAGGAGGAGGTACGCCGGGCCGTCGACGACGGCACGCTGGCCACGCTGCCCGGGATCGGGGCCAGCTCGTCGAAGGTGATCGCGGCCGCGGTCCGCGGCGAGGTGCCCGAGCGGCTCGCGCGCGCCGAGGCGGAGCACGGCGGCGACCTGACCACCGGCGGTCACGCGCTGCACGCGCAGCTGCGCGGCGACCTGCACTCCCACTCGGACTGGTCCGACGGCGGGTCGCCGATCGAGGAGATGGCGTTCACCGCGATCGAGCTCGGGCGCGACTACCAGGTGCTCACCGACCACTCGCCGCGGTTGAAGATCGCCCACGGGCTGAGCGCGGAGCGGCTCGCGCGCCAGCTCGAGGTCGTCGACGCGGTCAACGAGCACCTGGGCGGGGCCGGGTTCACCCTGCTCAAAGGCATCGAGGTCGACATCCTCGACGACGGTGGACTGGACCAGAGCGAGGAGATGCTGGCGCGCCTGGACGTGCGGGTGGCGAGCGTGCACTCCAAGCTGGCGATGGAGCGCGACGCGATGACCCGCCGGATGATCGCGGCCGTCGCGAACCCCTGGACCAACGTGCTCGGGCACTGCACCGGGCGGCTGGTGACCGGTGGCCGCGGCACCCGCAAGCAGTCGCAGTTCGATGCCCGGGCCGTCTTCGAGGCGTGCGTGGAGCACGACGTCGCGGTCGAGATCAACTCCCGGCCCGAGCGGCGCGACCCGCCCACGGAGCTGCTGGAGCTGGCCCGCGACGTCGGCTGCCTGTTCTCGATCGACAGCGACGCCCACGCCCCGGGCCAGCTCGACTTCCTCTGGTACGGCGCGGAACGGGCCGAGGCGGCCGGCATCGAGCCCGAGCGCATCGTCACCACCTGGCCGAAGGAGCGCCTGCTGGCCTGGGCCAGCCGCTAAGGTCCCGCCATGGAGACACCGGAGGTGGAGGTGCGCCGCTCGTCGCGGCGCCGCCGCACCGTGTCTGCCTACCGTGAGGGCGAGCGCATCGTCGTGCTGGTCCCCGCCTCGCTCAGCCGTGCCGAGGAGGCCGACTGGGTGGACCGGATGGTGGCCCGCCTGGAGCGCTCCGAGCAGCGCCGGCGCCCCAGCGACGAGGACCTGGTGCAGCGCGCCCTCGGGCTCAACGATCGCTACCTGGGCGGCCTGGCGCTGCCGGGTTCGGTGCGCTGGGTGGGCAACCAGCAGTCGCGCTGGGGCTCGTGCACGCCCGGCGACCGCTCGATCCGGCTCTCCGAGCGTCTGCAGGGGATGCCGGCCTGGGTGATCGACTACGTGCTGGTCCACGAGCTCGCCCACCTGATCGAGCCCAGCCACAACGAGCAGTTCTGGGGCTGGGTGGACCGATTCCCGCAGGCCGAGCGCGCGAAGGGCTACCTGCTCGGCTGGTCAGCGGCCACCGACGTCGGCCCGCCGGAGGTCGACTGAGGCAGCGCCGCCGAGGGCAGCGGGGCGGCCAGCGCGTGCTCGACCAGCTCGACCAGGTCCGCGTCGGGCAGCGCGTCGACCGGCCACCAGCGCAGGTCCAGCGACTCCTCGCTGATCGCGTGGGCCGCGCCGGGCGGAGCCACCGCGACGTAGCGGACGTCGAGGTGGTGCACGGGAGCAGCGGCGTCGGGGCCGCCGCAGAACGGGACCACGTGCTCGTCGAGGTGCACCGGCGCGGCGGTGAGCACCAGCTCGCGCAGGCCCGACTCCTCGGTGGCCTCGCGCAGCGCGGCGTCCGCGAGCGTGGCGTCGCCGTCCTCGCAGTGCCCGCCGAGCTGGAACCACCGCTGCGCCTTCGCGTGCAGGGTCAGCAGCACCTGTGAGCGGTCGGCGCTCAGCACCAGCGTCGAGGCGGTGAGGTGGTCGGGCCGGCAGGCACGGCGTACGCCGTCGGGGTGCGCGCGCAGGTGGGCGACGTAGCGCTCGCGCAGCACCTCCTGGGCGGGCGAGGGCGCCACCCAGGAGGTCAGGACCTGCAGCGCGTCGGCGTGCAGGCTCACTCCTCGGAGGAGCCGGGGGAGTCGCTGCCGCCGTCGAGCAGCTTGCGCAGCTCGGCGTCGAAGTCGGTCTCGCTGAGCTCGGCCGGGGCGGCGGCGTCCTCGCGGAACCCGAGCGGGTCGTCGAGGTCGGCGGCGGTGGGCAGCAGGTCGGGGTGCATCCACACGCCGTCGCGGGCCTCGATGCCCTGACGGGCGCGCAGCGAGCCCCACAGCGTGGAGGCGTCGCGTAGCCGGCGCGGGCGCATCTCGAGCCCGACCAGCGCGGCGAAGGTGTCCTCGGCGGGACCGCCGGCGGCCCGGCGACGCCGGAACGCCTCCTGCAGCTTGGCGGCGGACGGCATCCGCTCGGTGGTCGCCTGGGCGACCACCTCGTCGACCCAGCCCTCGACGAGCGCGAGCACGACCTCGAGGCGGCTGAGCGCCGCCTGCTGGCGCGGCGACTTGGGCATGTCGAACAGCCCGCCCTCGAGCAGCTGCTGCATGGCCTCGGGGTTGCTGGGGTCGACCCCGCGCAGCTGCTCCTCGAGACGCGACTGGATCTGCTCGGCGTCGATCTCGATCCCGCCGGCGTAGTCGCGGACCGCGCCGATCACGTGCTCGCGCAGCCACGGCACGTGGACGAACAGGCGCTGGTGGGCGGCCTCGCGCAGGGCCAGGTAGAGCAGCACGTCGTCCGCGCTGACGTCGAGGCCGTCGGCGAACGCCGCGACGTTGGTCGGCAGCAGCGCCGCGCGACCGGCGGGCGCCAGCGGGACGCCGATGTCGGAGACCGACAGCACCTCCCCGGCGAGGGCGCCGAGCGCGGAGCCGACCTGCTGGGCCAGCATCGCGCCGATGGCCTTGCCCATCATCGCCAGGATCGGCCCGGCCTGAGCCTTGGCCTCCTCGGGCAGCGCGCTGCCCATCGCCTGCACCGACGACGCGGCGATCGGCTCGATCAGCACCTTCCACACGTCAGCGGTCGCCACGATCCACTCCGCGCGACTCCAAGCGGCGGTGGTCTGGACCCCCGAGGGGTACGACGTGGTCTCGTCGAGCCAGTGGTCGGCGAGCTGGAGGGCGTCGGCGACGGCGTCCTTCTGGCGCTGGGTGATCGAGGGGTCGGAGGCCTGCGCGGCGCTCTTGCGCGCGACGTCGAGGGCCACGTCCCAGTTGAGCGGGCCGTCGTAGGGCTGCAGCATCGCCTGGATCTGGCCGAAGAGCTGGTTGAGGTCGGGCAGGCCGCCCTGGCCGGGCGTCATGCCCGGGAAGGGGAACCCGCCGGGGCCGCCGAGGCCGCCGGCTCCTCCGGCCAGGCCGCCGAAGAGGTGCTCGAAGGGGGTGCCCTTGAAGGGGTTCTGGCCCTCGTCGGGCCC
This sequence comes from Nocardioides sp. dk884, assembly GCF_009557055.1. Taxonomy (NCBI): domain Bacteria; kingdom Bacillati; phylum Actinomycetota; class Actinomycetes; order Propionibacteriales; family Nocardioidaceae; genus Nocardioides; species Nocardioides sp. dk884. Next base: position 3,041,096 of record NZ_CP045649.1, on the reverse strand, counting down.
GTCGGAGGACGGGTTGCCGGGGTCGTTGCTCATGGTCCAACGGTACTTCGCCGGGCAACCGTTCTACGCTCGCGGTCATGTCCAGTTCTGCTGCGTCTCCCGCCGGGCGCCCCGTCGTACGTCTGGTCGCCCTCCGCGAGGAGCCCCTCGACGTCGAGGAGGTGCTCGCCGCGCTCGACGACGACGCCGCCGGCGGCCTCACCCTCTTCGTGGGCCGCGTGCGCGACCACGACGGCGGCAAGGGCGTCATCGGGCTGGACTACTCCGCCCACCCCAGCGCTCTCGACCGGCTGAGCGAGGTGTGCGAGCGCGTCGCCACGCAGTACGACGTGCACGGCGTAGCGGCCGTCCACCGCACCGGCACCCTCGCGATCGGCGATGCGGCAGTGGTCATCGCCACCACCGCCGCGCACCGGGGGGAGGCGTTCGAGGCCTCCCGCGCGCTCATCGACACCTTGAAGGCCGAGGTGCCGATCTGGAAGCACCAGCGCTTCGGGGACGGCACCGAGGAGTGGGTCGGCTCGCCGTGAGCGCGCCTGCCGCGAGCCTCCCGGCGCCCCGGCAGGCTCCGCCGTACTCTTCACGGCGTGGAGATCCTGCTCTGGCTCGTGCCTGCCGTGGTGGCGACCGCCGTCGCGGCCTGCTGGGTGGGCTGGGCCGGTCGTGAGCGCTCGGGCGACGTCGACCGCGAGGTCCTCGCCCAGCGCCTGGCCGAGGCCCTGCAGAAGGACCTGCCGGTGGGCTACGCCGCACGCATCCCCGAGCGCGACCGCAGCACCGGCATCGCCGTGCGCCCCTCGCGCGATCCCCGCGGAACGGGCTCGTCTGGTCGCCGCGCGTCCTAGGCCCGCCCGGGGTGCGAGGTCCGCGCCCGGGGGTTGGCGGCGGATGAGAGACTGGCGCCCATGAAGCAGCGTCTGGTCGCCGCCGTCGTGGCGGTGCCGTTGCTGCTCGCCCTGTTCGCGGCCGCCGCCTTCGCGCCGCTGCCGTTCGCGACCTATGGCCCCGGCCTGACCGTCGACGTGCTGGGCAAGGAGGACGGCAAGGAGATCGTGCAGGTCTCCGGGCACCGCTCCTTCCACGACGACGGCGAGCTGCGGATGACGACCGTCTATGTCTCGCTGCCCGGCGCCGACAAGGGCCTGCTGGAGCTGATGGGGACCTGGCTGGACCCGGACCGGGCGGTCTATCCCTACGACGCCGTCTACCAGGAGGACGAGACCGTCGAGGAGAGCCGGATCTCCGGTTCCATCGACATGGTCACCTCCCAAGACGTCGCGGTCGCGGTGGCGCTGGAGGAGCTGGACTACGAGGTCGAGCCCGCGGTCATGGCGGCGTACGTCGCTCCCGACTCGCCCGCCGAGGGACGGATCAAGGTCAAGGACCTCTTCGTCTCCGTCAACGGCACCCAGGTCACCACGCCCGAGGAGCTGGTCGAGGCGGTGCGCGCCACGCCCCGCGGGGACGACGTCAGCCTGGAGATCCTGCGCGACGGCAAGCCGCAGACCATCGAGCTGACCCCGGAGATCGTGGACGGCGAGCCCCGGATCGGGGTCTCGGCCGGCACCGGGTTCCGCTTCCCCTTCCAGGTGTCGGTCTCCGTGGACCCCGACATCGGCGGCCCGAGCGCGGGCCTGATGTTCGCCCTCGGCATCTACGACACCCTCACCCCCGGGTCGATGACCGGCGGGCGCGACATCGCCGGCACCGGCACGATCGCGCGCGACGGCACGGTCGGTCCGATCGGGGGCATCCAGCAGAAGATCGCGGCGGCCCGCCGCGACGGTGCCGACCTCTTCCTCGTGCCCGCGGACAACTGCGCCGAGGCGCTCGGCGCCGAGAACGGCGACATGCGCCTGGCGCGGGCCACGACGATGCACGAGGCACGCGTGGCCGTCGAGACGTGGGCGGCCGACCCCGACGCCGAACTCCCGAGCTGCGAAGGCTGAGCTGATTCCAACGATGAGCGAACCGCACGATTCCGACGCCCCCGACCTCACCGGGCCGGACGACCTCACCGGCTTGGACGACCTCGACGTCGATCCCGCGCTGGCATCGGTCGTGCTCGAGATCGAGCAGCACGTCGCCGAGGGTGGCTGGGACCAGCCGGCGCGGCTCTACGCGCTGGTCGACACCGCCGACCTGGTGCGCCGCGAGCCGGCCCTGGCCTCGCTGATGGGCCTGGACGCCGCCTCGGCCGAGGGCTCGCTCACGCCCGTCGAGCAGGACCACCTGCGTCCCGACCAGCTGCTCGAGCAGGTCCTCGAGGCGATCACCTGGCCGCCGGAGGTCGCCGGGTGCGCCGCGGTCGTCGAGCGCCTCGTGCTCCCGCCCGACGCCGACGGAGAGGTCCCCGAGGACCCCGCGGCCGCCGAGCAGTACGCCCGCGAGCACCCGGACCGCCAGGAGGTCCGCATGGTCGCCGGCGTGACCCGCGCCGGCGCGACGTACTGCGCCCTGCGCCTGCGCGCCCACGACGAGGACACCTCCGTCGTCGGCGGCGCGGACTTGGTGCCTGCCCTGGTGGCCATGCTGGCCGCCACCTTGACCGATGACCCCGACGAGACCGACGAGGCCAGTTGAATGACCCGATCGACCCCGCACTCCCCAGCAGGTTCCGCCCGTGACCGGGCACCGCACGGGCCCGAGGTGACCCAGTGAGCGATCTGTTCGGCTCCGACGACCCCCGCGCCGCCAAGCAGCCGCCGCAGCGCTCCGGCCGGTCCCGGGCGCTCGTCGTCACCGGCGTCGTGCTGGTCGTCGCGTTCTTCGGGCTGACCACCTTCGCCGGCATCTACACCGACCGCCTCTGGTACCGCGACGGCGGCTACGGCGGGGTCTTCAGCCGGCTGTTCTGGACCCGCGCGGTGCTGTTCGTGGTGTTCGGCCTGGTGATGGCCCTCGTGGTGGGGCTCAACATGCACCTGGCCTACCGGTTCCGACCGCTGTTCCACCCGCGCTCCTCCGAGCAGGCCGGGCTGGACCGCTACCGCGACGCGGTCGCGCCGATCCGCACCTGGCTGCTCGTCGGCGTCTCGCTGGTCGTCGGCCTCTTCGCCGGCACCTCGGCGCTGGGGGAGTGGCGCAACTACCTGCTGTGGCGCAACGGCAAGGACTTCGGCAGCGACGACGCCCAGTTCGGCAAGGACATCGGGTTCTACGTCTTCGACCTGCCGTTCTGGCACTTCCTGGTCGACTACGCGATGGCGCTCACGATGATCGCGCTGATCGCCGCGGCGCTGGTGCACTACCTGTACGGCGGCATCCGCCTGCAGAGCCCGGGCGACCGGCTCTCCGGCGCCGCCCAGGTGCAGCTGTCGCTGCTGCTCGGCCTGTTCGTCCTGGCCAAGGCCGTCGACTACTGGCTGGACCGCTTCGACCTGGTCCACCAGGGCAGCGGGCTGATCACCGGCATGACCTACACCGACGAGAACGCGGTGCTGCCGGCCAAGAACATCCTGATGGGCATCGCGGTCATCTGCGCCGTGCTGTTCTTCCTCAACGTGTGGCGCCGCACCTGGACGCTGCCCTCGGTGGGCATCGCCCTGCTGGCGCTCTCGGCGATCCTGCTGGGCGTGATCTGGCCGGGCATCGTCCAGCAGTTCCAGGTCAAGCCCTCCGAGGCCGACAAGGAGGCCACTTACATCGCCCGCAACATCGAGGCGACACGTGCGGCCTTCGACCTCGACGAGGTCGAGGAGGTCGGCTATGCCTCGACCACGACCACCGGGGACGCGGACCTCGACAAGGCACGCGCGGTGCGCTCGCAGGCCGCCTCGGTGCCGCTGGTCGACCCCAAGCTGGTGCGCCAGACCTTCGAGCAGAACCAGCAGGGCCGCGTCTACTACTCGGTCGCCGACGTGCTCGACGTGGACCGCTACCGCATCGGTGGCCGGGACCGTGCGCTCGTGCTCGGCGCCCGTGAGCTCGACCAGAGCGGGCTCAACGAGGGCGACCGCAACTGGTCGAACCTGCACACCGTCTACACCCACGGCAACGGCATCATCGCCGCCTACGCCAACCAGCGCGGGGCCGACGACAGCTCCGAGGGCACCGACATCCAGTGGGCCGAGGGCAACCAGACCAACGACGACGGCAGCCGCCAGGACGCGCTGAGCAAGGCGGTCGGCGGCTACGAGAGCCGGATCTACTTCGGTGAGCAGAGCCCGTCGTACTCGGTGGTCGGCAAGGAGGACGACGAGTCCCCGAGCGTGGAGCTCGGCCTCGCCGGCGCGACCGAGGACGAGGAGCAGACCACGACGTACGACGGCGACGGCGGCGTGCCGATCGGCTCGACGTTCCGCCAGCTGCTCTACGCGATCAAGTTCGGCGAGCCCAACTTCCTGCTCTCCGGGCGCGTGCACGGCGGCAGCGAGATCCTCTACAACCGCACCCCGCGCGAGCGGGTGGAGAAGGTCGCCCCGTGGCTGACCATCGACGACGACTCCTACCCGGCGATCGTCGACGGCAAGATCGTGTGGATCGTGGACGGCTACACCACGACCGACCGCTACCCGTTCTCCGAGCGTGAGTCCTTCGAGGACATGACCGACGACTCCCTGCAGGAGCAGACGGGTCTGCAGACGCTGCCGACCGACGAGATCAACTACATGCGCAACGCGGTCAAGGCGACCGTCGACGCCTATGACGGCACGGTCACGCTCTACGCCTGGGACGAGGAGGACCCGATCCTGCAGACCTGGCGCAGTGCCTTCCCCGACACGGTCAAGGACCGCTCGGAGATCTCCGATGAGCTGATGGAGCACCTGCGCTACCCCGAGGACCTGTTCAAGGTCCAGCGCTACCACTACGCCCGCTACCACGTCACCGACGCCGGTGACTGGTACCAGGGCAACGACCGCTGGGCGGTCCCGCGCGACCCGAACAGCACCAACGACCTGCAGCCGCCGTACCGCCTGTTCAACGAGGGCGCGGACGCCGGCGAGGGCGCCAACGGCGAGCAGGACTGGTCGCTGACCTCGGTCTTCGTGCCGTACGGCAAGGAGAACCTCGCCTCGTTCGTGACGGTCAACTCCGATGCCACATCGGATGACTACGGCAAGATGACGGTGCTGCAGCTGCAGGACCAGAACACCAAGGGCCCGGGCCTCATCGCCAACGAGTTCGAGAACGACGAGGCTGTGCGTGACGCGCTGCTGCCCTACAACCAGGGTCAGTCCAAGCCGACCTACGGCAACCTGCTCACGGTCCCCGTCGCCGACGGCCTGATGTACATCCAGCCGGTGTACGCCGTCCGCTCTGCGTCCAGCGGTGGCTACCCGATCCTGCGCTTCGTGCTCGTCTCCTACGGCGACAGCGTGGGGGTGGGGGAGACCCTGACGACGGCGATCGCCGACGCGCTCGACGTCGAGCTCGGTCCCGGCGGCGGCCCTGGTGCCGGCGCTGGCGCTGGCAACAACGGCGGCGGCAACAACGGCGGCGGCAACGGCGGCCAGGGACCCGACAACGGCCCCGCGCTGAGCGTCGACCAGCGCATCGGGCGTCTCCTGGGTCAGGCCGACGAGGCCTTCGCCGAGGCCGACCGGGCCCTGGCCGCGGGCGACCTCGCCGGCTACCAGGAGTCCGTGGAGCGCGCCCAGGAGCTGGTCTCCAGCGCGATCCGCCTCGCCGAGCAGCGTGACGACCGCGAGGACACGGCGCAGCCGGACGGCTCCGCCGAGACCCCCGGCGACACCGAGACCGAGGAGGGCGCCGGGAGCTGAGCCCGATTTGGTCTTTCCCCGCGGACGTCGTAACGTTCTGTTCACCGACGCGGGGTGGAGCAGCTCGGTAGCTCGCTGGGCTCATAACCCAGAGGTCGCAGGTTCAAATCCTGCCCCCGCTACAAGGAACAAGGCCCGGTCTGCAGCGATGCAGACCGGGCCTTGTGCCATTTCGTGCCCCTTCGCCGAGTCGGCCCGAATGGTGCGCCGAGTCGGCGCGAATGGTGCGCCGAGTCGGCGCCAATGGCGCGGCGGGGACGCGCGCGCCGGCGCTGTGACGCCGGCGGGGACCCCGATGTGAGTTCCGGGGAAGGGACAGGTAGTGTTGTTCTCACCGGCGCGGGGTGGAGCAGCTCGGTAGCTCGCTGGGCTCATAACCCAGAGGTCGCAGGTTCAAATCCTGCCCCCGCTACAAAGAACGAGGCCCGGCCGCGACAACGCGGCCGGGCCTCGTTGCTTTCCCAGCCCACGGTGCAGGACCCGACGAGCGCCGATCACCCCTCCGGGCGCGGCTACCGGCTCGGAGGCTGGTTACCGCAGGCTCATGACGAGCATCGCGGACCAGGACATCGACCAGCTCGGCGGGCCACTCAGCATCCTCGTGCGGCAGCGCCGGGACCACGAGCACCTCGACGTGCTGCTGCACCAACTCGAGCTCGCCCGGCCGGGGGCGGATGAGGACCGGGTGCTGGGACGGATCGCGCGGCTGGTGTTCCCGCACGCGTTCGCCGAGGAGTCCGTGCTCTGGCCCGAGCTCCGGCGGCGTCTGCCCGACGGCGAGGCGCTGACCCTGCAGGTCGAGCGCGAGCACCAGGAGGTCAACGAGCTCTGGACCGCGCTCGAGCAGCTCCCGCCCGTCGGGACGGCCCGCCGTGACGTGCTCAAGCGGCTGGGCGACGTGCTGCGCGAGGACGTGCGCGACGAGGAGGACGAGCTCCTGCCGCGCCTGCAGGAGGTGACCAGCGTGCCGAGGCTGCGGGCGCTCGGCGTCGCCTGGGAGGCGGTACGGCGTACGGCGCCGACGCGTCCGCACCCGGTCGTCTCCCGCCGCCCGCCCGGCAACGCCCTCGCCGCCCTGCCGCTGACCGTGCTGGACCGCAGCCGCGACGGCCTGGACGCGGTCGCTCGACGCGTGCCCCAGCTGCACCCCGCGGCGACGCGCGCCAGCGGCGCCCTCGCCGGGGCGGCCGGTCGCGTGGAGCGGGCGGGTGTGCTTCGCCGGGGCGAGGACCCCTCGACCCGGGTCGAGTGAAGCCCAGGATCAGGCCGCGTCGGCGCGCAGCAGCCGCTGGGCCACGCTGAGGGTCGGCGCCCACAGCGAGAGCTGGGCGACCAGGTCGTCGGCGGCGGCGAGGAGCGCCTCGTCGCTCATCGGGTCCAGGGCATCGAGGATGAAGAACGCCGTGACGGTCTCCTCGCTGAGCTGGGTGCGCCGCGTCTGACGCCAGTTCCAGCGCCGGCAGGTCACTCCGGAGTCGTCGCACCACACCACCTCGCCGGGGTCCGGGTGCTCGATCACGTCCTCGCCCCCGGCGGTGGTGTCGAACGCCTCGGCCCCCGTGGCGCGGATCAGCCGCGGCGCCCCGTCGTACCGGGTGAGGTCCTCGCCGCCGATCGGAAGCTGGTGCAGCACGCTGATCGCGTTGTAGACGTCGGTGATCCGGTTCACCCGCGGCAGGCCGCTGGCGACCGCGCGGCGTACGAGCGCCTCCAGGCTGTTGCGGGTGCGCTGGGGTTTGGCGCCGAAGGAGCGGTACGCCGCGCGCCACGCGGCGACATGGGGGAGCTGCTCGGGCGGGACCTCACCGAGTGGGCCGAGCGCGTCGGTCGCCGCGGTCTCCGCGCGCCGCAGCAGCGCGTCCGCGGCCTCGTCGCTCGGCCCGGGGACGAGCCCGTCGACGGCGAGCAGCATGGCGCGGTAGTCCGGTCGCAGCTCGTACACCGCGGGATCCACGCGCGCGCCGGCGAGGAACGCTTCGGGCGTGGGTGCGTCGGACGGCGAGGAGGTGGCCATCCACCAGTGCACCACAGGGGTGGGCCGACGTGCCTCGACGTCGTGCCCGGAGTCGCGCCATTGGCGCCGACTCGCGCAACCATGGGCGCCGACTCGCGGAGGGGGCCGCGCCTCAGGAGCCGTCGTAGTAGCGGCGCATGCAGCTCTCCCCGGCGCAGTCGCGCAGGGCGCGGTGGAGGCGGCGCAGCTCGGCCAGGGCCCGGGCGGCGCGCGGGGCACGCGCCAGCGAGCGCAGCTCGTAGGGGTCGCGGCGCCTGTCGAAGAGCTCCTCCCCGCCGCGCACGTAGCGCACGTAGGTCCAGCGCCCGGTCTTGACCCCGCTGTAGACGAGGTTGCCGCGCGGGTCGCCGCGCTTGGAGATCGGCACCGCGCGCTGCGGATCGCCGCCGGCCCGCAGCCAGGGCAGTACGTCGATGCCGTCGAGCTCGCGGCGGCGCGGCTGCGCACCGGCGAGGGCGGCGATCGTGGCGGCCACGTCGGGGTTGGTGACCAGCAGGCGCGTGCGCAGGCCGCGCGGGACGCCGGGCCCGGCCATGAGCAGCGGGATCCCGGAGTGCTCGGCGTAGGGCTGGTGCTTGCCGACGATGTTGTGCTCGCCGACGCCCCAGCCGTTGTCGGAGGCGTAGACCACGACGGTGCGGCGCAGCTGGCCGGTGGCGCGCAGCCTCCGGATGACCTTCGCGACGCCCTCGTCGACGGCCTGGAGGGCCTCGAGGCGCTGCTGGTGCTGCTCGCGCACGAGCGACTTGTCCAGGCGCGACCAGCCGGCCGGGCGCCGGGTCGCGGGGTTCCGCTTGTCGCGCAGGTCGCGCTCGAACATGTTCGGCTTGGCCGGGAGCGCGACCCCGCGGAAGTCGTTGCGGTGCCGCGGCGCCGGCACGGTGGTGGTGAGCCGGTCGCGGTGGCGTGGATGGCGTGTCAGCGGGTCGTCGGACTCGATCGGTCCGCCCGCATGGGGTGCGACGTAGTTCAGCCACAGGTAGAACGGCGTGCCCCGGGTGCGCCGCTGGCGCGACGCCTGGCCGATCAGGCGGGTGGCGAAGCCGGTCAGCGCGTCGGTGCTGTAGCGACGCACTCGCTCCAGCCGGCCGTCGTGGTTCACCGTGAACCGCCGGAAGCTGTACGTCGAGGGGTCGACCGTGGCGACCCAGTCCGACCAGCCGGGCGGGACGTAGGTGCGCGGCCTGCTCCGGGTCGAGCCGTAGCCGTTGAGGTACTTGCCGACGAACATCGTGCGGTAGCCGGCGTCCGCCAACCAGGTCGGCAGGGTGTCGTGGTCGGCGAAGGAGCGGAACCCGCCGTGCCTGCCGCGGATCGTCTCGGCGCCGTGGTTGTGCGCGAGCTGCCCGGTCAGCAGCGAGGCCCGAGCGGGGACGCAGATCGGGGTGGGCGCGATCGCCTCGTCGAAGCGGGTGCCACGGGACTGCACCAGCCGGCGCACGTGCGGCATGTGGCGCAGGTCGTCCACGCTGGCGTCGTCGGCGGTGATCATCACGACGTTCGGGCGGGCGGCGTACGCCGGGCGCGCGCTCGGTGCCGGGCCGAGCGGCTCGGTGCCCACGGTGACCGGGAACTGTCCGGCGAGGACCGCGCCGTGGATCGCCACGTCGGCGCTCGGCGGGCCGCCGGGCGGGCCGGCGTGGCACGACAGCGTCCCGACAGCAGCGAGCGCTACGGAGAGCGAGGCCGCGAGTGTGGCGCGCGGGCGGTGCATCGGTGCTCCTGGGGCGTCGTCGGGTCCGGAGGGGTCCCGGGGCCGTGAGGGGAGGAGACCGACGAGCAGCCTGCCGCAGATCCGCGCGCCGGTCATCGAAATGCGGTAACTGGCGTGGGTGCCGGCCCGCGCCGCGCCGATCTCCGCTACGGGGCCTGTCCGGGCCGGAGAGGGTGCGCGGCGGTTCGGGAGGCGCTAGCATCCGGTCAACAAACAGTCATGCCTGACTTTTTTTGGAGACGCGATGGCCACCGCCCTGCCCGCCCAGCTCACCGGCTTCCCGCGCCTGGTCGAGGCGACCGCCGAGGTCGCCGCCCCGCTCGCCGTCGCGAGCGCCCTGGTGGCCAACCCGGCCCGGCACGCGGACTGGCTGAGCATGCACGCGGCGTTCCGCGAGGCGCCGCCGGAGGTCGCGAGCGCCGGCGACGCCTTCGAGGAGCAGGTCACCTTGATGGGCATCCCGGCCGACATCTCCTGGGTCGTGCGGGAGGCGGAGGCGGGGCTGACCGCGCTCGACGGCACCGGGCCGATGAACCTCACCCTCGCGCTGCGGATGGAGGTCGCCCAGGACGAGGCGGACGGGGTCCGCTTCACGATCCGCGCCGGCATCGGGGGCGACCCGGTGGAGGGGCCGCTCGGCGCCACGGTCGAGTCGAGCGTCAAGGAGGCCCTCGTGGAGTCCGCCGAGCGTTTCGCCGCGCTGGCTGCGGACCTCGCCGCCGATCCCGCCGAGAGCACCGGCAGCCGCTTCCCCCAGCGCAGCGTGGTGCACGAGCGCACCGGTGTCCGCCTGGACCCCCGCACCCCGGTCCTCGTCGGCGTCGGGCAGGTCGTGCAGCGCCGTCCCGACCTCGAGGGTGGTGCCGAGGACCCCGCGACCCTCGCGGCCCGGGCGCTGCGGCGCGCGGCCGAGGACAGCGGGGCGGGCGAGGAGCTGCTGCGCGCCGCCGACGCGGTCTACTACGTCGCGAGCGCCTCGTGGACCTACCGCGACGCGGGGCGCCTGATCGCCGAGCAGCTCGGTGCCGAGCCGAGCGAGACCGCGATGTCCGCGCCGTACGGCGGCGACGCCGGGCAGGTGCTGATCAACACCGCCGGTCAGGTGGTGGCCGACGGCCGCGCCGAGGTGGTGCTGGTGAGCGGTGCGGAGGCGGGTGCCACCCTGGCCGCCGCGCAGAAGCAGGGCATCGACCTCGGCTGGCCGGTGCAGGAGCGTGACGTCGTCCCGACGACCGTGCTCGGCAGCGACCGGGAGGCCAACAACGGCCCCGAGACCGCGGCCGGGCTCACGGTGCCGGTCTACACCTACGCGCTGATGGAGTCCGCGCTGCGCGCCAAGGCCGGGGAGACCCCCGAGGAGCACCGCCGCACGATCACCGGGCTGTGGTCGCGGCTCTCCGAGGTCGCGGCCGGCAACGAGTACGCCTGGCTGCCCCAGGCGCACACCCCCGAGCAGCTGGCCACGCCGGACGCCGGCAACCGGATGATCAGCGAGCCCTATCCCAAGCTGCTGTGCGCGAACCTCCAGGTCGACCTCGCCGCCGGTGTCGTCGTCACGAGCGTCGCGGCCGCCACCGCGCTGGGGATCGCGCAGGACAAGTGGGTCTTCCTGCACGCCGGCGCCGCGGCGTACGACGAGTGGTTCGTCTCCGAGCGTCGCGAGCTGGCCGCGTCACCGGCGATCCGGGCGATCGGCGAGGCGGCGTTCGCGCACGCCGGCATCGGCCCCGACGACGTGCGCCACGTCGACCTCTACTCCTGCTTCCCCGCCGCGGTGCAGATCGCCGCGAGCGAGCTCGGGCTGCCGCTGGACGACCCCGAGCGCCCGCTCTCGGTCACCGGCGGGCTCACCTTCGCCGGCGGGCCGGGCAACAACTACGGCACCCATGCTGTGGCGACCCTCGTCGACCGGCTGCGCAGCGACCCGGCGGCCTACGGCCTGTCGACCTCGCTGGGCTGGTTCGTCACCAAGCACGCCCTGGGGATCTACTCGGCCACCCCGCCGCGCACGCCGTACCGCGCGCTGGCGCCGGTGCTGCTGCCCGAGCGTGCCCGCCCGGCGCTGGACTCCTACGCCGGGCCCGGCGTCGTGGAGGCCGCGACCGCACAGTACGGCCGCGACGGCGCGCCCGAGGCCGGCATTCTCAGCGTGCTGACCCCCGAGGGTGCTCGGGTGCTGGTGCGGACCACCCAGCCCGAGGTGCTCGACTGCATCGTCGGCGGCGACCCGCTCGGGCTGTCCGCGGAGGTCCACGACGTCCGCACCCTCACGATCACCGGTCAGGAGCGCACCGCCCTGCCGGAGGCGCCGGAGCCGCCGGTGCTGGTGGAGCGTCGCGGGCCGGTGCTGGTGATCACGCTGAACCGTCCCGAGCGTCGCAACGCCATCGACCTGCGTACCGCCCGGCTGCTCGAGCGCGTCATCGACGCCTTCGAGGCCGACCCCGAGGCGCGCGTCGCGGTGCTGACGGGCGCCGGCGGCACCTTCTCCGCGGGGATGGACCTCAAGGCGGCGGCCGCCGGCCAGTTCGCCCTCACCGAGAAGCGCGGCCCGCTGGGCATCTCGGCGCTGCCGATCGCCAAGCCGGTGATCGCCGCGGTCGAGGGCCACGCGCTGGCGGGTGGGTGCGAGCTGGCGCTGATCGCCGACCTCGTGGTGGCCTCCACGCAGTCGCAGTTCGGCATCCCCGAGCCCAAGCGCGGCCTGGTGGCCGCGGCCGGCGGGGTGATGCGGCTGACCGAGCGGCTGCCCCGCAACGTGGCCATGGAGCTGGCCTTGACCGGCAACCCGATGCCCGCGACCAGGCTGGCCGAGCTGGGCCTGGTCAACCGGCTCGCCGAGCCCGGCGCCGTCCTCGACGCCGCGCTGGCGCTGGCCGAGGAGATCGTCGCGAACGCGCCGCTGTCGGTGCAGGTGAGCCGACGCATCGTCGCGGAGTCCCCGACGTGGGCGCCGGAGGAGGCCTTCTCCCGGCAGAGCGACCTCGCGTCGGTGGCCGTCACCTCCGAGGACGCGGCCGAGGGGATCGCGGCGTTCGCCGAGCACCGGGCGCCGGTGTGGCGGGGCCGCTGAGCCCCCACCGCGCGCGGGTGTCGGGCGGGGATGCTTGCATTCTCTCGTGAGCGACGACAACGCGATGGCCGAGCTGACCCGACTACGGTCGAGCATCGACAACCTCGATGCCGCCCTGGTGCACCTGCTGGCCGAACGCTTCAAGTGCACCCAGCAGGTCGGTGAGCTCAAGGCGCGTGCGGAGATGCCCGCCGCGGACCCCGCTCGCGAGGCGGTGCAGATCGCCCGGCTGCGTCAGCTCGCCGAGAGCTCGGGACTCGACCCGCACTTCGCGGAGAAGTTCCTGGCCCTGGTGATCGATGAGGTCATCCGCAACCACCGCCGGCTCGCGGAGCCCGGGGACCCGCAGGCCTGAGCCGAACGACGTCGCCGGCGCCGCGGATCGCTCCGCGACGCCGGCGACGGTGCTCAGCGAGGGATGGTGCTCAGCGCTTGAGGGTCTTGAGCGTGAGCCGGAACGGCAGGTTCTGGTCGCGCGGGTTGCCCCGGCAGCTGTACATCGTCTGCGCGGAGGCCGACTGCTTGTTGCAGCGGTAGCGCGTCGAGGCGTTGGTCAGCGTGATCGTCACGCTGCGCACGTTGCGGCGGTTGAACGCGATCGTGGTGGCGCCCTTGCCCTTGCGGTTGAGCTTGACCGCCTTGCCCGAGCCGCCCTTCTTGCGGTTGACGTGGACGTAGGCGCCGGGGGCGGTGACGCGGTTGGGCCCGTCGACGGCGATCCGCAGCTTCCACTTCTTGCCCTTCAGCGACTTCGCCGGCTTCACGACGTAGTGCTGCGCGGAGAGGTGGTTGAGCCGCAGCGAGACCTGCTTGGTGTCCTTGCGCGCGAGCTTGTAGCGACCCGAGATCGCCGGGTCCGGCCAGCTCTTGCCCTCGGGGTACGACGCCGCGGGGCGGGCGTTCGCGGCGGAGTAGGCGCGGAACACGTTGGCGAAGCCACCCCGCTTCCTCAGCACCGCGGCGGTCGCCTTGATCGAGTAGAGCTTGCCGCGCTGGGGGACCGCACGCTCCCACACCTGGCGCACGATGCCGTTGCCGTAGCGGGTGCTGAGGTACTCCCAGAAGATCCAGGAGGCGTACTGGGTGTAGCCGGTGGTCGAGAACGTGTCGAGGGCCCGCACCGGCTGCGCGACCTGGCTCTGGGGGAGGTACTGGCGGTTGTCGTTCACAGCGTCGGCGAAGCGCTCCTCCATCCAGGTCGCCGTGGACTCCATGAACCACCGGTCCTCGTTGACGTCGTAGGAGAACTGCACGGCGTGGAACAGCTCGTGCGCGGCGGTGACGCGGAGGTTGGCCTTCGCGGAGCCGGGGAACTCGGCGAAGTCGTTGTCCAGGACGCAGTAGCCGATGGCCCGGCCGCGGCCCTTCTTGTCGGTGCGCAGGTACTCGGGGGCGCAGTAGCCGTACAGGCCGCGGCTGCCGACGTCGGCGAGGTAGACGTCGAACTTGCCGTTGCCGCCCTTGTTGCCCGGGACGGGGCGGTCGCTCGTGGGGGCGCGGTAGCCCATCTTCTTGCTGTGACGCAGGACCTTGTGGAGCACCGCGAGGTTGGTGTTGACCCAGGCCCGGTTCGGCGGGGCGTCTGCGGTGCTGGGCACCCAGTGGACGCAGACGTTGCCCTTGCACTTGCGCTTGGAGGACACGGAGTAGCCGTCGCCGTAGTTGTCGCTGCCGCGGTCGGTCGGGCGGGCCAGGATGGCCTCGGCCCGGGCGCGGTCGTCGCCGCGCAGGAGCGGCAGGGAGACCGCCAGGTCGCGCAGGGTCAGGGTCGCCTCCGCCCGCTCGGCCTCGCTGGCGGTGCCTTCCACGAGCTCGGTGGCGCCCTCCAGCGCCGCCTGTGCGGCCTCGGGCGTGGCAGCGACTGCGCCGCCGTCGTCCTCGGCCGGCTGGGGCTCGTCCTCGTGGGCGCTCGCGGCGGATGAGGTGGTGGGGAGCGTGGCTGGCAGGACCGTGAAGGCCGTGCTCAGTGCCACGAGGACAGCAGCGGCGGTGCGGCGCATGAAGTTCCTTCGTGTCAGTGGTGCGGCGCCCGGGCGCCGACGTTCCCGCCAAGACTGCCCCCCCGGAGCGGAATGGCAAACACGCGACGTTTCGGGCGTCGGCCACAATCGCCACGTGAGTGCCACCATCGAGATGATCACCGGGGATCCGGCTGCCGACGAGGTCCGTCGCCAAGGGCTGCGCCGGATGCGCACGGTCGCGGTCTCGCTGCTCCTGCTGGCGGCGCTGGTCTATGCGCTGACCCGGGGCGAGGACGGGTTCTGGGGCTTCGTCAACGCCGGCGCCGAGGCGTCCATGGTCGGCGCGATCGCCGACTGGTTCGCGGTCACGGCGCTCTTTCGCCACCCGCTCGGCATCCCCGTGCCGCACACGGCGCTGATCCCGAAGCGCAAGGACCAGCTCGGTCAGGGCCTCGAGGAGTTCGTCGGCGAGAACTTCCTCCAGGAGGGGGTGATCCGCGAGCGGATCGGGAGCGCCGAGGTCTCGCTGCGGGTGGGGCGGTGGCTCGGGGAGCCCAGCCACGCGCGTCGGGTGGTCGACGAGTTCGCCGACGTGGCGGCCATCGGGCTGAGCAAGGTACGCGACGAGCACGTGGAGTCCCTCGTGCGCGACGCGCTCGTGCCGCGGTTCCACGAGGAGCCGATCGCGCCGCTGCTCGGCGGGCTGCTCTCCGAGACGCTGCGCGACGACCTGCACCGTGGTCTGGTCGATCTCGCGGTCTCGGAGCTGCACGACTGGCTGGTGGCCAACCCCGAGACCGTCACCGCGGTGCTGGGGGAGCGGGCGCCGTGGTGGACGCCGCCGGTGCTCAACGACCGCGTCACCGCGCGCATCCACGTCGAGCTGGTGCGCTGGGTGGCCGACATCCGCGACGACCCGCGCCACCAGGCGCGCCAGGCGCTCGACTCGATGCTCGACCAGCTGGCCCACGACCTGCTGGAGGACCCCGGCACCCAGGAGCGCACCGAACGCCTCAAGGACCGGCTGCTGGACCACCCGCAGGTGATCGCCTCCGCGGTGTCGCTGTGGAACGCGCTGCGCCGCGCGCTCACCACCTCGCTGCGCGACCCCGAGGGCGCGGTGCGCAGCCGCCTGCTCGTCGAGCTGGCGGCGTTCGCCCAGCGCCTGCAGGACGACCAGGAGCTGCGCGAGCGTCTCGACGGCCTCGCCGCGGACGCGGCCGTCTTCGGCGTCGAGCGGTACGGCGCGGAGATCACCACGGTGATCACCCACACGATCGAGCGGTGGGACGGCAAGGAGGCCGCGCGCCGCATCGAGCTGCACGTCGGGCGCGACCTGCAGTTCATCCGGATCAACGGAACGATCGTCGGCGGCCTGGTCGGCGTGCTGATCCACACCCTCAGCGTGCTCGTGCCCTGAGGCCGGCCCTGCGGGGGCGGGGAGCGGTGGGGTTGACTTGTCCCATGCCCACTCCCGAGCCCTTCGACGTCCCGGTCCGCGACACCATCCGGCTGGGGCAGTTCCTCAAGCTGGCCAACCTGGTCGAGAGCGGTGCGGAGGCGAAGG
The DNA here is from genome assembly GCF_009557055.1 of Nocardioides sp. dk884. Lineage (NCBI taxonomy): Bacteria > Bacillati > Actinomycetota > Actinomycetes > Propionibacteriales > Nocardioidaceae > Nocardioides > Nocardioides sp. dk884. The sequence continues at coordinate 3,025,044 of NZ_CP045649.1, read as the reverse complement.
CGCCGCTCGCCGAGGGGCGGGTGCTGGTCAACGGCGAGGTGGAGACGCGACGGGGCCGCCAGCTCGTCCGGGGCGACGTGGTGGTCCTCGGGCCGCAGGCCGCCCGGGTCGCCGATGAGTCGGCGACCGACGACCTGCCCTGGTGAAGCGGGGGTGAGGACCCCGGGCGCCCCGGCGGCCGACGGCCCCGGGGTGTGTCAGTGCGTCAGCGCACGGCGACCAGGTCGCACACGAAGATCAGCGTCTCGCCGGGCTTGATGTCGCGACCCGCGCCGCGGTCGCCGTACCCCAGGTGCGGGGGGATGACGAGCTGGCGACGGCCGCCGACCTTCATGCCCTGCACGCCGGTGTCCCACCCGGCGATGACCTGGCCGACGCCCAGGCGGAACGTCAGCGGCTCGCCGCGGTCGTAGGAGGCGTCGAACTGCTCGCCGGTCGAGTGCGCAACCCCCACGTAGTGCACGGTCACGGTCTGGCCGGCCTTGGCCTCCTCGCCCTCACCGACGGTGAGGTCGGTGATGACCAGGTCGGACGGGGCGTCGAAGTCAGGGAAGTCGATCTCAGGCTTGTTCATGGTGCCCTCTCGGTTGCGTCAGGGATGACGTGCCACGATAGCCACCGCCACGGTGAGGGTCCGGGGCGGGAGGAACAGAGGTGGACGTGCACAAGGACGATGAGCGGCGCGAAGCATCCGACACGGAGGCTGAGGCCGCGGCTCCGGTGCACCACCGCCGGCTCTCGGTCTGGCAGGAGTCGCTGATCCTGCTCGCGGCGGCGCTGGTGCTGTCCTTCATCGTCAAGACCTTCTTCGTGCAGGCCTTCTACATCCCCTCGGGGTCGATGGAGCCCGGGATGGAGGTGGACGACCGGATCCTGGTGCAGAAGGTGTCCTACTGGGGCGACGACGGCCCGCAGCGCGGCGACGCGGTGGTCTTCGAGGACCCGGGCGGCTGGCTCGCCGGCGCCGCCAGCGAGGAGCCGGGCGGCGCGGTCGCCGAGGTGCTGAGCAAGATCGGGCTGTACCCGACCGGCGGTCACCTGGTGAAGCGCGTGATCGGCGTCGAGGGTGACGTGATCCGCTGCTGCGACGAGCAGGGCCGGCTGCTGATCAACGGCGTGCCTCTGGACAGCGACTCCTTCACCCGCAACGAGGAGGAGTGCGACGGGCCGATGCCCACCCAGGACTGCTCCTGGACCGCCGGTCCGGTGCCGCCGGGGCACGTCTTCGTGATGGGCGACCACCGCGACGCCTCGGCCGACTCCAGCGTGCACATGTGCCGCGGCGACCGGGTCGAGACCGACTGTGTGTCCGGCGAGGAGTTCGTGCCGGTCGACCTGGTCGTCGGCAAGGTCTTCTCGCGGGTCTGGCCGGCCGACCGGATCAGTCTCCTGGAGCGTCCCAGCGCGTTCGAGGACCTGGCCGAGGCACTCGGCGAGAAGTGAGCCGGCCCGGTCAGGACTGGTGCACGTAGCGGTCGAGCTCGTCGCGCTCGAACTGCAGCTGGCCGATCTTGTGCTTCACGACGTCGCCGATGCTGACCACGCCGACCAGGACTCCGTCGCGCAGCACCGGCAGGTGCCGCACCCGGCGGTCGGTCATCGTCTGCATCACGGCGTCCAGGTCGGTGTCGGGGGCGCAGGTCTCGACGTCGACCGTCATGATCGCGCCGACGGTGGTGTCGGCCACCGTGCCGTCGTCGTGCAGGTGGCGTACGACGTCGCGTTCGCTGACGATGCCCGCGAGCGTCTCGGCGTCGGTGCTGACGACGACCGCGCCGATGTTGTGCTCGGCGAGCAGCACGAGCAGCTCCCGGACATCGGCCTCAGGGCGGATCGTGACCACCTCGGGCCGCTCCTTGGCCCGCATGACGTCGTCGATGTTCATGGCGGACCTCCGTCGCTCGGGCCGCGTCGTGGCGGCGCTGCGACGACCGTACTGCCGTTCGGGCGCGCCGAACAGGCCCCGCGGGGCACCGCGTGGGCCGGATCGGTCGCGGTCTAGTCCGAGGACTCGTCGGCCACGCGCAGCCGGTGGGCGCGCAGGTCGGAGACCGAGCCGTGGCCGTGCGAGCGGGAGTCGGGGTCGGACTCGTCGTGGGGCATCGAGGCCAGGAACGCCAGCGCCGCGTCGTGAAGGTGGGCGTTGGTGGCCACCGCGTTGCCGCCCCACGGGCCGTCGTTGCCGTCCAGCGAGGTGAACCGGCCGCCCGCCTCGCGCACGATCACGTCGAGCGCGGCCATGTCGTAGACCTCCAGCTCGGGCTCCGCCGCGATGTCCACCGCGCCCTCGGCGAGCAGCATGTAGGACCAGAAGTCGCCGTACGCACGGGTGCGCCAGCAGCGCCGCATCAGCGAGAGGAAGTCGTCGAGGCGACCGCGCTCCTCCCAGCCCGACAGGCTGGAGTAGGACAGCGAGGCGTCCTCGAGGCGGCGCACGTCGGAGACGTGGCACTGGGTGGCCTTCAGCAGGGACCGCCCGGTCCACGCGCCGCCGCCCTTGCTCGCCCACCAGCGCCGCTGCAGCTGCGGCGCGGAGACCACCCCGACGACGACCTCGTCGTCGACGACCAGCGAGATGAGCGTGGCCCAGACCGGCACACCGCGCACGAAGTTCTTGGTGCCGTCGATCGGGTCGACGATCCAGCGCCGGGCGCTGGTGCCGCTCGAGCCCTGCTCCTCGCCGGTGATCGCGTCGCGGGAGCGGACCCGGGACAGGGTGCGGCGGATGCCCTCCTCGACGGCCTGGTCGGCGTCGGTGACAGGGGTGAGATCGGGCTTGCTCATGACGTGCAGGTCCAGTGCCTTGAACCGCGCCGTCGTCAGGGAGTCGGCGTCGTCGGCGAGGACGTGCGCGAGGCGCAGGTCGTCGGTGAAGTCGGTGGCCACAGGCACAGGCTACTTTCAGGCGACCCGTGCATGATCCGCGCATGGAGATCAACGGAATGCCGCTGCACGCGCTGGTCATCCACGGGGCGGTCGTGCTCGGCCCGCTGGCTGCCCTGCTGGCCCTCGTGTACGTCGTCCCGCGCGCCCGGCAGTGGGCGCGCGGGCCGATGGTCGCCACGGCCGTGGTGGCGGCCGGGTTCGTGGTCGCGGCCTACCTCTCCGGCAGCGACCTGCTGGACGCGAACCCCGCGCTGCGCCAGCTCCCTGCGGTCGCGAGCCACGAGGACCGGGCGGCGTACGCGCTGACGGCGACGCTGGTGCTGGCGGTCCTGGCCGTGGCGGCGGGGCTGCTGCACCGCCGTCCCGGCGCCGTGGGTCTCGTCGTGCGGGTGCTGCTGGCGCTGGCGGCGGTCGCCACGCTGGTGGCCGTCATCGCGACCGGGGACGCCGGCGCCCGGGCGGTGTGGGGCGGGCGCTGAGCCTTTCAGTAGGCCGATTCGCTGCGCGCCGCGAGCAGTCGGCGGAACGACGCGACCCGCTCGGGGTCGACGGTGCCGGCGGCCAGTGCCTCGTCGAGCCCGCACTCGGGCTCCGCGTCGCCGTGGGTGCAGCCGCGCGGGCACTCCTCGGTCATCTCGTCGAGGTCCGGGAAGGCCTCGATCAGGTGCTCCGGCTCGACGTGGGCCAGGCCGAAGGAGCGGATGCCGGGGGTGTCGATGATCCAGCCGTCGCCGCCGGGCAGCGAGAGCATGTAGGCCGAGGTCGAGGTGTGGCGCCCGCGCCCGGTCACGGCGTTGACGTGGCCGACGTCGCGGTGGGCGTCGGGGACCAGGGCATTGACCAGCGTGGACTTGCCGACGCCGCTCGAGCCCAGCATCACGCTGGTGCGGCCCGCCAGCCGCGTGCGCAGCTCGTCGAGGTCGCCGCCGCGCTGGGTGACCACCCACGGCACGCCCAGCGAGCTGTACGTCGAGAGCAGCGGCGCCGGGTCGGCGAGGTCGGCCTTGGTGAGGCACAGCAGCGGCTGCATGCCCGCGTCGAACGCCGCCACCAGGGCGCGGTCGAGCAGACGCGGCTGCGGCTCGGGGTCGGCGAGCGCGGTCACGATCACCATCTGCTCGGCGTTGGCCACGATGATCCGCTCGACGGGGTCGTCGTCGTCGGCGGTACGCCGCAGCGTGGTCAGCCGCTCCTCGACCTCCACGATGCGGGCCAGCGCCCCGTCGGCCCCCGAGACGTCGCCGACGACACGGACCCGGTCGCCGACCACGACGCCCTTGCGACCCAGCGGCCGGGCCTTCATGGCGGTCACCGTGCGACCGTCCACCAGCAGCGTGAAGCGTCCGCGGTCCACTGTCACGACCACGCCGCGCACCGCGTCGTCGTACGACGGTCGGTCCTTGGTGCGCGGACGGGTGTGCCGCCGCGGTCGGTCGTAGTGCTCGATGTCGTGGGTGGAGTAGCGACCGGTGGCCATCAGGTGCTCAGGCGAACAGGCCGGACCAGAAGCCGGCGAAGTCGGGGAAGGTCTTGGCGGTGGTCGCGACGTCCTCGACGAGCACGCCGTCCACGGCGGCGCCCACGATGACGCCCGCGTGGGCCATCCGGTGGTCGGCGTAGGTGTGGAACACCCCGCCGTGCAGCGGAGCCGGACGGAAGGAGAGCCCGTCCTCGCGCTCGTCCACGTCGGCGCCGAGCCGGCCGAGCTCGGTGGCGAGCGCGGCGAGCCGGTCGGTCTCGTGGTGACGGATGTGCGCGATGCCGCGCAGGTGCGAGGGGGTGGTGGCCAGGGCGCAGAGCGCGGCCACCGCCGGGGCCAGCTCACCGACGTCGTGCAGGTCCAGGTCGACCCCGCGAAGCTCGGCGGGCCCGGTGACCCGCAGCCCGGTGTCGTCGAGAGCCACCTCGCAGCCCATCGCGGTGAGGATCTCGCGCAGCGCGTCCCCGGCCTGGGTGGTGGCGCGGGGCCAGTCGCGCACGGTCACGGTGCCGCCGGAGACGGCGGCGAGGGCGAGGAACGGCGCGGCGTTGGACAGGTCGGGCTCGATCAGGTGGTCCACGGCGCGGATCGGGCCGGGGGATACCCGCCAGGTGTCGGCCTGGGAGTCATCGACGTCCACGCCGTGCTGGCGCAGCACCGCGACGGTCATGTCGATGTGCGGCAGCGAGGGCACCGGCTTGCCGTCGTGGACGACCTCGACGCCGTCGTCGAAGCGGGCGCCGGCCAGCAGCAGAGCGGAGACGAACTGGGAGGAGGAGGACGCATCGACCACGACCCGTCCGCCGCGGACCGACCCGGCCCCGCGCACGGTGAACGGCAGCGCGTCGCCCTCGACGTCCACGCCGAGTGCGCGGAGGGCGCTGAGCACCTCACCCACCGGGCGGTTGCGCATGTGGGCGTCGCCGTCGAAGGCGACGGTGCCCGTGGACAGCGCGGCGACCGGCGGCACGAACCGCATCACGGTGCCGGCCAGGCCGCAGTCGACGGCGGCGTCGCGGGTCAGCGGAGCCGGGGTCACCCGCCAGTCCTGAGCGTCCTCGCCCGTGGCGTCGAGGCCCACGCCGAGCGCGCGCAGCGCCGCGACCATCAGCGCCGAGTCCCGCGAGTGCAGCGGTCGGCGTACGACGGAGGGCCCGTCGGAGAGCGCGGCGAGCACGAGCGCACGGTTGGTCAGCGACTTGCTGCCCGGCAACGAGACCACGGCGTCGACGGGTGCGTGCGCGCGGGGCGCGGGCCAGGGATCGGGCAGGCTCGTCACCCGCGACAGACTAGGGCACCTGCGGCGGGCCGCGCTCAGGACACCTTGGCCTTGGCGAGCGCGGCCTCGCGGCGCGCGGTGGCGGCGAGGTGGCGGCCCTCGCGGCGTGCGTCCTTGGCGACGCGGCGGGCACGCCAGGCCAGGCCGGGCTTGCCCTCGGTGTCACCGGCGGCGATCAGCAGCCCGCCGAGGACGGTGGTGTTCTGCAGGAAGCCGGTCATCTCCCGCCTGCGGGCGGCCGGGTCGGACTCCTTCCAGAACGGGTGCCCGGCGATGGTCGCCGGCACCAGGGTCGCCGCCAGCACCCCGGCCGAGAGCCTCGGGGCCCGGCCGGTCGCCAGCATCAGGCCGGCGGCGATCTGGGTGCCGGCGTTGATCCGGACCAGGGTGGCGGGGTCGGAGGGCGCCGGGACCCCGACGCTGCGCAGCGCGGGACCGATCTTGTCGGCCACCGCCTGGACCTTGGGCGCGAGGGTCTCGGCGTTGCGCAGCGCGTGGGCCGAGCCGACCACGAACACGGAGGCGAGCATCGGGCGGGCGATCAGTCTGCTGACGGTCATGGTGGCCCCGTACCCGCTGCTGGGACCGGGCACGCGCGCCTCCGGCGCCGTTAGGCTGGCTCCCATGTGTGGCCGATACGCCTCGAGCCGGAGCCCCGAGGAGCTCGTCGAGGAGTTCGACGTGGCCGAGACGATGATCGAGGCTGCCCTCGAGCCCGACTACAACGTCGCCCCCACCAAGGAGGTGTACGCCGTCTTGGAGCGTCCGCCGTCGCGGGAGAGCGAGGAGCCGCCGCACCGTCAGCTGCGCGTGCTGCGGTGGGGGCTGGTGCCGTCGTGGGCCAAGGACCCCTCGATCGGCAACCGGATGATCAACGCCCGCATGGAGACGGTCGCGGAGAAGCCGGCGTACCGCAAGGCGTTCGCGGCCCGCCGCTGCCTGCTGCCCGCCGACGGCTACTTCGAGTGGTACGCCACCTCCGAGAAGGGCCGCAACGGCAAGCCCGTGAAGCAGCCGTTCTTCATCCGTCCACGCGACGGCGGCTCGCTGGCGATGGCCGGGCTCTATGAGATCTGGCGCGACCCGGACAAGGCCGAGGACGACCCGGCGCGGTTCCGCTGGACGTGCACCGTGATCACCACCGACGCCGAGGACTCCCTCGGGCGCATCCACGACCGGATGCCGCTCATGGTCGAGCGCGAGCGCTGGCACGACTGGCTCGACCCGCGGGCCGCGCAGGACAGGCTGCTGGACCTGCTGACGCCGGCCGAGCCGGGCCGGCTGGAGGCGTACGCCGTGTCCCGCGCGGTCAGCAACGTGCGCAACAACGACCCGTCGTTGGTCGAGCCGCTTCCGCTCGAGGACGTCCCCCAGGAGCTGGTGACATGAGTGCCGAGCAGACGCTGCAGACCGCCTACGGCCCCGCCCGCCTGGTGACCGACGCGGCCGCCGGCACCCCCACCGCGGTGCTGCTGATGAGCCACGGTGCCGGCAACGGCATCGAGAGCCGGGACCTGGAGGCGCTCGCCGCGGCGCTGCCCCCGCAGGGGGTGACGGTGGTGCGACTCGAGCAGCCCTGGCGCGTCGCCGGTCGCAAGATCGCCACGGCGCCGCCGACGCTCGATGTCGCGCTGATGGCCGCGGTCGCGGCGCTGCCGCCACGCGACGGCGTACCGCTCGTGCTGGGCGGGCGCTCCGCCGGTGCCCGATCGGCAGCGCGCTGCGCCTCGCGGGCCGGCGCCGCCGGATGCCTGGCGCTGTCGTTCCCGCTGCACCCGCCCGGCCGCCCCGAGCGCTCGCGCCTCGCCGAGCTCGAGGGCACCGGCGTCCCCACGCTCGTCGTCCAGGGCGAACGCGACGCCATGGGCCGCCCCGACGAGTTCCCCGAGGGCATCGGCGGCGTCGACCTCGCGGTCGTGCCCGGCGCCGACCACGGCCTCAAGGTCGGCGCCCGCGGCCCGCTGTCGCAGGAGAGTGCCCTCGAGGTGGTCGTCGAGTCCGTGCTCGAGTGGGTGGTCCGTGACATCTGCGGGTCCCGGGACGGCACGGGGGCCTGAGCGCCGGGATATATCCCGTGGGTCGAACTCGTGAGGGCACTGAGAAACACCGGCGAGGCAGGGATACGGCCCCGCCGGCTGCTGGCAGGGTCCGGGGCGGTGGATCTACTCGTCCGGCGGGTGCGCGGTGACGAGCTGGGTACTGCCGCGGTCCTTCATCAAGTGCAGCCCGTGGGGTGAGCGCCAGAGGTACGTCGCGGCGTCGGTCTTGTCGTAGGCCCAGCCGGTGTGGGTCTTGGCGCGATGGTGGCGTCGGCAGAGGGGGGCGAGGTTGCAGCTGCACGTAGGCCCGCTGTCACCGTGGGCGGTGACGTGGTCGGTGTCGCAGCGCCGCGCGGGGCGCTCACACCACGGGAAGGCACAGACCGGCTGGGCCAGACGGGTCTGGTCGGCGAGCCGGTCGGGGACGGCGTAGGCGTCGGTGTGGTGGTGGGTCTCAAGGTCGATCACCGGCTTGATGACCACCTGGGCGTCGCCGCTGCACCAGTCGCGGACCTGCTCGGTCGACACGATGGATCGGGTCTCTTCCACGTGTGCGATGCCGGACTCGTCGCGGGAGATCGCTGCGTGCGAGAGGTGCACGTGGATGACGACCTGGCGGGGCTTGACCACCGATGCGGCGCCGTCGCCGGCCTCCGCCCGGAGGTCGAAAGCGAGCTGGCGTCGCGCGAGCTCGCCGGCGGCCATGGAGCGACGCACGTCCAATGACTCGGTGGATCCGAGGGCGGCGAGCTCCTCAGCTCCCTGACGGATCGCGGTGTCCAGGTCGATCGCGTCGGCGAGGTCGAGGACGCCTTCGACGTGCACGGTGCCGTCGTGGGTGGCCTCGTCGGTGTGGACGTCGAAGCGGCGACCGTCGGCGGCCTCGCGGCGTTGCTTCTCCGCACCCTCAGGGTCAAACATCACGCGGGCCTGGTCAACGAGCCGCTCGATCCCGGCCCAGCTGATCTTCCCGACCAAGGCGGCCAGCTGACGGTCCACGAACTCCGCACCGTCCAACGGCAGGGTGGTGGTCAGCTGCGCGAGCCGCCGCGCCTTCCAGAGTGGGACCCTGCCGGCGCGGACCAGCTTCCAGGTCCGCTTCAACCGGTGCGCCAGCTCCAACGCGTCACCCACCAAGGACCGCGCGGAGTCGGTGGACATGCCAATCGCTGCGCCGAACTCGATCGGCGCGAACTCCGCCACCAGCGGCGCCCCCTCACCGGCCAGCGGCACCGCGAGCTCGCCGAACACCAGCCCGGCCGTCGGCGCCGCATCGGCGACCGACTCCTCGGGGTGCATCGCGGCCCACACCAGAGCGGCCTCCAAGACGTCGATCTCCGCCCGCTGGGCAGCGGCCCGGCGGGCTTGAGCGAACGCCAGCACCGCGGCTGGGGTGTCGCACTCGGGGAGCTCGGAGTCGGCCATGCCTCATCTTAATCGAACGCGCGTTCGAGGAAAAGGGGTTGGGTGGAATCGAAGGTAAAGACCTGTCCCCGCGCGGGGCCCGGCCGGACGGGCCGGGCCAGGCGGGGGTGCGAGGCGTTCCTCCGCTGTTCGCGTGAGCGCTCAGGCGAGTCTCCGGGCGCGTGCCTTGATCGCGGCGATCACCTCGGTCTTGGCCTCGGCATAGGCGTTCATGTCCACCCAGTCCTCGGCGATCAAGGACCGTTTCGTGCGCTCGTACAGCGCGCGGTCATCGGGGTGAGCGCGGAGGTGATCGCGGAGGAGCAGGTAGTCGTCGGCGGCCGGATCCCCGGCTTCCACGATGTGCACGTGAATGTCGCGGGCAGAGGTCCGCACCATGCGGTGGCCCGGTTCCCGGACTCGAAGTTCGTAGCCTGCGTCGACCAGCTGGCTGAGATAGTCCTCCTCGCCCGTGATGTCCTCGACCACGACGAGGATGTCGATGATGGGCTTCGCAGCCAGCCCTGGCACAGAGGTCGACCCGATGTGCTCGACCTGGGCGATCGGTCCGAGCGCCTCGCGGATGCGTCGTTCATGGCTTGCGAACGCCTCCGGCCAACCTGGCTGATACTCCTCCAGAAGGAGGTCGCGCTTCTCCACGCCGCCGATGAGCTCTGCCGTGGTGACATCGGGCCGACGAGGTTCGCGTGGAGTGGGCACGGCGCCAGCATTCCATCGCGCGACCGCGCGCCGGCAGGTCTCGACGAGCTCGCCCGACGGCCCCGACCGCCGGAACCGGCACGCGACCGACGGTTGCCACCGGACCACCGAGGGCCAGTCGGGAATGAGAGCGCGGCGTGCGACGTTCTCGACTGCGTGACGGTACTGATGGAAGCGCCGGTCGGCGGCGTACGCTGGGACGTGATGACTGATATCACCGAGCCCGGCCTCGAGGAGGCCCTGCAGGCCCCTGCGGACACCCCCGTCGACCCTGTTGCCGAGACCGACGCGGAGCGCGCTGCCCGCTTCGAGCGCGACGCCCTGCCGTTCCTCGACCCGCTGTACTCCGCGGCCATGCGCATGACGCGCAATCCTGCCGACGCCGAGGACCTGGTCCAGGAGACGTTCGCGAAGGCGTATTCGTCCTTCCACCAGTTCCGGCCCGGGACCAACCTGAAGGCCTGGCTGTACCGGATCCTGACCAACACCTTCATCAACACCTACCGCAAGAAGCAGCGCCAGCCGCAGCAGTCGATGTCCGAGGACGTCGAGGACTGGCAGCTCGCCCGCGCGGAGTCGCACAGCTCCACCGGGCTGAAGTCGGCGGAGATGGAGGCGCTCGAGCACCTTCCCGACTCCCAGGTGAAGGACGCGCTCCAGCGCCTGCCCGAGGAGTTCCGCCTCGCGGTCTACCTTGCCGACGTCGAGGGCTTCGCCTACAAGGAGATCGCCGAGATCATGGACACTCCCATCGGCACCGTGATGTCGCGTCTGCACCGGGGGCGTCGCCAGCTGCGCGACATGCTCTCCGACTACGTGCGGCGCAACGACCTGCTCACCGCCAGCTCGCGGGCAGGGGGCAGGTGATGGCCGAGCAGCCCGACAGCGCCGCGCCCGCCGGTGAGCCCTCGGCCACCGACTGTGCGGACTACCTCGAGCAGATCGTCTACTTCATCGACAACGAGCTGGCCGAGGCCGACTGCGACGCGGTCCGCGTGCACCTCGACACCTGCAACCCCTGCCTGGAGAAGTACGACCTCCAGCGCACGGTGAAGTCGGTCGTCGCCAGGTCCTGCTCCGAGGCGGCTCCGCAGGAGCTGCGCGACCGGGTGGTCTTCCGGCTGCGCGAGGTGCAGGTCCGCATCACCGAGGGCTGAGCGCCCTCAGCGGCGGGCCCACTGGCCCGGCGTCTCGCCGTACTGGCGGGTGAACGCCCCGACGAACGCCGAGGGGCTCGCGTAGCCGACTCGGTGCGCGGTCTCGCTGACCGGCAGCGTGCGGAGCAGGGCGCGGGCGGCCTGGAGCCGCAGTCGCGAGCGCCACTCGGTGTACGACGTGGCGAACTCGCGGGTGAAGTCGCGTTGCAGGGTCTTCGCGCTGATGTGCAGCCGGTCGGCCCACTCCTGCAGGGTGGTGTCGTCGGCGGGGTCCGCGCTCAGTGCGGCCGCGACCCGACGGGCGTAGCCGGCGCCCAGCCCGGTGCCGGGCTCCTGGGGCGGGACGACAGCCCCGCTGTCGCGCACGCCGGCCATCAGGACCGCGCGCGCCGCCAGGCCCGCCTCCTCGCTCACGTTCGGGCGGGTCACGTCCAGCAGTGCGCTGAGGACGGAGGCGGGCACCTCGACCGGTCCCGCTCCCAGGTCGCTGAGCGCGGGCGGCGCCTCGCGCAGGCCCACTCGCAGCACGCCGGCCGCGGAGAGCGAGGCGATCTGGTGCACGTGGCCGCGGGTCGCCCAGAACCCCGTGCCGGGCGCGAGGTAGGTCGTGGCGCCGGCGCGGCGTACGCACAAGACGCCGTCCGGGCTCACGTAGAGCCAGTGCAGGTGGTCATCGCGGGTGTCGGCGACGCTGAGCCCCTCCGCTCGGCGGTAGCGCAGCACGACCATGCCGGTCGGCGGGCCGATCCCGTAGCCGTACTCCTCGACGATCGCGTCGAGATGTCCTGCGAACGGCGACGGCTGTCCTCCGGGAGATATCGACGACACAGCGCTAAGGCTAGCCTTACCTTCGTCTTCTCGGACGCCTGTCCAGAAATCGTCGAAGGAGCTCCATGCGCTCGCGCCCGTTCGCCCGTCCGTCCCTCACGGCCTTCGCCGGTGCCACGGCACTGGCCCTCGCCCTCACCGCGTGCGGCGGGGGGGATGCCGAGACCGGGGACGACGGCTCCGCGGAGACGCGGGTCTTCACCGCCGACAACGGTGACATCGAGATCCCGGCAGACCCGCAGCGCATCGTGGCGACCGGCTACGCCGTCCCGAGCCTGATCGAGGCCGAGGCCGAGCTGGTGGGCATCTCCAGCTGGGAGCGCGGGACCAACCTGATGAGCGAGGAGGACCTGGCGACCTACGAGTCGCTCACCAAGGTCGCCGGCGAGACCGCCGACTCCACCAACTACGAGGCGATCGCCGAGGCCGAGCCGGACCTGATCATCATCGGCGTCCCCGCGCCCGCGCTGGTCGACATCGACCTGGAGCGCCTCGAGTCCATCGCCCCGGTCGCCGCCATCGGCCCCGCCCTGCCCTCCGGCTGGCGCGAGCTGAGCCGTCGCCACCTCGACGCGGCCGGCGAGCTGGACGCCTGGGAGGAGGCCCGCGACGCCTACGAGGCGCGCGCCGCCGAGCTCAGCGAGAAGTACGCCGACCTCCTGGAGTCCGCGACCTTCGGCCACCTCGGCGCCTACGGCGACACCAGCGCCGGCAGCTTCATGCGTGAGTACGCCGGTTCGTGGGGCCCGAACATCGCCGAGGACATCGGCGCGCGCTACCCCGGCGAGGTCGCCAAGAAGACCGGCGGCGCCGGCGACGTCTCGGAGTACCCCTCGATCGAGGAGCTCCCGGAGAGCTTCGGCGACGTGGACGTCATCACCTACTCCCTCGAGGACGACGGCAAGGCGCCGGCAGCCGTGCAGTACGTGCTCGACTCCCCGCTGTGGAAGAGCCTCCCGGCGGTCAAGGCGGACCGCGCGATCGGCGTGCGGTTCACCGAGGCCTCGACCTACGAGACCGCGCTGCGCACCCTCGACGAGCTCGACGCCGTGCTCGCGCCGCTGCTGGCCGGGTGAGCGCGCCGATGTCGATCGACCGCTCCGACCCGGGCATCCGGGTCGCCCTGCACCAGCGCACCGGAACCGGCATCGCCCGGGTCGGCTACCCGATCGGCGTACGCCGCGTGCGCGTCGCCGCCCGCGAGCAGGTCACCGAGACCATGGTGCGCCTGACCCTGTCCGGCCCCGAGCTGGCCGGCTTCCACACCTACCAGGCCGACGACCACGTCAAGGTGGTCTTCGCTTTCCCGGACGGCACCCGCAACGACCCGGTGCCCAACGACGAGGACAGCCTGGACTGGGTGCGCCCGGTGCCGCCGACGCGCAAGTACACCGTGCGGCGCCACGACCCGGCGCGCCACGAGATCGACCTCGACTTCGTCGTGCACCCGGGCGGCCTCGCCGCGGACTGGGCCGCATCGGTCGCCGTGGGCGAGGAGGTCGTGATCGCCGGCCCGCCCGGCGCGAAGGTCTGGCCCACGGGCTTCGACCACCACGTGCTGGCCGTCGACAACACCGGGCTGCCGGCGCTGGCCCGCTGGCTCGAGGAGTCCCCGGCCGACGTGTCGGCCCACGTGCTCGTCGACACCGACCATGCGGCCGAGCGCGACTACCCGCTCGCCTCCCGGCCCGGTGTCGAGGTGACCTGGCTGGAGCGCGGGGACGGCTCGCGCCTGGCCGAGGCGGTGGCCGCCCTGGCGCTGCCGCCCGGGCGGACCTTCCTCTTCGCCGCGGGCGAGGCGGGCGACGTCAAGGCGCTGCGCGCCTGGGCCCGGGAACACTGTGCGGAGAGCATGGTCACCGGCTACTGGAAGCGCGGGGTCGCCGGCCTCGATGACTGAGCTCGCCCATCGGCCCGCGCAGGTGGGCGGGGCGGGTCCACGCCGCGGCGTACTGCTCCTCGGCGCGGCCGCGGCGGTGTTGCTGCTGGCCGTCGTGAGCATCTGCGTCGGGACGCGCAGCATCGCGCCCGTCGAGGTGCTGCGCGCCCTCCTCGACTTCTCCGGCACCGACGACCACGTCGTGGTGCGTGACATCCGGGTGCCGCGCACCCTGCTCGCGGTCGTGGTCGGCGCCGCGCTGGCCACCGCAGGTGCGCTGATCCAGACCCTCACCCGCAACCCGCTCGCCGAGCCGGGGATCCTCGGCGTGACCGCGGGCGCCGGCTTCGCGATCGTGGTGGCCCAGGCGCTGTGGCAGTCCGGCTCGCAGGTCGCGCAGCTCCTCGCCGCACTCGTCGGCGCCCTGCTCGCCACCGTCGCGGTGTACGCCGTGGGGCGCGGCTCGCCGGTGCGGCTGCTGCTCGCCGGGGTCGCGCTGAGCTCGGTGCTCGCCGGGCTGTCGCTGGGGATCCGGCTGCTGCGCCCGGAGGTCTTCGACAACTACCGCTTCTGGGCGGTCGGGTCGCTGGCCGGGCGCGAGCAGACCCCGCTCACGCTGCCGGTGCTGGTCGTGCTCGCCGCGCTCCTCGGCGCGCTGCTGCTCTCGCGCCCGCTGGACGCGCTCGCGCTGGGCGAGCACGTCGCGCACGCCCTCGGCGCCCACGTCGTACGCACCCGGGTGCTGGTCGTCGTGCTGGTGACGGTCCTGGCCGGCGCCGCCACCGCGGTGGCGGGGCCGATCGCGTTCGTCGGGCTGATCGTGCCGCACCTCGCGCGACGGCTGGCCCGGGGCTCGGTGCCCTGGCTGCTGGCCTTCAGCCTGCTGCTCGGCCCGGCGCTGCTGCTCGCGGCCGACGTGCTGGGCCGGCTGCTGCTGCCCACCGGGGAGGTGCCGGTCGCGATCGTGACGGCTTTCCTCGGCGCCCCGGTGCTGATCTGGGTCGTACGCCGCTACGGCACGGTGGCGATGTGAGCGCCGGGACGACCCTGCGGGTGCCGCTGGGCGGCCCGGTCCTGCTCGTGGAGCGGCGCGGGGCGCTGGCCTGCCTGCTGCTGGCGCTGGCGGCCGCCGCGCTGGCCTTCCTCGGCCTCTCCCGTGGCACCGGCTGGGACCCGCCGGGCGAGGTGTGGGCCGCGCTGACCGGCGACGGGCCGCGGTCGGTGGTGGTCACCGAGTGGCGCGCGCCCCGGGTGGTCGCGGGCCTCGTGCTCGGGGCGGCCCTCGGGCTGGCCGGCGCGATCTTCCAGAACCTCACCCGCAACCCGCTCGGCAGCCCGGACGTCATCGGCCTGGACGCCGGCGCCTACACCGGCGCGCTGCTGGTGATCACCGTCCTCGGCGGCAGCGCCGCCCAGCTCGCGGCCGGCTCGGTCGTCGCCGGCCTGGCGACCGCCGCCGTGATCTACCTGCTCTCGATCCAGGCCGGCTTCAGCGGCCTGCGGCTGGTCGTCATCGGCATCGCGGTGAACGCGATGCTCACCGCCGTGAACGCCTGGCTGGTGCTGCGCGCCGAGCTCGACGTCGCGATCGTCGCCGCCGGCTGGAGCGCCGGCTCGCTCAACGGCCTGGACTGGGAGGAGGTGCGGCTGCCGTTCCTCGTCCTGGGCGTGCTCGCGGTGGTGCTCGTGGCCGCCTCTCGCGCGCTGCACCAGTCGGCGCTGGGGGAGGAGCTCGCGGTCACCACCGGCGTTCGTCTCGGGCCGCTGCGGCTGCTGCTGATCGCGGTCGGCGTCGGCTGCACGGCCACCGTGACAGCGGTGGCAGGCCCGATCGTCTTCGTGGCCCTCGCGGCGCCGCAGGTCGGCCGCCGGCTCGCCGGCGCGGCCGGGGTGCCGCTGCTGCCGGCGGCGCTCACCGGGGCGGTCCTGCTGTCGGCCTCCGACCTGCTCGCCCAGGTCCTGCTCGCGCCCGTGGCGCTCCCGGTGGGCGTCGTGACCACCGCGGTCGGCGGGGCCTACCTCATCTGGCTGCTGCTGAAGGAAGTGAAGCGATGACCCGCCTGGTCGCCGACGCCCTGACCCTCGCCTACGGCGAGCGGACCATCTCCACCGGTCTGGACCTCGCGGTGCCGGACCGGGCGTTCACCGCGATCGTGGGTGCCAACGCCTGCGGCAAGTCGACGCTGCTGCGTGCCCTGGTCCGCCTGCTGGCGCCGGCGTCGGGGCGGGTCGTGCTGGACGGGCGCGACCTGGCCACCCTGCGCTCCAAGGCGGTCGCCCGCGAGCTCGGCTTCCTGCCGCAGGGGCTGGTCCCGGTCGAGGGGATCCGGGTGGCCCAGCTGGTACGCCGCGGGCGCTACCCGCACCAGTCGCTGCTGGGCGCCTGGACCGAGGCCGACGAGGCGGCGGTGGACCGCGCGATGACCGCCGCCGGGGTGACCGCGCTGGCCACCCGGACCGTCGAGGAGCTCTCCGGCGGCCAGGCCCAGCGGGTCTGGATCGCGATGGTGCTCGCCCAGGAGTCGTCGTACCTCCTGCTCGACGAGCCGACGACCTTCCTCGACGTGGCGCACCAGTACGAGCTGCTCGGGCTGCTGGCCCGGCTGCGCGACGAGGGGCGCACGATCGTGACGGTGCTGCACGACCTCAACCAGGCCTGCCGCTACGCCGACCACCTGGTCGCGATGAAGGACGGGCGGATCGTGGCCCAGGGAGCGCCCGGCGAGATCATGGACGCCGCGCTGGTCGAGCACGTCTTCGGCCTGCCCTGCGTGGTGGTCCCGGACCCGGTCGCCGGGACCCCGATGGTGGTGCCCACGGCGGGCTTCTGAGCAGGTCCTGCCCGAGAAAGCAGCGAACCCCCGGCCGGGTGGCTCGGGGGTTCAGTGCTTGATGCCTGCGCTCAGGCGTTGGGGCGCTTGCCGTGGTTCGCGCCCTTCTTCTTGCGAGCGCGGCGCTTGCGGCCGGTCTTGCCCATGGTGTCCTCCTGCGGAATCGACGTCGACCCTGCAACGGATGTCCGGCGGGCCACGGAGCATCCTCCCAAATGTCAGGACGCAGGAGAAATCCGGGCCAGGAATCGGACGCTGTCGACCACGACCCGGGTGATCTCGCCGCTCGCCACCACCACGCCCGGGCGGTCGCCGACGACGTGCCGGGCGGCGACGGTGAAGCGGTGCAGGCGCCCGTCGGCGTACGACGAGGAGGCGGTCACCTCGAGCTGCTGCCCGACCGGGCTGGGCGCCCGGTGCTCGACCGCGACCCGGGTGCCGACCGACGCCGAGCCCGCCGGCAGCGTCGGGTCCAGGGCGGCACAGGTGGCGGCCTCGAGCCAGGCGAGCAGGCGCGGGGTCCCCAGCACCGGCAGCGTGCCGGAGCCGAGCGCCGCGGCGGTGTCGGCCGCGGTGACCGTGAAGCGCAGGGACGACTCGCTCACAGCGCCACCCGGAAGACACGCAGCGCGACGCCGGGCGCCGGCTGCCAGTCCCGCTCAGGGACGGCGAGGAAGCCGAAGCGCGCGTAGACGCGGTGGGCGGCGCGCATCTGCGACAGGCTGGAGAGCACGACGGCGCCGCGACCCTCGGCGCGCGCCCGCTGCAGCACCAGCTCGACGAGGCGGGCACCCACCCCGCGGCCCTGGGCGGCGGGGGAGACCGCGAGCATCCGGAACTCGCCCTCGTCGGGGCCGGCGATCTCGCGCCACGGAGAGCCGTCGGGGCAGATCGTGACAGTGCCCAGCAGCTCGCCGCCACGGTCGGCGGCCACCCACAGCTCGGCCTCGGCCGCGCGGGCGGCGCTGTCGCGCAGCCGCGAGAGGTAGGGGTCGTCGGGGCCGAGGAGGAAGTCGGCGTAGGCGGCCGCGACGAGCTCGCCGACGGCGTCGTGGTCGCCCGGCACGGCGAGGCGCACGACCAGGTCGGGGTCGCCGACCGGGGACGGGCGCTCGCTCGTCACGGACTCAGCCGCGCGCGCCGGCGCGCCGGGTGCCGCGGTAGTGCTCGCCGGCGGCGCGCAGGTGGTCGGGGTTGGTGGCGCGCAGCGCGTCGACGACGATCAGCAGCAGGTCGGCGCGGACCGGCGGCGGCTGCGGGCCCAGGGCCAGCTGGAGATAGAGCGCGCGCAGGAACGACTCGGCGTTGCCACGCACGAGGTAGGGGTCGCGCCCGTCGTACGCCGCGCGCACCCCGGCGCGGGCGGCGATCCGGGCCACCCACGGCTCGAGGACCGACAGCGGCACCAGGTCGCGGTGCAGGACCCGGATGGTCGCGGCGGCCAGCCGGTCGGGCTCGCCGTGGTTGAAGAGCACCTCGGTGGGCAGCAGCAGCCGGTCGGCCAGCACGTCGAGGACGACCGTCAGCTCGGGTGCGCCGAGGTGGCTGGAGCCGGCGAGCGAGCCCAGCGCGTCGGCGCCGTGGGCGACCGCGTGGGCGCGGCCCTTGCCGGGCACGAAGCCGCGCAGGTCCTGCTCGCGCAGGAACCAGGTCGCGAGCCGGTCGCCCCAGTCGAGCACCCGGTCGGGGGAGATCAGCGCGAGCTCGACGCCGCGCTCCAGGCAGGCGCCCAGGACGCGCGCGGACAGGCTGCGCCGAAAGACGGTGTCGGTGCCGGACTCGCCGAGGCCGGCGGACAGGCCGAGGGCCATGCCGTCGCCGAGGCCGCTCATCAGGTCGTCGTACACGCCGCGGTCGAGCCAGGTGAGGATCGCGGGGAGGGCGAGGCCCTCGCGCACCGCGGGGTCCGGATCGCCCAGCATCGCGGTGAGCTCGGCGCTCAGCTCGTGCAGCGAGCGGTCGGAGGGGACCGGGAGGCCTTGTGCTTGCAGCTCTCGCCAGTACGTCCCGGACATGAGGGCCATCCTGCCAAACACCGCCGACAGGTGCACGATGCCGGTGGCCGGGCCGGGCGGGCGCGGGCCTACGCTGGGCCGGTGCCGTCCCTGACCGAGCTCGTGCGCAGCCACACCGACCTCGACGACGCGGACGTCGCCTGGCTGCAGCTGCTCCAGGCGGACTGGCAGATCATCGCCGACCTCTCCTTCGCCGACCTCGTGCTCTGGCTGCCCGACCGCGACGGCAGCGGGTTCTGGGCAGCCGGGCAGATGCGTCCCACTACCGGCCCGACGGCGTACGTCGACGACGTGATCGGCACCTTCGTGCCGGCCGGTCGCCGTCCGCTGCTCGACACCGCGGCCCGGGAGGGGCGCCTGGTGCGTGACGGCGATCCCGAGTGGCGCGACGACGTGCCGGTGCGGGTGGAGGCGATCCCGGTGCGGCGCGAGGGCCGGGTGATCGCGGTCGTGGCCCGCAACACCAACCTGCTCGGCGTGCGGACCCCCAGCCAGCTCGAGCTGTCCTACCTGCAGACCGCGGGGGACCTGACCCAGATGATCGCCCGGGGGCACTTCCCCTCGCCGGGTCAGCGCAGCGACCACGCGGACTCCCCGCGGGTCGGTGACGGCTTCCTGCGCGTCGACGCGGCGGGTCGCGTCGAGTACGCGAGCCCCAACGCACTGTCGGTCTACCGCCGCCTCGGGCTCTCCGGCGACCTCGCCGGGCTGACCCTCACCGACGTCACCCGCGAGCTGGTGCCGCCCCGGCGGCGACCCGACGAGGAGACCCTGAGCGCGGTCCTCGGTGGACGCGCCCAGCGCGACCTGGAGATCACCAGCGAGCGCAGCGACGGGATCTCCCTGATCGTCCGCGCGGTGCCGCTGCGCCCGGCCGGGGAGCGCATCGGCGCGCTGATCCTGGTCCGCGACGTCACCGACCTGCGCCGCCGCGACCGGGAGCTGGTGACCAAGGACGCCACGATCCGCGAGATCCACCACCGGGTGAAGAACAACCTGCAGACCGTCGCCGCACTGCTGCGTCTCCAGGCGCGCCGGATGGACTCCGAGGCGGGCCGCTCCGCGCTCGAGGAGGCGGTACGCCGGGTGGGCACGATCGCGATCGTGCACGAGACCCTCAGCCAGGCCGTCGAGGAGACCGTCGACTTCGACGACGTGGCCGACCGTCTCGGCGCCATGGTGACCGATGTCAGCGCCGTCGGCGGGCGGGTGCGGGTGCGCCGCGACGGCGCGTTCGGCGTGCTGTCCTCGGAGTCGGCGACCGCGCTGGCGATGGTGCTCACCGAGATCATGCAGAACGCCGTCGAGCACGGCTACGACGCCGGCAGCGAGGAGCTCGTCGGCACCATCGACGTGCGGGTGCGGCGCCTGGTCGGGCGCCTCCACCTCACCGTCGACGACGACGGCGTCGGGCTGCCGGCGGGCTTCAACGTCGAGGGGTCCACCAACCTCGGGCTCTCGATCGTGCGCACGCTGGTGGAGTCCGAGCTCGGCGGCCAGCTCGAGATCGGGCCGGTGCCGGAGGGAAGCGGCACACGGGTCGGGGTCGACATCCCGCTGGAGTGACAGTGCGGCGCTGAGAGCCGGTCGGGGTCCGGCCGCCCGGCGCGAAGGTCGCGCCGGGGCCGGACGTGTCAGGCGGGTGTGATCAGGCCGTACGGACGCGGGCGCGGGCGTTGCGACGCTTCAGCGCGCGACGCTCGTCCTCGCTGAGGCCACCCCAGACCCCGTGGTCCTGGCCGGCCTCGAGGGCCCAGGCGAGGCATTGCTCGCGGACCTCGCAGCGCCGACAGACCTGCTTGGCCTCCTCGATCTGGAGGATGGCCGGACCGGTGTTGCCGATCGGGAAGAACAGTTCCGGGTCCTCATCGAGGCATGCGGAACGGTGGCGCCAATCCATGGCTGGAGAATCCCTCATCTCTACTGCGAACGTGCAGACCAGGGGCATCTCAGGCCTGCGTTGAAGCGCTGGGCGCAACAATGCACCGCGTTGTGAACGCATTCACGAGCGCACGCCCAGCGTCGCAACTAACGGAGGCGGAGACAAGACCTTCCGATGGTCTCTTTCGTCACAGGGGCCGCACTCGGGCGTCACTGAGAGGCTACCCGTCGGCCGACGCGGTGCCCGGTCTCCTACCCTGGAGCCGTGACCGACCGCCGTCCAGACCTGCCCGTCCCGCTCCTGGTCGCCGCCGGTGGTGCTGCGCTCGAGGCGCTCGCGCTGCTCGGCCTGGCGCTGCTGGAGCTGATCAACATCTCCTCGGTGCGCGTCACGATGGGCGCCTCGACCGCCTTCTTCTTCTTGCTGTACGCCGCGGGGCTGATGCTCTGCGCGTGGTTCCTGACCCGGCTGGCGCCGTGGGCGCGTGCGCCGATCATCCTCACCCAGCTCATCCAGCTCGGTCTCGCCTGGAGCTTCCTGGGCGGGGACACGACGTTGGTCGCGGTGCTGCTCGCAGTCGTCGCGGTCGTCGTGCTGGTGTGTCTTCTGCACCCGGCCAGCACCCGCGCGCTCATCGACGACCCGACGGGTCAAGGGCGCGAGTGACCGCGCGCTGATCAGTCCTGCTGCTCCAGCGAGCTGCGCAGCTGCACGAGGGTGCGGGTCAGCAGCCGGGACACGTGCATCTGGGAGACGCCGATCTCTGCGGCGATCTGGGACTGCGTCATGTTCTTGAAGAAGCGCAGCAGCAGGATCTTCTTCTCGCGCGGGTCGAGGCGGTCCAGCAGCGGCTTGATCGACTCGCGGACCTCCACGTGCGCGAGGCCGGCGTCCTCGATGCCGATCGCGTCGAGCATGCTCGCCGCGCCGTTCTCGGAGTCGTCGGCAGCGGCGTCGAGGGAGAGGGTGCTGTAGGCGTTGCTGGAGTCGATGCCCTCGACGATCTCCTCGACCGTGCAGCCGATCGCCTCGGCCAGCTCGCGTGCCGTGGGGGAGCGGCCGAGGGTCTGGGTGAGCTCGGCGGTGGCGGTGCCGATCTGCATCCGCAGCTCCTGCAGGCGCCGGGGCACCCGGATCGCCCAGCCCTTGTCGCGGAAGTAGCGCTTGATCTCGCCGATGATCGTCGGGGTCGCGTAGGTGGAGAACTCGACCCCGCGGTCGAGGTCGAAGCGGTCGACGGACTTGATCAGTCCGATGGTGCCGACCTGGACCAGGTCCTCGAACGGCTCGCCGCGGTTGCGGAAGCGGCGCGCGCAGTGATCGACCAGCGGCAGATGGAGGTGGACCAGCGCGTTGCGCGCCTCCTCGCGGGACGACTCCGAGCTGGACTCATCACGCAGGATGGCGAACAGCTCGGCGCTGCGCCGGCGGGTGACCTCCGCCGCCGTGGGCGGCAGGGGGGTGTCGGGAGTGCCGGGTTCCTCACACATCAGACGTCCAGGCCGGCGCCTCGTGCTGCACCGGGCGAGCCGAGCGCCGAGGAGGTCATCGACATGGTGATGGCGAGGTGGCCGTCGGCGTACTCGACCTCGGTGAGGTCGGTCAGCGTGGTCAGCACCTGCCAGGCGAAGCTCTCGCGGTCCGGGGTGGAGGGATGGCGCGAGTCCACCCCGACGGTGACGACCAGCTTGCCGGGACGCAGGTAGAACAGGCAGTGCAGGTCGGCGGCCTCGTCGGCCTCGGGCAGCAGCAGCGCCCCGGCCTCGCCGACGGCCACGCGGAGGTCCTCGATGTCGTCGATCGTGAGGTCGAGGCGGGCCGCGATGGCGGCGGTCGCGGTGCGCAGGACCGAGACGTAGGCTCCGTCGGCGGGCAGCCGGAACTCCACGTCGGCGCGCTTCCCCCGTGACCCGGCGGTGGACGGTGCCATGGATGTCTTCCTTCGACGAGCTGCGGGACTGGTGAGGACCCCTGACCCTAGACGACGGCGTGCGCGTCGGTGACCCAGGCCCACCGGGCGGCGCGGAACGGGGCCCGAAATGGGCGCGGGGCCGATCCGCGGGTGTCCCCGCAGACCGGCCCCGGCGTACGCCATGGGCGATCAGGCCTTCTTGGTCTCCCAGAAGATCTCGGCGATCTCGTCGATCTTCGCGAGCAGCTGGTCGGCGACCTCGGCGTCGAAGACGGCCTTGGTGCCGCCGCCACCGCCGGCGAGCTTGGTCGCCTCGTTGAACAGCTGGTGCAGCTGCGGGTACTTCTCGAAGTGCGGCGCCTTGAAGTAGTCGGTCCACAGCACCCAGAGGTGGTGCTTGACCAGGTCGGAGCGCTGCTCCTTGATCAGGACGGCACGGGTGCGGAAGTCCGGGTCGTCGTTGTCCGCGACCTTGGCGATGATCGCCTTGATCGACTCGGCCTCGATGCGGGCCTGAGCGGGGTCGTACACGCCGCACGGCAGGTCGCAGTGGGCGGAAACCTCGAGGGTGGGTGCGAACAGTCGCGCGAACATGCGTGTCCTCTCATCTGACATCTGTGGGGAATCGACCGTACGACGGTCACGGAGCCAGAGGCTCGACTGGGACACTACTCGGGTGACAGTGCGAGCACGAAGCAACCGCCGTCTGGCGACACGAGTACCCCGCCTGGGGATCGCGCATGTCCGGGGGGAGTCGATGCGCCCGCTGCTCGCGCCGGGGGACCGGCTGCTCATCGACCACCACGGCCGGCCGGGACCGGGGCGCCTCGTGGTGGCCCGTTTCGCCGACGGGACGCTCGCGGTCAAGCGGGCGGTGGAGCGGCGCTCGACCCGCGCCGGTGACCCTGGTTGGTGGCTGCTGAGCGACAACCCGGCCGAGGGGGTCGACTCCCGGCACCGCGGCCCGGTGGCCGAGCAGGACGTGCTCGCGGTGGTTCGCGCGCGGCTGTGGCCGCGCCCCTCGCGGCTGCGCTGAGCCGCTCGCGGCGTACTCGCGAGTCACGTGATCTGTGAGCGATCGCACATCTCACTGGGTCGATCTCATCACTCAGTGAGAGGAGCGGGCTGTGCCAGACTGGGCGAACCCCGATCCCCATCCCGTACCGGATCCGTGGTTGGCGCACACCCGCCGCGCCGAACGCGTTGCTCCGTCCTCCGACGCGGCGCCTCCCGGCGCCTGGAAAGTTGTCCTCCCCAGATGAGCGCAGCACCTGTCCACCCGAGCCACCCGTTCGCCGGCGACCCGGTCTTCGACCTGCACGTCGGCGGCAAGATGGAGGTCGCCTGCACCGTGCCGCTGGCCGGTCGCGACGACCTCTCCCTCGCCTACACCCCCGGGGTCGCGCGCGTCTGTGAGGCGATCGCTGCGGACCCCGAGCTCACGCAGGTCTACACCTGGGTCCCCAACACCGTGGCCGTCGTGACCGACGGCACCGCCGTGCTCGGGCTGGGCGACATCGGTCCGGCCGCCGCGGTGCCGGTGATGGAGGGCAAGGCCGTGCTGTTCAAGCAGTTCGGCGGCGTGGACGGGGTGCCGATCTGCCTGGACACCACCGACACCGAGGAGATCATCGAGACGGTGGTCCGCCTGGCTCCGAGCTTCGGCGGCATCAACCTCGAGGACATCTCGGCGCCGCGCTGCTTCGAGATCGAGGACCGGCTCAAGGAGCGCCTCGACATCCCCGTCTTCCACGACGACCAGCACGGCACCGCCGTGGTGGCCCTTGCGGCGCTGGAGAACGCGCTGCGCCTCACCGGCCGCACCCACGCCGACACCCGGGTGGTGATCGGCGGCGCCGGCGCGGCCGGGGTCGCGGTCACCAAGATCCTGCTCGAGGCGGGGATCCCCGACATCGCGGTCATCGACCGCAAGGGCGTGCTGCACTCCTCGCGCGATGACCTGACCCCTGTCAAGCGGGCCCTCGCCGAGCTCACCGCCGACCGCACCGGTCGCACCGGCCAGCTGGCCGACGTGCTCGTCGGTGCCGACGTCTACATCGGCGTCTCCGGCGGCACCGTGCCCGAGGAGCACGTCGCCACGATGGCGGCGGACGCGATCATCTTCGGGCTGGCCAACCCCACCCCCGAGGTGCACCCCGACATCGCGCACAAGTACGCACGCGTGGTGGCGACCGGCCGGTCGGACTACCCCAACCAGATCAACAACGTGCTCGCGTTCCCGGGCATCTTCCGCGGGGCCTTCGACGCGCACGCCCGCGCGATCACCGAGGGCATGAAGCTCGCGGCGGCCCAGGCGATCGCCGGCCTGGTGGGCGACGACCTGCGCGAGGACATGATCATCCCCTCGCCGTTCGACCCCCGGGTCGGCCCGGCCGTGGCCGCCGCCGTGGCCGCCGCCGCCCGCCGCGACGGCGTGGCCCGGCGCTGACCCGGCGCTGACCCGGGGCCCGCGTACAACTGCGCAATTGCTGGGAGAAGTACCTGTTTCTCCCGCCGGGGGGTGCTTTTCCCAGCAATTGCGCGGGAATGCGCACCCCGGGCCCACCGCCCGACCCTGAACCGCCGCACATGGTGCCGACCCGCTCGCTAGGGTCGGCACCATGTTTGCCGTCTACGCCGATGAGTTCTCCCCTGACGACCCGGTCTCGGTCCTGAAGCTGGGCGAGCGCCCCGACCCGGTCGTGCCCGACGGATGGGCGCGGGTGAGCGTCAAGGCCGCCTCGCTCAACCACCACGACCTCTGGTCGCTGCGCGGCGTGGGGCTGCGCCAGGAGGCGCTGCCGATGATCCTGGGCTGCGACGCGGCCGGGTACGACGAGGACGGCAACGAGGTCGTCGTGCACGCGGTGGTCAACGACCCGGGCTGGACCGGCGACGACACCCTCGACCCGCGGCGCTCGATCCTCTCCGAGCGCCACCAGGGCACCTTCGCCGAGACCGTCGTCGTCCCGCGCCGCAACATCGTGCGCAAGCCGGCCACGATGTCCTTCGAGGAGGCGGCCTGCCTGCCGACCGCCTGGCTCACCGCCTACCGGATGCTGTTCACCCAGGGCGGGCTCAAGGCCGGCGACACCGTGCTGGTGCAGGGTGCCGGCGGCGGCGTCGCGACCGCGCTGATCACGCTGGCGCGTGCCGGCGGGCTGCGGGTGTTCGCCACCAGCCGCGACGAGGCCAAGCGGGCGCGGGCCCTCGAGCTCGGCGCCCACGAGGTGTTCGAGTCGGGCGCACGGCTGCCGATCAAGGTCGACGCCGTGATGGAGACCGTCGGGCGCGCGACCTGGTCGCACTCGGTGCGCTCGCTGCGCCCCGGTGGCGCGATCGTCATCTCGGGCACGACCTCGGGCGCGCAGCTCGACGACGCCGAGCTGACCCGGATCTTCTTCCTCCAGCTGCGGGTGGTCGGCTCCACCATGGGCACCCGCGAGGAGCTGGCCGCGCTGGTCAACCTCTGCGACGCCACGGGGGCGCGGCCGCTGATCGACCGGACGCTGCCGATGACCGAGGCCCGCGAGGGGTTCGCCGCGATGGCCGCCGGTGACCTGTTCGGCAAGGTCGTGCTGACCCGATGAGCGCCCGGCACCTGGTGACCGGTGCCGGCTCGGGCATCGGGCGCCTGCTGGCCGAGCGGCTGGCAGCTCGGGGCGACGAGCTCGTGCTGGTGGCCCGCTCGGCCGCCCGCGCCGAGGACCTGCGGGCCGGGGTGCCGGGCGCCGAGGTGCTCGTGGCCGACCTGGCCGACCCGTCTGCGGTCGAGGGGCTCGCGGGCGCGCTGCCGGACTCCCTGGACTCGGTGGTCCACGCAGCGGGCGTGGTCGAGCTGGGCGAGGTGGGGGAGCTCACGGCCGGCGCGTGGCAGGACACCCTCACGGTCAACCTCGTCGCGCCGGCCGTGCTGACCCGGATCGCGCTCCCGGCGCTGCGGAGCGCCCGCGGCACGGCTGTCTTCGTCAACTCGGGCTCGGGACTGCGGGCCAACCCGCACTGGGCGGCGTACTCGGCCTCGAAGCACGGACTGCGCGCCCTCGCCGACGCGCTGCGCGCGGAGGAGCAGGACCGCGGCGTGCGGGTCTCCTCGATCTACCCCGGACGCGTCGCCACCGCCATGCAGGAGGAGGTGCACCGCCAGGAGGGGCGTGACTACGACCCCGGTGCCTGGATCGACCCGGCCACCGTCGTCGACGCGATCCTCCACGTCCTCGACCTGCCCGGGGACGCCACCCTCACCGACCTCACCCTCCGCCCCCGCTGAGCCCAGCCGCGAGTCGGCCGCGACTCGGCGAGCGGGTCAGGTGAACGACATCCGGAAGTCGGTCATCCGGAACGACGCGAGCTGGCGGGCGCCGGAGAGCCAGGCGAGGGGACCATCGGTGGCGAAGTCCCACTGGGCGCGGCACGGCAGCGCCTTGGCGGAGCCGGTGAGCTCGGCGGTGCGCTCCTGCCCGCCGGTGTCGGCGATGCCGGGCTGCCAGGTGCCGCCACGAAAAGGCGTACGCAGCGCGACGCCGGAGACGTCGCCGAAGCGCGCCTGGACGATCGGCTGGGACCCGGTGACGGCGCTCCACTCCGTGTGGGAGACCGGGCCGCGCCGCACGGACGAGGAGGAGAGCTCGGCGATCAGCTTCGGGATCGCCCACAGCTCACGACCGCCGGCGACGGAGGCGGGGGAGTCGACCCAGATGTCGGAGATCGACACCCGCCGGCCGTGGGGCCCGCTGATCGGGCGGGCCACCAGCAGCTCGGAGTAGGTCAGCGGGCTGCCCTCCTCGTAGCGCACGAACGCCACGCCGTGCACGCCTGCCGGGCGCAGGTCGTCCACGGGCGTGGGCAGGCGGAACAGCGAGAGCCAGAGCTGGCCCACCATGTCCCACGGCGGGTCGGGGTAGGTCGTCATGCGGGCACCCTAGACGGGGCTAGTCCTCGGGGTCGTCGAGGCGGGCCAGCCAGGTGGCGAAACGCTCGACGGCGGTCTCGAACTCCGGGTGGGTGTCGGTGAACTCCTGGAGCCGGTCCGCGAGCCAGGCCAGCGTGACCTCCTCCTCGCCCCGGCGCTTCTCCAGCTCCTCGATGCCACGGTCGGTGAAGTACATCCTCGATCCTCCTCGAAAAGGCGTATGGCCCACCGTGCGCGAGAGCACGGTGGGCCATACGAGGGTGGGACTGATCAGGCGAAGGCCCGGCCCAGCAGGTCCTTCTGCTCGGCCTGGTGGCGCTTGACGGTACCGACGGCCGGCGAGGAGGACTCCTCGCGGGTGACCGCGACGACCGTGGCGTCCAGCTCCGGCACCACGTTGAGCGCGTAGTGCGGCCACGGGCCCATGTTCATCGGCTCGTCCTGGACCCAGCGCACCTCCTTGAGGCGGGGGTAGCGCGCGATCTCGGCCTTGATGTCCTCGGTCGGGCGCGGGTAGAGCTGCTCGACGCGACCGATCGCGAAGCGCTTGCCGTCCTCGCGCTTGGCCCGCTCGACCATCAGGTCCCAGGTCACGCGACCCGAGCACAGCAGGAGGGTGTCGACCTCGTTGGGGTCGGCGCTCTCGTCGGCGATGAACGGGCGGAAGGTGCCGGTGGTGAAGTCCTCGGGCTTGGAGGCGGCCTCCTTGCGCTTGAGCATCGACTTCGGGGTGAAGACGATCAGCGGACGGTGCTCCTCGCCGAGGGAGTGCTGGCGCAGCAGGTGGAAGTGCGACGCCGGCGTGCTCGGCTGGGCCACGACGAAGGCCTCGTCGGCCGCCATCGTGAGGAACCGCTCGATGCGCGCCGAGGAGTGGTCGGCGCCCTGGCCCTCGTAGCCGTGGGGCAGCAGCAGGACGACGCCGGACTGCTGGTTCCACTTGCTCTCACCGGAGCTGATGAACTCGTCGATGACGGTCTGCGCGCCGTTGACGAAGTCGCCGAACTGCGCCTCCCACAGCACCAGGGCGTCGGGACGGGCCACGGAGTAGCCGTACTCGAAGCCGAGAGCGGCGTACTCGCTGAGCAGCGAGTCGTAGACGTGGAACTTCGCCTGGTCCTCGGTGAGCGCCGAGAGCGGGGTCCACTCGTCGGCGTTCTTGCGGTCGATGATCGTCGCGAAGCGCTGCACGAAGGTGCCGCGTCGCGAGTCCTGGCCGGCCAGGCGCACCGGGCGGCCGTCCATCAGCAGCGAGCCGAAGGCGAGGATCTCGCCGGTGCCCCAGTCGATGTTGCCGTCGGTGATCGCGGTGGCGCGACGCTGCAGCTGCGGCATCACCTTCGGGTGGACGGTGAAGCCCTCCGGCGGCGTGACGTAGGCGTCGGCGATCCGCTTGAGGTACTCCTCGGGGACCGCGGTCGCGGCCTTGCCGACCGACTTCTCCGGGTAGTCCGGAACGGTCGTCCACTCGGCCGGCGGCTCGGTGCTGGCCTGGCGGACCTCGGTGAAGACGCGCTCCAGCTGCTGCTGGTAGTCGCGCAGGACCTGCTCGGCCTCCTCGATCGTGATGTCGCCACGACCGATGAGGGACTCGGTGTAGAGCTTGCGCACCGAGCGCTTCTGCTCGATCAGGTCATACATCAGCGGCTGGGTGTACGACGGGTCGTCGCCCTCGTTGTGACCGCGGCGGCGGTAGCAGACCAGGTCGATGACGACGTCCTTGTTGAACGCCTGGCGGTACTCGAAGGCGAGCCGCGCGACGCGGATGCACGCCTCCGGGTCGTCGCCGTTCACGTGGAAGATCGGCGCCTGCACCATGCGGGCCACGTCGGTGCTGTACAGCGTCGAGCGCGAGGAGCCCGGCGAGGTCGTGAAGCCGACCTGGTTGTTGATGACCACGTGGATGGTGCCGCCGGTGCGGTAGCCGCGCAGCTGGGAGAGGTTCAGCGTCTCCGCCACCACGCCCTGGCCGGCGAACGCCGCGTCGCCGTGCACGAGCAGCGGCAGGACCGGGTACGCCGCGCCACGGTCGAGCACGTCCTGCTTGGCGCGGGCGATGCCCTCCAGGACCGGGTCGACGGCCTCGAGGTGCGAGGGGTTGGCCGCGACCGAGACCTTCACGGTCTCGCCGGAGTCGGCCTCGAACTCGCCCTCGGCGCCGAGGTGGTACTTCACGTCGCCGGAGCCCTGGACGGTGCGCGGGTCGATGTTGCCCTCGAACTCCCGGAAGATCTGGGAGTACTTCTTGCCGACGATGTTGGCCAGCACGTTGAGGCGACCGCGGTGCGCCATGCCGATCGCGACCTCGTCGAGGGACGCCTCGGCGGCGGCCTCGCAGATCTCGTCGATCAGCGGGATCGTGGTCTCGCCGCCCTCGAGGCTGAAGCGCTTCTGGCCGACGAACTTGGTCTGCAGGAAGGTCTCGAAGGCCTCGGCCTGGTTGAGCTTCAGCAGGATGCGGAGCTGCTCCTCGCGGGGCGGCTTCACGTGGGGGACCTCGATGCGCTCCTGGATCCACTGGCGCTGCTCGGGGTCCATGATGTGCATGTACTCGATGCCGGTGGTGCGGCAGTAGGAGTCACGCAGGATGCCCAGGATGTCGCGCAGCTTCATGAAGCGGCGGCCCTCGGGGCCGAACGCGCCGGTCGCGAACTCGCGGTCCAGATCCCACAGGGTGAGCCCGTGCGACTCGATCTCGAGGTCGGGGTGGCTGCGCTGGCGGTACTCCAGCGGGTCCGTGTCGGCCATCAGGTGGCCGCGGACGCGGTAGGCGTGGATCAGCTCGAGGATGCGCGCCTGCTTGGAGATCTCATCGTCGTGCGACGCGGAGATGTCGTGGCTCCAGCGGATCGGCTCGTAGGGGATGCGCAGCGAGCGGAAGATCTCGTCGTAGAAGCCGTTCTGCCCGAGCAGCAGGCCGTGCAGGACCTTGAGGAACTCACCCGACTGCGCGCCCTGGATGACGCGGTGGTCGTAGGTCGAGGTCAGGGTCATGACCTTGCTGATCGCGTTGCGCGCGATCGCCTCGGCCGAGGCGCCCTGCCACTCCGGCGGGTACTCCATCGCGCCGACGCCGATGATGGCGCCCTGGCCCTTCATCAGGCGGGGGACCGAGTGGCTGGTGCCGATGCCGCCGGGGTTGGTCAGCGAGATCGAGGTGCCCTGGAAGTCGGCCACCGTGAGCTTGTTGTCGCGCGCCTTGCGGACGATGTCCTCGTAGGCGGTCCAGAACCCGGCGAAGTCCATCGTCTCGGCGGCCTTGATGGCCGGCACGAGCAGCTGGCGGCTGCCGTCGGGCTTGGGGACGTCGATCGCGAGGCCGAGGTTGATGTGCGGCGGCGTGATCAGGTTGGGCTTGCCGTCCACCACGTCGAAGCCGACGTTCATCTCCGGCATCTGCTTCACGGCCTGCACCAGCGCGTAGCCGATCAGGTGGGTGAAGGAGACCTTGCCGCCACGAGCGCGCGCGAGGTGGTTGTTGATGACGGTGCGGTTGTCCCACAGCAGCTTGACCGGCACCGAGCGGACCGAGGTCGCGGTCGGGACGGTCAGCGACTCGTCCATGTTCTTGGCGGTACGCGCCGGGGCGCCGCGCAGCACGGTGTAGGTCGGCTCGTCCTTGGCCGCGGAGGGCTCGGCGGGGCGCGACTCCTTCGGGACCGGGTTCGAGGTCCCCTTCGCCGGCTCGGCGGCCTTCGCGGCCGGGCGCGGCTTGGCGACCGGGGCCGGCTTGGCCTCGGCCTTCGGCTCAGCCTGCTGAGCAGTCTTCTGGGCGGCCTTCTGCGGGGCCTTGGCAGGCGCCGCCTGAGCCTTGCTCGGGGCGGTCTTCGCGGGAGCCGTGGCGCCGTTCTTGCCGTTGGCCTCGAAGTAGCTCACCCACGTCGCGTCGACGCTGCTCGGGTCCTTCTGGTATCGGTCGTACATCTCCTCGACGAGCCACTCATTGGCGCCGAAGTCGTCGGCCGAGGGTTCATGGGAGCTGGTGGGAGTCTGGTTGCCTGAGGACTGCGGCACGACTTGCTTCGCCTCTTCCGAATGAGCGCGCGTGGGTGGGTTTCCGGGAGTCAAGGCTAGACCCCCCGACGGTGCGGCGCAGTGTTGAGGACCATGTTTCGGTCGCGGTGTTGCCAGCGGCACACCTCCCGAGCCTGACAGGGGGCTGGGAACGATCACTGGATGCGACGACCGTCCGGCCGCCTCGGTAGAGTCCGGGCGGTGAATCGAGGAGCACGACCGACCACGGGCCACCCCCCGACGCGCGCACGACGACTCGCCGCCGCCTCGCTGAGCGCGGCCCTCGTGCTCGGCGTCGCCGCCTGCAGCGGGGACGACGAGAGCGAGCCCGACGGCCAGGGCTCCTCCGCGGCCGGGGACACCCCCACGGTGGCGACCAAGGTCTCGATCGGGCGGGTCGCCGGCGACCTGGACGCGCGCCGCCGCGCCCAGGTGAAGGAGTCGGTCGCCGAGGTCGTGGACGGCTGGATCGACGCGGCGTACGTCGGGGGCGAGTGGCCGCGCGGCGACGCCGCCGACTACGCGGTCGCGCTGCGCGACTTCACCCGGGATGCGATGCGGCGTGCGGCGCGTGATCGCGGGCTGCTGACCAACGTCGCGATCGGCGACCGGGTCGACTCGGTGCGTGCGACGCGCCGGGTGCTGCAGGTCGACGTGCTCGCCCCCGGCGGGCGGCCGGTGGGGGCCACGGCACGGTTCCTGGTGCGCTTCCGCACCGACGGCGAGGTGCGCCGTACCGACCTGGTCCGCGGCCGCCTGATGCTCACCCCGACGAAGAAGGGCTGGAAGGTGTTCGGGTACGACGTGTCGCGGGCGACGCTCACGCCAGGTGGCAAGCAGACCGACAAGCAGACCGAGAACTCGAGCGACAAGGGGGCCCGCCGATGAGCACCCCGATCCGCTCCCGTCTCTCCCGCGGCCTGCGCGCGCTCACGCTGGGCGCGGTGCTGGCGGTCTCCCTGGTGCTGGTGCCGGACTCCTCGGTGCACACCCGTGAGGTCGAGCTGGTCAAGGTCGACCGGGCCGGGGCGGTCGACGTCGACCCCGAGACGGTCTGGATCCTCGCGCTCGGCTCGGACATGCGCCCCGGCGAGGACATGCTGCGCACCCGCGCCGACGCGATCCAGCTGGTCGGCATGAACACCCGCACCGGCGCGGCCACCTCCATCGGCATCCCGCGCGACTCCTGGGTCTCGATCCCCGGGTTCGGGTCCAACCGCGTCAACGCCGCGCTCACCTTCGGCGGCCCGCAGCTGATGGGGGAGACCGTCGGCGACCTCGTGGGCGTGCAGCCGGACTACGTGTTCGTGACCCGCTTCCCGTTCTTCGAGGACATGGTCGACGACATCGGCGGCATCACCGTCGACAACCCCTTCTACTTCAACGACGAGAACCTCAAGCCCCAGGGTTTCCAGGCCGGCAAGGTCAAGCTCAACGGCTACGACGCGATGGCGTTCGCCCGGATCCGCAAGACGCTGCCGAGCGGCGACTTCGGTCGCTCCGCGAACCAGCAGCGGGTGCTGCGCGGCATCCACCGCACGGTGCGCGCCCGCGCCGCGGAGCCGGGCTTCATCGAGCGCGGGGTGCTCAGCGTGCTCCAGCACATGCACACCGACCTCCCGCCGGCGGAGCTTTTCCGCCTGGGCCAGGCGGTCGCCTCGGTCGACCCGGCCAAGGTGAGCACCTGCGTGCTGCAGGGCTCGATCGGCAACGTCGGCAGCGCCTCCGTGGTGCTCCCCGACGTCGCCACCGCCCGCCGCTACGGCGACGACGCCCGCCAGGACGCCACCATCGATCGCTGCTGAGCCCGCGCGCGCCGCGGCCCGAACGGTCGAATCGAGAGTCCTGACCGGTCGAGTCGAGACTTCTGACGGTCGAGTCGAGACCTTCGCCGCCATTGGCGCCGACTCGGCCAACCATTGGCGCCGACTCGCGCAACCACTCGCGCCGACTCGCGCAACCACTCGCGCCGGCTCGGCCAACCATTGGCGCCGGCTCGCGGAACCACTCGCGCCGGGTCGGCGCGGAGGGGGCGGACATGCGACGAGGCCCCGACCAGATGGTCGGGGCCTCGTGGCGTTCTGTGCCTCCGGCAGGATTCGAACCTGCGGCACCTGGTACCGGAAACCAGTGCTCTATCCCCTGAGCTACGGAGGCAACGCATCGCGGCGATGCGAGTCGGGACACTACCCGCCGAACCTGCCTGAGCGGAAACCGGGACCCGCCGATACCCTTGCGGGGTGACTCCTGAGCAGCTCTCCTCCAGCATCATCGACGCCCTCCGGACCCTGGTGGCAGCCGGTTCGGTGTCGCTTCCCGACGGGGTACCCGGATCGGTGACGGTGGAGCGACCGCGTCAGCAGGGTCACGGCGACTACGCGACCAACGTGGCCCTCCAGCTGGCCAAGAAGGCCGGCACCAACCCGCGGGCGTTCGGCGAGCTGCTCGCCGAGCAGCTGCGCACGGTCGACGGCATCGACGCGGTGGAGATCGCGGGCCCCGGCTTCCTCAACATCACCGTGGGCGCCGCCGCCCAGGGTGTCGTCGCCGCCCAGGTGGTGGCCGAGGGGTCGGCGTACGGCACGACCCAGACGCTCGCCGGCAACAAGATCAACGTCGAGTTCATCTCCGCCAACCCGACCGGGCCGCTGCACCTGGGCCACACCCGCTGGGCGGTCCTGGGCGACGCGATCGGCCGGGTGCTGTCCGCGGCCGGCGCCGACGTGACCCGCGAGTTCTACAT
Source organism: Nocardioides sp. dk884 (assembly GCF_009557055.1). Classification (NCBI taxonomy): domain Bacteria; kingdom Bacillati; phylum Actinomycetota; class Actinomycetes; order Propionibacteriales; family Nocardioidaceae; genus Nocardioides; species Nocardioides sp. dk884. The sequence continues at coordinate 2,991,063 of NZ_CP045649.1, read as the reverse complement.
CAACGACCGCGGCGTGCAGATGAACCACTTCGCCGCCTCGATCGTCGCCGCGGCCCTCGGCGAGCCGACCCCGACCGACGGCTACGCCGGCGCCTACATCCAAGACCTGGCCCGCAAGGTCGGCGAGGCCCAGCCCGGCATCTTCGAGCTGCCCGCCGCCGAGCGCCTCGAGGCGGTGCGCGAGAAGGGCTATGAGCTCCAGCTCGCCGAGCAGCGCGAGCAGCTCGACCTGTTCAACACCCACTTCGACGTGTGGTTCTCCGAGCGCAGCCTGCACTCCGGCGGCGAGGTCCCGGAGACCCTGGAGCGCCTCAAGGGCCTGGGCCACGTCTTCGAGGACGGCGGGGCGCTGTGGATGCGCACCACCGACTTCGGTGACGACAAGGACCGGGTGCTCATCAAGTCCGACGGCGAGCTCACCTACTTCGCCTCCGACACCGCCTACTACCTCAACAAGCGCGCCCGTGGCTTCGACCACTGCATCTACCTGCTCGGCGCCGACCACCACGGCTACGTCGGCCGGCTGCGCGCGATGGCGGCATGCGTCGGTGACGACCCGGACAAGACCCTCGACGTGCTGATCGGGCAGATGGTGAAGATCCTGCGCGACGGCGAGGAGATGCGCCTGTCCAAGCGCGCCGGCACGATCGTCACGCTCAACGAGCTGGTCGAGGAGATCGGCGTGGACGCGCTGCGCTACTCCCTGGCGCGCTACCCCGCGGACAGCCCCCTGACCCTCGACGTCGCCGAGATCACCCGGGCCTCGGCCGACAACCCGGTCTACTACGTGCAGTACGGCCACGCCCGCACCTGCCGGATGATGGAGAACGCCGGCCAGCTCGGCATGAGCATCCCTGCGGACCCGACCGAGGGCTTCGACCCCTCGCTGCTCACCCACGAGTACGAGGGCCGGCTGCTGCGTGCGCTGGCGGAGTTCCCCCGCGTGGTGGCCAGCGCCGCCGAGCTGCGCGAGCCGCACCGCGTCGCGCGCTACCTCGAGGACATGACCTCGGTGTTCAACAAGTGGTACGACACCCGCGAGTGCCGCATGCTCCCGCAGGGCGACGAGCCGGCCGGTCCGGTCAACCAGGCCCGCCTGGTGCTCGTGGCCGCCACCCGCACGGTGCTCGCCAACGGCCTCGGCCTGCTCGGCGTCTCCGCCCCGGAACGGATGTGAGGGAGTGACCCACGAGGCAGGGTGGGCGCACGCGCCCGGCGCCCTGCGCGGTCCGTCCTGGCTGCGCCCGCCCGCCGACGCCAACGAGCTCGTCGCCCCGCTGTGGTCCTCGACCGCGCGCAAGGTCGACGGGGTGCTGGAGATCGGCGGGGTGGCTCTGCCCGACCTGGTCGCGCAGCACGGCTCCCCGGCGTACGTCCTGGACGAGGCGGACTTCCGGGCCCGCGCCCGCGCCTTCCGTGACGCGTTCGCGGCCTACGACGTCTACTACGCCGGCAAGGCGTTCTTGAGCACCGCTGTCGCCCGCTGGGTGGCCGAGGAGGGGCTCTTCCTCGACGTGTGCAGCGGCGGCGAGCTGACCGTCGCGGAGCGCGGCGGCGTCCCGATGGAGCGCGTCGGGTTCCACGGCAACAACAAGTCCGTCGCCGAGCTGACCCGCGCCGTGCGCCTGGGCGTCGGGCGGATCATCGTGGACTCCTTCACCGAGATCGACCGGCTGGCCGCGATCACCGAGGAGCTCGGCGCGAGCGTCCGGGTGATGGTGCGCGTGACCGCCGGGGTCGAGGCGCACACCCACGAGTACATCGCCACCGCCCACGAGGACCAGAAGTTCGGCTTCTCGATCACCTCCGGCGACGCCCTCGAGGCGGTACGCCGGGTGCTCGCCGCCCCGGGCCTCGAGGCACGCGGCCTGCACAGCCACATCGGCAGCCAGATCTTCGACTCCTCCGGGTTCGAGGTCGCCGCGCGCCGGGTGCTCGCCCTGCACGCCCGGATCGCCACCGAGCTCGGCGTCGCGCTGCCCGAGATGGACCTGGGCGGCGGCTTCGGCATCGCCTACACGACCCAGGACGACCCCTCGCGGCCCGACAAGCTGGCCGCGGAGATGACCCAGATCGTGGAGCACGAGTGCCGCGCCCTCGGGATCGCCGAGCCGCACCTGTCCATCGAGCCGGGTCGCGCGATCGTCGGGCCCGCGATGTGCACGGTCTATGAGGTCGGCACCGTCAAGCAGGTGCATCTCGACGGTGGCGCGGTGCGCACCTACGTCTCGGTCGACGGCGGCATGAGCGACAACATCCGCACGGCGCTCTACGACGCCGACTACTCCTGCACCCTCGCCTCGCGCGCCTCCGCGGCGCCGGCCGCGCTGGCCCGGGTCGTGGGCAAGCACTGCGAGGCCGGCGACATCGTCGTCAAGGACGAGTTCCTGCCCGCCGACGTGGCCCCGGGCGACCTGGTGGCGGTCCCCGGCACCGGCGCGTACTGCCGCTCGATGGCCTCCAACTACAACCACGCACTGCGGCCCCCGGTGGTCGCTGTGCGGGACGGGTCGGCGCGCGTGGTCGTGCGCCGCGAGACTGAGGACGACTTGTTGGCAACCGACGTGGGTGATCAGTGATGGAGTTTCGTCAGGCTGACCGGAAGGGCGACGCCCTGAGGGTGGCCGTGCTGGGCTGCGGCTCCGTGGGCTCGCAGGTGGTGCGCCTGCTCCAGGAGCAGGCCGTGGACCTGGCCGCGCGCGTGGGCGCGCCGGTCGAGCTCGTGGGCGTGGCGGTGCGCCGTCTGGACGCGCCGCGTGAGGTGCAGGTCCCCGAGGACCTCCTCACGACCGACGCCCAGGCGCTCGTGGCCCGCGACGACGTCGACCTGGTGGTCGAGGTCATCGGCGGCATCGAGCCTGCCCGCTCGCTGATCCTCGCCGCGCTGGAGAACGGCGCCAGCGTCGTCACCGCCAACAAGGCGCTGCTCGCCGAGGACGGCCCGACGCTGTTCGAGGCGGCCGCCAAGGCCGGGCGCGACCTGTACTACGAGGCCGCCGTGGCCGGCGCCATCCCGATCCTGCGCCCGCTGCGCGAGTCGCTCGCCGGCGACCGGGTCACCCGGGTGCTCGGCATCGTCAACGGCACCACCAACTACATCCTCGACAAGATGGACACCTCCGGCGCGGGGTTCGAGGAGGCGCTGCAGGAGGCCCAGGAGCTGGGCTATGCCGAGGCCGACCCGACCGCCGACGTGGAGGGCTTCGACGCCGCTGCCAAGGCCGCGATCCTCGCCTCGCTGGCCTTCCACTCCCGGGTCACCGCCGCCGACGTCTACCGCGAGGGGATCGCCGAGGTCAGGTCCGCCGACGTGGCCTCCGCGCGCGACATGGGCGCGGTCGTCAAGCTGCTCGCGATCTGCGAGCTGATCCCGACCGAGGGCGGCGACGACGCGGTGTCGGTGCGCGTGCACCCCGCGATGATCCCGCGCTCGCACCCGCTCGCCTCGGTCCGCGAGGCCTACAACGCGGTCTTCGTGGAGTCCGAGGCCGCCGGGCAGCTGATGTTCTACGGTCCCGGCGCCGGTGGCGCGCCCACCGCGTCGGCCGTGCTCGGCGACCTGGTGACGGTCGCGCGCAACCTGCTCGCCGGCACCCGCGGTGCGGGGGAGTCGGCGTACGCCGACCGCGCCGTGCTCCCGATGGGGGAGGCCCGCACCCGCTACCACGTCGCGATCGACGTCGAGGACCGTGCCGGTGTGCTGGCCTCGGTCGCGACCGCCTTCGCCGACCACGGCGTCTCGATCCAGACGGTCCGCCAGGAGGGCCGCGACCTCGACGCCCAGCTCGTCGTGGTCTCGCACGAGGCGACCGATGCGCAGCTCTCCGGCACCGTGGAGACGCTGCGCGGCATGGACATCGTCAGGGACGTGACCTCAGTGATGCGGGTCGAAGGAGAGTCGGAGTGAGCACCATGGCAGCAACCCACCAGTGGCGCGGCGTCATCGAGGAGTACCGCGACCTCCTCGACATCCCGGAGGGGACCCCCGCCGTCACGCTGCGTGAGGGCGGCACCCCGCTGGTGCACTCCGCATGGCTCTCCGGGCTCACCCAGGGCGAGGTCTGGCTCAAGGTCGAGGGCTCCAACCCGACCGGCTCCTTCAAGGACCGTGGCATGACCGCGGCGATCTCGGTGGCCAAGCACGAGGGCGCCCAGGCGGTGGTCTGCGCCTCGACCGGCAACACCTCCGCCGCGATGGCCGCGTACGCCGCCAAGGCCGGCCTCAAGCCGCTCGTCCTCGTCCCCGAGGGCAAGATCGCCGCCGGGAAGATGGCCCAGGCCATCCTGCACGGCGCCCAGGTGATCATGGTGCGCGGCAACTTCGACGACTGCCTCGCGATGGCGCGCGGCCTCGCCGACGAGTACCCCGTCGCGCTGGTCAACTCCGTCAACCCGGTCCGTCTGGAGGGCCAGAAGACCGCGGCGTTCGAGATCGTGGACTTCCTCGGCGACGCGCCCGACTACCACCTGCTCCCGGTCGGCAACGCGGGCAACATCTCGGCCTACTGGCTCGGCTACAACCAGTACGCCGCGCTCGGCCGGGCGACCCGCAAGCCCGTGATGCGCGGCTTCCAGGCCGCCGGCGCGGCGCCGCTGGTCAACGGCGCGCCCGTCGCTGACCCCGAGACCAAGGCCACCGCGATCCGGATCGGCAACCCCGCGTCCTGGCACCTCGCCGAGGCCGCGCGCGATGAGTCCGGCGGCTGCTTCGAGTCGGTCACCGACGAGCAGATCCTCGCCGCCCAGCGCGAGCTGGCCTGCCGCGACGGCGTGTTCGTCGAGCCCGCCTCGGCGGCCGGCGTCGCCGGGCTGCTCCAGCAGCTCGCGGCCGGGGTCTCCTACGCCGACGCCAGCGTCGTGATCACGGTGACCGGCCACGGCCTCAAGGACACCGCCACCGCGCTCGAGGGCTTCGGCCCGCTCGTCGACACGGTCGTCGACGCCGACGTCACCGCTGCGGCCCAGGCCGCAGGCCTCGCCTGAGCACGTGGTCACTTTCGTCGAGGGCCCCGTGCGGGTCTCGGTGCCGGCCACGTCGGCCAACCTCGGCCCGGGCTTCGACGCCCTGGGTCTCGCCCTGGACCTGCGCGACGAGCTCGAGGCCGAGGTGCTCGCCTCGGGGCTCGTCGTCGAGGTGGAGGGCGCGGGAGCGGGCGGCGTACCGCGCGACGAGTCGCACCTGGTCGTGGTCGCCATGCGCGCGGCGTTCGCGGCGATGGGGGCGCAGCCCCCGGGGCTGCGACTCTCGTGTCGCAACGTGATCCCGCACGCGCGCGGGCTCGGCTCCTCCTCCGCAGCGATCGTCGGCGGCGTGACGCTGGCGCGCGCACTGGTCGCGGGCGGCTCGCTGCTGCTCGACGACGACGCGCTGTTCCGCCTGGCCGCGGACCTGGAGGGGCACCCCGACAACGTCGCCCCGGCGTTCTACGGCGGGTTCGTGATCTCCGGGCACGAGGACGGCGCCTTCTGGGCGGTCGCCTCCGCGGTCGACCCGCGGGTCTCGGCGGTGGTCTTCGTGCCCGCCGACGGCGTGACCACCTCGGTGGCCCGCGGCCTGCTGCCGGAGACGGTCCCGCACGCCGAGGCGGCCGCCGACGCGGGGCGCGCCGCGCTGCTCGTCGCGGCCCTGGCCGGTCGCCCCGAGCACCTGCTGCTGGCCACCCGCGACTACCTGCACCAGGACTATCGCCGCCCGGCGATGCCGGCCTCCCTCGACCTGGTCGACCGGCTGCGCGCCCGGGGGATCCCGGCGGTCGTCTCCGGCGCCGGGCCCACGGTGCTGGCGTTCTGCGGGGGCCGCGAGGTCCCCGGCACCGAGGACCTCCTCGCCGCGTGCCCGCAGGGCTGGACGGTGCGGCACCTGGCGGTCGACACCGAGGGCGTACGCACCGCCTGAGCCGGCCCGAGGCACCCACGGGACGGCGCCGCAGCGCGGTGGTAGCCTGACCGCGCGCCGCTCTTGTACGGCGTGGCAGCCGCGACCTCCTCGAGGGGAAGCACCGCGGGTGCGACCCTCTCCGAGTCTCCGCGGTTCGATCCGCACCGGGTCCTTTCGATCGTGCGCCCGGGCAGTGGAGGGGACCAGACTCCAGCAGCCGGCGCTCCTCGTGAGCCCCGGCACTGAACGTGGGAAGGACCTCACGTGAGCGACAGCAACGACACCCCGGCCGAGACGCCTGCCGGTTCCGAGCAGCCGGCCGCCGCGCGCAAGCGCGGTGGCGGGCTCAACTCCCTGCTCCTCGCCGACCTCAAGGCGATGGCCGGCGGGCTCGGGATCCCCGGAGCGGGGACGATGAAGAAGGCCCAGCTCGTGGACGCCATCAAGGCCGCCCAAGCGGGTGGCCAGGCCAGCGGCCAGGCCAGTGGTCAGGGGAGTGGCCAGTCGGCCCAGCCCGCGGCCGCCCCGGCGGGCGTGCAGGCCGCGGCGGAGAAGCCGCGCGTGGTCACCCGCACGCGCGGCCGGGCCGCGGCGCGCTCGGCGGAGCCGACCGAGCCGGCGGCGCCGGCAGAGGCGCCGACCGGGGCCCCGCGCGCCGAGGCCACCCAGGCCGCGGCGCCGCAGGAGGACCAGCGGATGGAGACCGACGCGCCGCGGCGTACCCGCTCGCGACGTGCCGAGGGGGGCGACCAGGCGGCCGAGGCCCGCCAGGAGGCGCCCGCCGAGCAGCGCAGCGACGCACCCGACCAGTCCGGGCCCGCCGAGCAGCCGCGCCGCGAGCGTCGCCCCCGCGAGGACCGCGGCCAGTCCGGGCAGGACGGCCAGACCGGCCAGACCGGCTCGAAGGACGCGATCCGCGACGGCGGCAACCGCCGCGACGGCGGCAAGGACGGCAACCGGGACGGCGGCAAGGACGGGCGCGGCGAGCGCTCGCGTCAGCAGCAGGACCGCCAGGACAAGCAGGACCGCCAGGACAAGCAGGACCGCCAGGACAAGCAGGACCGCCAGGACAAGCAGGACCGGCAGCAGCAGGACCGTCAGCAGGACCGGCAGCAGCAGGACCGGCAGGGCCAGCAGCAGGGTCAGCTCGACCAGCACGACGACGACGAGGAGGGTCGCGGTCGCAACCGACGCCGTCGGGGGCGCGAGCGCAACCGCCCGGTCAGCGGCCGCAACGAGCCCGACACCACGGTGCTCGAGGACGACGTGCTCGTGCCCGCCGCGGGCATCCTCGACGTGCTCGACAACTACGCGTTCGTGCGGACCACCGGCTACCTGCCGGGCCCCGACGACGTCTACCTGTCGCTGTCGATGGTGCGGAAGTTCGGCCTGCGCCGTGGCGACGCGGTCGTCGGCCAGGTGCGCCAGCCCCGTGAGGGCGAGCGCAAGGAGAAGTTCAACCCGATGGTGCGCCTCGAGAGCGTCAACGGCTCGGACCCGGAGTCGGCCCGGGACCGCGTGGAGTTCTCGCGGCTGACGCCCGTCCACCCCTCCGAGCGGCTGCGCCTGGAGACCGGCGCGGACAACCTGATCGGGCGGACCATCGACCTGGCCGCGCCCCTCGGCAAGGGCCAGCGCGGGCTGGTCGTGTCGCCGGCCAAGGCCGGCAAGACGACGCTGCTGCAGGCCGTCGCCGCCTCGATCACCGCGAACAACCCCGAGTGCCACCTGATGGTGGTGCTCGTGGACGAGCGCCCCGAGGAGGTCACCGACTTCGAGCGCTCGGTCAAGGGAGAGGTCATCGCCTCCACCTTCGACCGGCCCCCGGCCGATCACACGGTGGTCGCCGAGCTGGCCATCGAGCGCGCCAAGCGGCTCGTCGAGCTCGGCCACGACGTGGTGGTGCTGCTCGACGGGATCACCCGTCTCGCGCGCGCCTACAACCTCGCGACCCCCGCGAGCGGCCGGATGCTGTCCGGCGGCGTGGACGCTGCGGCGATGTACCCGCCGAAGCGGTTCTTCGGTGCGGCCCGCAACATCGAGAACGGCGGCTCGCTCACCATCCTCGCCACGGCTGTCATCGACAGCGGGTCGGCGATGGACGAGGTGATCTTCGAGGAGTTCACCGGCACCGGCAACATGGAGCTGCACCTGAGCCGCGAGCTCGCCGACAAGCGGCTGTTCCCGGCGATCGACGTCGCGGCCTCCGGCACCCGCCACGAGGAGCTGCTGTTCAGCCCCGAGGAGTCCGCCGTCGTCGCCACGCTGCGCGGCGAGCTGGGCGAGCGGGGCGAGCAGGAGGCGGCCGAGCTGCTGCGCGAGCGTCTGGGCAGCACCCAGAGCAACGTGGAGCTGCTGATGAAGCTCCAGCGCTCGTCGGGCTCCGGCAGCTGAGCCGGATCTCGCGCTCTCGTGAGGGGGCGGGCGGCCAGGTGCCGCCCGCCCCCTCACGCGGTCTTCCTGGCTTGGACGGTCCGGACCCGCGGACGCGCCGATCCCGATAGGCTGCTCGACAGTGTCCGCAGAGTTGCAGGGGGGGTTTGCTCGTGGCACGGATCCTGGTGGCGGACGACGACGTCGACATCCGCGAGCTGGTGGAGTTCAAGCTGTCCACGCTCGGCCACGACATCACGGCGGTGGCCGACGGCCAGGCAGCCGTCGACGCCTGCCGGTCGAGCCGGCCCGACCTGGCGGTGCTGGACGTGATGATGCCGGGCGTGTCCGGGCTCGACGCGATCCGCGTCATCCGCGCCGATCCGGTGCTGGCCGACCTTCCGGTCATCCTGCTCACCGCGCGCGCCCAGGAGTCCGACGTCGAGAACGGCTTCGACTCCGGCGCCGACGACTACATCACCAAGCCGTTCAGCCCGCGCGAGCTCGCCTCGCGCGTCGAGGCGCTGCTCGCCCGGGTCGTCTAGGCCACGGGCGCGGCCGCGACGGCGTGACCGACCAGACACGGCACGGTCCCGCGGCGCACGTCGTTCGGGGAATGGTCCCGATTACCGCTGCGTTGGCTGCAGTGGCACACTTCTGTGCTGGTTCCGGTTCACGTCCGGTCCGCACCCCGCGGACGGCGACCCGGCGGCTGAGAGGACACCATGAAGAAGGACATCCACCCCACCTACGTCGAGACCCAGGTGACCTGCACCTGCGGCGAGACGTTCACCACCCGTAGCACCGAGACCTCGGGCCAGATCAAGGCCGACGTGTGCTCGCAGTGCCACCCGTTCTACACCGGCAAGCAGAAGATCCTCGACACCGGCGGCCGCGTCGCCCGCTTCGAGGCCCGCTACGCCAAGGCAGCCAAGAAGTAGCTGTCGCCACGCACCGGTCGTCGCCCTCGGGCGGCGACCGGTGCTTGCATTTCCCGGGCACGCGCCCGGATCCCGGGGCCGCGCGCAGGCCCGGTCAGTTCGATCAGTGGTGCAGTCGAGGAGTGTCGTGTTCGAGGCAGTCGAGGGGATGCTCGCCGAGCATGCCGACCTGGAGCAGCGTCTGGCCGCTCCCGAGACCCACGCCGACGCGCGCCTGGCCAAGCGGCTCAACAGCCGCTACCACGCGCTCTCGGCGATCGTGACGACCTGGCGTGACTGGCAGCGCCTCGGCGACGACGTCGAGGCCGCCCGGGAGCTCGCCGCCGAGGACCCGGCCTTCGCCGAGGAGGTCACCGCGCTCGCCGAGCAGCGCCACACCGCCGAGGAGCGGCTGCGCCGGCTGCTCGTCCCGCGCGACCCCGGCGACGACAAGGACGCGATCCTCGAGGTGAAGTCCGGCGAGGGCGGCGAGGAGTCCGCGCTGTTCGCCGGCGACCTGCTGCGCATGTACACCCGGTACGCCGAGGCGCAGGGCTGGAAGGTGGAGATGCTCGACGCCACTCCGTCCGACCTCGGCGGCTACAAGTCCGTGACGGTCGCGGTGAAGGCGAAGGGGACCCCGGCGCCGGGCGAGGCGCCGTACGCGCAGCTGAAGTTCGAGGGCGGTGTGCACCGCGTGCAGCGGGTCCCGGTCACCGAGTCCCAGGGCCGGGTGCACACCAGCGCCGCCGGCGTCCTGGTGTTGCCCGAGGCCGAGCAGGTGGAGGTCGACATCGACGACAACGACCTGCGCATCGACGTCTTCCGCTCCAGCGGGCCCGGTGGCCAGAGCGTGAACACCACCGACTCCGCGGTCCGCATCACCCACATGCCCACCGGCATCGTGGTGAGCTGTCAGAACGAGAAGAGCCAGCTGCAGAACAAGGAGCAGGCGATGCGGATCCTGCGGGCGCGGCTGCTCGCCGCCGCCCAGGAGGCCGCCGCGGCCGAGGCCAGCGACGCCCGCCGCAGCCAGGTGCGCACCGTCGACCGCTCCGAGCGGATCCGCACCTACAACTACCCCGAGAACCGGATCTCCGACCACCGCACCGGCTACAAGTCCTACAACCTCGACCAGGTGCTGGACGGCGCGCTCGGACCGGTCATCGGCTCCTGCCTCGACGCCGACTTCGCGACCCGGCTCGAGGCGCTGGAGCAGTGAGCCCGGTGGACGCCGCGCCCCTGCGCCGCCGTGACCTGCTCGCCGACGGTGTCGCCCGGCTGCGGGCCGGCGAGGTGGCCAGCCCCGAGCACGACGCCGCGGAGCTGCTCGCGCACGTGCTCGGCACGACCCGCGGCGCGCTGGTGCTCGTCGACGAGGTCGCCGCGGACGACGCCGAGCGTTACCTCGCGCTGGTGACGCGCCGCGCGGCCCGCGAGCCGTTGCAGCACCTCACCGGCGTCGCGTGGTTCCGCCATGTCGAGCTGGCCGTCGGCCCCGGCGTGTTCGTGCCGCGACCGGAGACCGAGCTGCTCGCCGGCTGGGCCGTGGAGCGGGCGGAGCAGGTGCTGGCCGATCGGGGGGAGTGCGTCGTCGTGGACCTGTGCACCGGCTCCGGCGCGGTCGCCAAGGCGCTGGCCGACGAGGTGCCCGGCGCCCGGGTGCACGCCGTCGAGCTGGACCCCGCGGCGCACGCCTGGGCCGAGCGCAACCTCACCGGCACCGGCGTCGAGCTTCGCCTGGGAGACATGGCCACCGCCTTCGAGGAGCTGCTCGGCACCGTCGACGTGCTGACCTGCAACCCGCCGTACATCCCGCTGGAAGCCTGGGAGTCGGTGGCCCCGGAGGCCCGCGACCACGACCCGCACCTCGCGCTCTTCTCCGGCCAGGACGGCCTGGATGCGCTGCGTGTGCTCGAGCAGCGCGCGGCGGTGCTGCTGCGTCGTGGGGGAGTGGTCGGCGCCGAGCACGCCGACGTGCAGGGCGAGTCGGCGCCGGCGGTCTTCACCGCGACCGGACGCTGGGCGGACGTCCGCGACCACCGCGACCTCGCGGGCCGGGCGCGCTTCCTCACGGCGCGGCTGGCACGATGAGTGTCGTGACCGAGCGCTTCCCCACCACGACCGACGACGAGCGCGAGGCGGCCGTCGCCGCCGCGACCACCGCCGTACGCCGCGGGGACCTGATCGTGCTGCCGACCGACACCGTCTACGGCATCGGCGCCGACGCCTTCGACCCGGCCGCGGTCGCGGGGCTGCTCGCGGCCAAGGGGCGCGGGCGCGAGATGCCGCCGCCGGTGCTGGTGAGCTCCGCCACCACCCTCGACGCCCTCGCGGTGCGGGTGCCCGCGTGGGCGCGCGCGCTGGTCGAGAAGTTCTGGCCCGGCCCGCTCACCTTGGTGTGCCACCAGCAGACCTCGCTGCAGTGGGACCTCGGCGACACCCGCGGCACCGTGGCGGTGCGGATGCCCGACCACCCGGTCGCCCTGGCGATCCTCGAGCGCACCGGCCCGCTGGCCGTCAGCTCGGCCAACACCACCGGCCTGCCCGCGGCCACCGACGCCGACACGGCCGAGGAGATGCTGGGGACCTCCGTCGCGGTCGTCGTGGATGCCGGGCGCTCGCCCGGCGGCGAGGCCTCGACGATCATCGACGTCACCGGGGAGCGGGGCCGGGTGCTGCGCCGCGGCACGCTGGCACTGGAGGACCTCAACGCCGTGCTGGAACCGCTCGGCGCCGCCCTCGTCGACGAGGGCTAGGCCCGGTGCGCGAGTACATCCTGGTCTTCCTGGTCGCCGCGGCGGTCACCTCGCTGCTGACCGTGTTCGCCCGCGAGATCGCGCTGCGCACCGGGGCTGTCGCGCGGGTGCGCGACCGCGACGTGCACGACGAGCCGATCCCGTACCTCGGCGGCCTGGCGATGCTCGGCGGCCTGGTGGCGGCCTACCTGGTCGCCCGTGAGCTGCCGTTCCTCTCCCTGGGCGGCCCGTTCGTCTTCAAGGACGCCGGGATCGTGCTGATCGCCGGTGCGCTCATCTGCGCGGTGGGCGTCCTGGACGACCTCTTCGAGCTCGACGCGCTCACCAAGCTCGGCGGGCAGGTGCTGGCCGCGGGCTTCCTCATCTTCTTCGGGATCCAGTACTTCTACTTCCCCTGGACCAACGGGGAGCAGTTCGCCCTCGAGGGCACCCAGGGCGCGCTGCTGACCGGCTTCGTGGTCGTGGCGACGGTCAACGCGGTGAACTTCGTCGACGGCCTCGACGGCCTGGCCGCGGGCGTGGTCGGCATCGGGGCGATCGCGTTCTTCGTCTTCTGCTATGAGCTGACCCGGCTCAACAGCGCCGACCGGGCCACCACCGCCGCGCTGCTCAGCGTCTCCCTCGCCGGCGCGTGCGCGGGGTTCTTGGTGCACAACTTCCACCCGGCACGCCTGTTCATGGGCGACAGCGGGTCGATGCTGATCGGCCTGGTGCTCTCGGCCAGCGCGGTGACGCTGACCGGGCAGTTCTCCGGCTCCCAGATCGCCGAGGGCGGGCCCGGCACCCAGGCCAGCCTGCTGCCGACGCTGTTGCCGTTGCTGTTGCCGATCGCGATCCTCATCGTGCCGCTGCTCGACCTGGTGCTGGCCGTCGTACGACGCACGCGGGCGGGGCGCTCGCCGTTCGCCCCGGACAAGCAGCACCTGCACCACCGGCTGCTGGAGATCGGCCACTCCCAGCGCCGCGCGGTCTTCATCATGTGGACCTGGGCCGCGCTGGTCGCCTTCGGCACCGTGATCCCCTCGCTCTACCGCGGGGCGTGGGTCTGGGTCGCCCTCGGCATCGCCGTCGTGCTCACCGTCGCGCTGACCTTCCTGCTGCCCGTCCTGCACAAGCCGAAGCTGCTCGAGGCGCTCGACGAGCCCGCCCCCGAGTAGCCCGCGGACAGGGCTGCGGAGGGGGCGCGAGGCCCCGCCCGAGCACCTTGTGATAGTTTTCACGAGCGGCCCCGACGGGCCGCGACCGTGACCCGAGCGCCATCCGGGACACAGCCAGACCGCCACACGAATGACGGGCCGCCGATCTTGCCGACGACCATGCCGACCAAGCCGACCGCGTTGTCGGCCGACCCGCACCGCCACAGCGGGGCGCGGGTGCTGGTGTGGGCTGCGGCGACGACGGCGGGCCTCGGGCTCGTGGCCTGTGCGGTCGGAGGGCTGGTGGGCGGATCCGCCGCCGCCCTCGGGGTTCTCGTGGGGGCGCTGATCGCCGTCGCGGTCTTCTCCTTCGGCTCCTTCACCGTCCACACGGTGGCCGGTCTGATGCCGTCGGCGTCGATGCTCTTCGCGCTGCTGACCTATGCCCTGCAGGTGCTCCTGCTGCTCCTCGCCCTGGTGGCGATCGAGGAGGCGGGCCTGGTCGAGGACACCCTGGACCGGGTCTGGCTGGCCGGCGGGATCATCGGCGGCACCCTGGTGTGGATGGTCGCGCAGGTCGTCTGGACCGTCCGTGCCCGCATCCCCGTCTTCGACCTTCCGGCGAGCGGTGCGGGCCGCACCGGCCCCAGCACGGACGCGGGGGATCGATGAGGATCTCCGACTGCTACAGTCCGGTGCGCAATGGCTTCGAAAGACGCGCCGGAGAACGGCCAGGGACCCCAGCCGGACCCGTGGCAGGCCTTCAGTCAGATCGTGGCCGGAGTGCTCCTCTACGGCGGTGCCGGCTGGCTGGCCGACCGCTGGCTGGGGACGACCTTCCTGGTGGCCATCGGCATCCTGATCGGTGCCGGGTTCGGCATCTACATGGTCGTGAAGCAGTTCGGTCACGTGCCGCCCACAGACTCGAAGAAGTGACGTACATGAAGGAGACACGGCGTTGATCGCTGGGAACCTCGCAGCAGCGCTCGTCCCCATGGCCAGTGGCGGCTTCACGCCCCCCGGTCCCGCGGACTTCGACCTGCCCCCGATCGTCGGTGGGATCACCAAGCCGATGGTGATGATCGTCCTCTCGGCGGTCCTCATCTTCGCGGTGACCTACGCGGCGTCGCGGAAGGCGGCGATCGTCCCCGGTCGCCTCCAGTACGCCGGTGAGTGGGCCTACAGCGGTGTCCGCAACGGCATCGCCCGTGACATCATCGGCACCGAGCACTACATGAAGTTCGTGCCGTACCTGTTCACCCTCTTCGCCTTCGTGCTGGTGAACAACTACTTCGGCCTGGTCCCGCTGATCCAGTTCCCGACGTTCTCGCACTCCGGCTACGCCTACGGCCTCGCGGCCCTGAGCTGGCTGCTCTACAACGGTGTGGGCATCTGGAAGCACGGCTTCTTCGGCTACCTCAAGCACACCTGTGTGCCGGCCGGCGTGCGCGGCCCGGTCCTCCTGCTGATCGCTCCGCTGGAGTTCCTGTCCAACATCCTGGTCCGCCCGGTCACCCTGGCCCTGCGTCTGTTCGCGAACATGTTCGCGGGCCACCTCCTGCTGATCCTCTTCGCCCTCGGTGGCGAGTACCTCCTCCTGGAGGCGTTCTCCCCGATCAACGCGATCGGCGGCGTGCTCGCCTGGGTCATGTTCTTCGGAGTCTCCGCCCTGGAGCTCCTGGTCATGTTCCTCCAGGCCTACGTCTTCACGCTGCTGACCGCCATGTACGTCTCAGGTGCTGTCGCCGACGAGCACTGAGCAGCACACCGCGCCCAGTGGGCCGGTGAGCACCCGAGAAACGAAACTCACGCAGTACCAAACCGAAAGGAACACTCACCGTCATGAATGGTGACATCAACGGCTCGCTCAACATGCTCGGCTACGGCATCGCCACGATCGGCCCCGCCCTCGCCGTGGGTCTGATCTTCGCGGCCTACATCAACGGTGTGGCCCGCCAGCCCGAGGCCCAGTCGCGCCTGCAGTCGATCGCCATCCTCGGCTTCGCGCTCGCCGAGGCGCTCGCGATCATCGGCATCGCGCTCGCCTTCGTCCTTTCCTGACGCGCGACCCCCAAGACCGAGGTGACCCATGCGTGAATCGATCCAGGCCGCGGGAGAGCTGAACCCGCTCATCCCGCACGTCTCGGAGATCATCCTGGGGGCCGCCGTCTTCCTGGTGCTGCTCCTGGCGATCAGGAAGTTCGTCGTCCCCAACTTCGAGAAGGCCTTCGCCGAGCGAACGGCTGCGATCGAGGGCGGCCTGTCGGCGGCCGAGACCAAGCAGGCCGAGGCCGACGCCAAGCTCGCCGAGCTGGAGAAGCAGCTCGCCGACGCCCGTCACGAGGCTGCGCGCATCCGTGAGGAGGCGCGTGAGCAGGGTGCTGTGATCGTCTCGGAGATGCGGGAGCAGGCCCAGGCCGAGGCTTCCCGGATCGTCGAGCACGGGAAGACGCAGATCGAGGCGGAGCGCCAGCAGGCCGTCAACAGCCTGCGCGTGGAGGTCGGCACGCTGGCCACCACGCTGGCTGGCCGCATCGTCGGCGAGAGCCTGGACGACGAGGTCCGTCAGGGCCGTGTCGTCGAGCGCTTCCTCGCCGACCTCGAGGCCGGGACGCCGGGGGTCAACTGATGACGAAGTCCTTCCGCGGCGCGTCGGCCGACGCCGTCGTCGCCCTGGCCGGGGAGCTGGAGTCCATGACGTCCGGTCCGGCCGCGGCGACGGTGGGCGGCGAGCTCTTCGCGGTCGCGGCGACGCTGCGCTCCGAAGGTGCGCTGCGCCGCTTCGTCACCGACGCGTCGACGCCCGTCGAGGCGCGTACCGGCTTCGTCGGCGACGTGTTCGGCTCGAGGATCGGTGCCGATGCGCTCGGGCTGCTGCGTTCGGCGGTCTCGCGCCGCTGGATCGCCAACCGCGACCTCGGCGACGCTCTCGAGCACCTCGGGGTCGTCGCGCTGGTCCGGTCCGTCGGTGACGACGCCGGCCGGCTCGCGGACGAGATCTTCACCCTCGGCCAGGCGATCAAGCAGAACCCCGACCTGCGCGACGCGCTCGCCGACCCCACCCGGACGGTGAGCGACAAGGCCAGCCTGCTGCGCTCGCTGCTGGAAGGGCGCTCGCTGCCGGCGACGGTCGTGCTCGCCGAGCAGGCCGTCTCCGGGAGCCACCGCACCGTGTCGGTGGCCCTGGAGGAGTACCAGAAGGTGGCTGCCGAGGTGCACGGGCGCAGCGTCGCCACCGTGAGGGTGGCCCGTCCGCTCTCCGAGGTCGAGCAGCGGCGTCTGGGCGACGTGCTGTCGCGCCAGTACGGCCGGCTGATCCATCTCAACCTGCTGGTCGACCCGGCCGTCCTGGGCGGCGTCCGTGTCGAGATCGGTGACGACGTCATCGACGGCACTGTCTCCACCCGCCTCGACGACGCCCGCCGCCGACTCGTCGGCTGACCACCCCGAACACTTCGAAGACCCAAAGAGAGAAGGAACGACGATGACGGAGCTCTCCATCCGTCCGGACGAGATCCGCGACGCGCTGCAGAAGTACGTCGCCGACTACCAGCCCGACGCGGCCAGCAAGGAAGAGGTCGGGACGGTCGCATCGGCCGGCGACGGCATCGCGCGTGTCAGTGGGCTTCCGTCGGCGATGGCGAACGAGCTGCTCAAGTTCGAGGACGGCACCCTGGGCCTGGCCCTGAACCTCGAGGACCGCGAGATCGGCGTCGTCATCCTCGGTGACTTCGAGGGCATCGAGGAGGGCCAGCCGGTGCACCGCACCGGCGAGATCCTCTCGGTTCCCGTGGGTGACGGCTACCTCGGACGCGTGGTCGACCCGCTCGGCACCCCGATCGACGGCCTCGGCGAGATCGAGACCTCGGGCCGCCGCGCCCTGGAGCTGCAGGCTCCCAACGTGGTCGAGCGCAAGTCGGTGCACGAGCCGCTCGCGACCGGTATCAAGGCGATCGACTCGATGACCCCGATCGGCCGTGGCCAGCGTCAGCTGATCATCGGTGACCGCGCGACCGGCAAGACCACGATCGCGATCGACACGATCATCAACCAGAAGCAGAACTGGGAGTCGGGCGACCCGACCAAGCAGGTTCGCTGCATCTACGTCGCCATCGGCCAGAAGGGCTCGACCATCGCCTCCGTGCGTGGCGCGCTCGAGGCCGCCGGTGCGCTGGAGTACACCACGATCGTGGCGTCCCCGGCCTCCGACAGCGCCGGCTTCAAGTACCTCGCCCCGTACACCGGCTCGGCCATCGGCCAGCACTGGATGTACGAGGGCAAGCACGTCCTCATCGTGTTCGACGACCTGACCAAGCAGGCCGAGGCCTACCGCGCCGTGTCGCTGCTGCTGCGTCGCCCGCCGGGCCGCGAGGCCTACCCCGGTGACGTCTTCTACCTGCACTCGCGTCTGCTCGAGCGTTGCGCGAAGCTCTCCGACGAGCTGGGCGCGGGCTCGATGACCGGTCTGCCGATCATCGAGACCAAGGCCAACGACGTCTCGGCGTTCATCCCGACCAACGTCATCTCGATCACCGACGGTCAGATCTTCTTGCAGTCCGACCTGTTCGCGGCCAACCAGCGTCCGGCCATCGACGTCGGCGTCTCGGTGTCGCGCGTCGGTGGTGCGGCGATGACCAAGGCGATGAAGGCCGTCACCGGCTCGCTCAAGGTCGACCTGGCGCAGTTCCGCGCCATGGAGGCGTTCGCGATGTTCGCCTCCGACCTCGACGCCGCCTCGCGTCAGCAGCTGGACCGCGGTCAGCGCCTGATGGCGCTGCTCAAGCAGTCGGCGTACTCGCCGTACCCGCTCGAGGAGATGGTGGTCTCGCTGTGGCTGGGCACCACCGGTCGCCTCGACAAGGTGCCGGTCGGCGACGTCCTGCGCTTCGAGAACCAGTTCCTCGACTACCTGCGCCGCTCGCACACGGGCATCCTGTCCGCGATCCGCGAGACGCAGAAGTTCGAGGACGAGGCTGGTCTGACCTCCGCCTACGAGGCGTTCCTCGACCAGTTCGAGACCTCGGACGGCGGCTCGGTGAAGCCGGGCTCGGAGAAGGCTGAGGCCCTCGAGGACGGCGCGCTCGAGCAGGAGCAGATCGTCAAGCAGAAGCGGGGCTGACCATGGCCGTATCGCTGCGTGAGTACCGCGCGCGGATCAAGTCGACGGAGTCGATGAAGAAGATCACGCGCGCCATGGAGCTCATTGCTGCGTCCCGGATCATCAAGGCGCAGCAGCGGGCCCTGGCGGCAGCGCCGTACGCCCGCGAGCTGACTCGTGCGGTCTCGGCGGTGGCGACCTTCTCCAAGGTCGACCACCCCCTGACCAAGGAGATCGAGAACCCGAAGCGGGCCGCGATCCTGGTCGTGACCAGCGACCGTGGCCTCGCCGGTGCCTACTCCTCGAGCGCGCTCAAGGAGGCCGAGCGCCTCGCTGAGCGGGTGCGCGCGGAGGGCAAGGAGGTCGACTGGTACATCACCGGCCGCAAGGGCGAGGCGTACTTCAAGTTCCGCCAGCGTCCGGTGACCCGCGTGTGGACCGGCTTCTCCGACCAGCCCTCCTACGAGGTCGCCGCCGAGATCGGCACCGCGCTGATCGACGCCTTCCTCAAGGAGCCCAACGAGGACGGCGTGGTCGATGAGGTCCACGTGGTCTACACCCGGTTCCGCTCGATGCTGGTCCAGGAGCCGACGGCCATGCGGCTGATGCCGCTCGAGGTCGTTCAAGGCCACGACAAGCCGACCGAGGCCGATCTGCTCCCGCTCTACGAGTTCGAGCCGTCCGCGTCAGAGGTGCTCGACGCGCTGCTTCCGCAGTACGTTCAGAGCAGGATCTTCTTCGCTCTCCTGCAGGCGGCGGCCTCCGAGCTCGCCGCGCGTCAGAAGGCGATGAAGTCGGCCACGGACAACGCCGAGGAGCTCATCAAGAAGTACACCCGCATCGCCAACCAAGCCCGCCAGGCCGGCATTACCCAGGAAATCAGCGAGATCGTCGGTGGCGTCAACGCGCTGGCCGATGCGAACGCCGGGAGTGAGTGAGAGACATGACTGCAACGGTTGAAGAGACCAACCAGACCGGCGCTACGGGTGTCGGCCGCGTCGCCCGCGTGATCGGCCCGGTCGTCGACGTGGAGTTCCCCGTCGACAACATGCCGGAGATCTACAACAAGCTCGAGGTCGAGGTGACCCTCAACGGGGAGCAGACCGTCCTCCCGCTCGAGGTCGCCCAGCACATCGGCGACGGCATGGTCCGCGCGATCTCGCTGAAGCCGACCGACGGCCTGGTCCGTGGCACTGCGGTGCGCGACACCGGGAACCCGATCATGGTCCCCGTCGGCGACGCCACGCTCGGCAAGGTGTTCACCACCACCGGCGAGGTGCTGAACCTCGCGCCGGGTGAGACCTTCGAGGTCAACGAGCGCTGGGGCATCCACCGCAAGGCGCCGGCCTTCGACCAGCTCGAGTCGAAGACCGAGATGTTCGAGACCGGCATCAAGGTCATCGACCTGCTGACGCCGTACGTGCAGGGCGGCAAGATCGGCCTGTTCGGCGGCGCGGGCGTGGGCAAGACCGTGCTCATCCAGGAGATGATCGCGCGTGTGGCCCGCAACCACGGCGGTGTGTCGGTGTTCGCCGGTGTCGGCGAGCGCACCCGTGAGGGCAACGACCTGATGGTCGAGATGGAGGAGGCGGGCGTCCTCGGACAGACCGCCCTCGTCTTCGGCCAGATGGACGAGCCGCCGGGCACGCGTCTGCGCGTCGCGCTCTCCGCGCTCACCATGGCGGAGTACTTCCGTGACGTGCAGCAGCAGGACGTCCTGCTGTTCATCGACAACATCTTCCGCTTCACCCAGGCCGGCTCCGAGGTCTCGACCCTGCTGGGTCGCATGCCCTCCGCCGTGGGCTACCAGCCCAACCTGGCTGACGAGATGGGCGTCCTGCAGGAGCGGATCACCTCGACGCGCGGTCACTCGATCACCTCGATGCAGGCGATCTACGTGCCCGCCGACGACTACACCGACCCCGCGCCGGCGACCACCTTCGCCCACCTGGACGCGACCACGGAGCTCTCCCGCGAGATCGCCTCGGTCGGTATCTACCCGGCAGTGGACCCGCTGACCTCGACGTCGCGGATCCTCGACCCGCAGTACATCGGGCAGGCGCACTACGACTGCGCGATCCGGATCAAGCAGATCCTGCAGCGCAACAAGGAGCTGCAGGACATCATCGCGATCCTGGGTGTCGACGAGCTGTCCGAAGAGGACAAGATCATCGTCTCCCGCGCGCGCCGCATCCAGCGGTTCCTGTCGCAGAACACCTACGTCGCCAAGCAGTTCACCGGCATCGAGGGTTCGACGGTCACGATCGCCGACACGATCGAGGCGTTCAACCTCATCGCCGACGGCGAGTACGACCACGTGGCGGAGCAGGCGTTCTTCATGTGCGGTGGCCTCGACGACGTCGAGGCCAAGTGGGCCGAGATCCAGAAGAACCTCTGATCATGGCCGCCCAGGACAACGGCAGCGCTCTGCACGTGGAGCTCGTCGCGGCCGATCGCGTGGTGTGGTCGGGCGGGGCCGAGATGGTCATCGCCCGCACCACCGAGGGTGACGTGGGTGTGCTCCCCGGGCACACGCCGATGCTCTCGCTGCTCGTGGACGCCGTAGTGGAGATCATCACGACGGGTGATGAGATCGTGTTCGCCGTGGCGGACGGTGGCTTCCTGTCCGTCGCGGACAACCGGGTCTCGATCCTGTCCCCGCACGCCCTGCTGTCTCACGAGATCGACGTGGACGCGGCGCGTGCCGACCTGGAGGCGGCGTACGCCATCGTGGAGCCGAGCGAGGCCGAGACGCACATCCGTCGCGCCGAGGCTCGCATCCGCGCCGTGGAGCGCGCCTCCTAGGACACCGGTCCTCCGGTTCCGACCCCGACGCCGACCGGTGTCTGTTGCCCAGTAGGGTGACGGACACCGGTCGACGTGTTTATCCCCAGGAGTGCAGATGCCGTTGTGGCAGTGGGTGCTGGACATCGCCGGCGTCCTGGTGCTCCTCGTGCTCGCCTACGGTCTGGGCCTGGTGCTGCGACGCCGGTTCCTCTCGCGCGACGGCGGCACCTTCGAGCTCAGCTACCGGATGCGCGCCGACCGCCCCGGCCGTGGCTGGGTGCTCGGCCTGGGCCGTTACTCCGGTGAGCGGCTGGAGTGGTTCCGGATCTTCTCGCTGTCCCCGCGCCCGAAGCGCAGCTGGGACCGCTCGGCGCTGAGCTATGAGGTACGCCGGGTGCCGGAGGGCCACGAGGAGATGTCGCTGTACCCCGACCACGTCATCATCGGCTGCGCCAGCCCGGACGGTCCGGTCGAGCTCGCGATGAGCACGGCCTCGCTCACCGGCTTCCAGTCCTGGCTCGAGGCGCGTCCGCCCGGGACCGACTGGTCGACGCGCCGCCGCGCCTGATCGGTCCCGGGAGGACGGGTCAGCGCTGGATGCGTCCGGCGAGCCCCGCGACCATCGCCTGCACGGCCTCGGCGTAGGCCTCGGCCCGGGCGCCGGCGTCGGCGTCGGCGAACAAGGACTGCGGGACGACCAGCACGACCGCGCGCACGGCGTCGGGTGAGGGATAGGGGCGCAGCTCGGGCTCGGTGACCTCCTCGCCGTCGCGGACCACGAGGTGCAGGTCGAGCCAGTCGAGGCCGGCCAGCTCCTCCATCAGCGCCGGGTCGGCGCTGAGGTCGCGCCGTGCCTGGTCCCACGCGGGATCCGAGCTCGCGACCACCCCGTGTGCGGGGTCGTCGCCCAGGTCGTCCACGCCGTAGCTGGTGTAGACCCCCGGCGGGGGAGCGGCGACCTTCCACTGCAGGGTCACCGGGAACCCGGGGTCGTGGTCGCGAGGCGTGGGGTCGACGGCGGCGGCGTGACTGCTCCAGCCGGTGACCAGCAGCGCCTCGGCGTCGCGCCAGCGCCAGCGTGCGGCGTCGATCTCCCCACCCGCGGCGATGGTCGCCTCGTAGGCGTCGCGGCCGGCTGCGACCACCGCTGCGGCGAGCCACTCCTCGCTGTCCTCGGGAAGGTCGGCGGGGACCGTGCAGTGGCGCAGCAGGTCCGCGACGTGGACCTCCACCTCGTCGGCGAAGGCGTCGCCCTCCCCGGTGCGCTGCAGCTGCAGGTCCAGGCGTTCGCAGGACGCGTCGTCGGCGACCCCCTCGAGGGAGTCGATCAGGTCCCAGAAGCGTTCAGGAGTCATCGGCTCAGTCCCGCTCGCCGCCGGGGACCCACAGCACGTCGCCCTCCACGCCGTTGGCGTGCCGGGCCAGGATGAACAGCAGGTCGGAGAGCCGGTTGAGATAGGCGAGGGCGAGCTTGTTCATGACCTCCCCGTGCGCCTCGAACGCCGCCCAGCCGGCCCGCTCGGCCCGGCGTACGACGGTGCGGGCGACGTGCAGCTGCGCGGCGGCCGGCGTACCGCCGTTGAGGATGAACGAGCGCAGCGCGGGCAGCTGCTCGTTGTACTCGTCGCACCATGCCTCGAGACGATCGATGTAGGCCTGCTCGATGCGCAGCGGCGGGTACTCGGGGTCCGCCACGACGGGAGTGCACAGGTCGGCGCCGACGTCGAAGAGGTCGTTCTGGATGCGGGTCAGCACGCGCTCGACGTCCGCGGAGAGGCCGCCGGTCGCGATCGCGACGCCGATGACGGCGTTGGACTCGTCCACGTCGGCGTAGGCGTGCAGGCGCAGGTCGTTCTTGGTGGTGAGGCTCATGTCGCCGAGACGGGTCTCGCCGCCGTCGCCGGTGCGGGTGTAGATCCTGGTGAGGTTGACCATGGCATGAGGCTAGTGCCCGTGGGCGCGGGCCCCGGCCCGGTGGGGCGGCCTCGCTCAGGCGGGGATCGCGGTGCGCTCGACCTCGAGGACGCGGATCAGGCGGCTCTTGTGCAGCATCCGGCGCACGGCGGGGCCACAGCCGCGCAGGACGAGCTGCTGGCCGTGGTCCTCGTGGGCGCGTCGGCTGGCGAGGGCCAGCACCTTCAGCGCGGTCAGGTCCACGACGTGCACGTCGGTGAGGTCGACGACGACCTCGCCCTCGCCACGCGCGTCGAGGTGGGCGTAGAGCGCCTGGCGGACCACGCTGGTGCTGCGCACGTCGAAATCGCCGCTGAGCACGAGAGCCGGTCCGTCTGAGTGGATCTCCATCTTTTCTTCGCCCGTCTCCCGAGAAATGCGCCCCGCTAGCGCCCGTGGTGAGTTCCTTCACCGAGAATGACGCCTCGCGGCACTATTTGGTTGCACGCCGGGCCGCTATTTCCTGCATTGCGTATCTATGAAATGAGCGCACCCGGTGCCGGACCCTTCTCCCGAAGACCGTCCGGGCATGCGCTTCCGGCCCCGGGATCGACGGCGATGTCCAGACGGGTGGCGAGAATGTCGGGAAGGCCACAGGTAGTTACCAAAGGGTAGGTCGCGCCCTACCCTTCCCCCATGAGCGAGAACCACAGCCCGGATCGTCCCGCGAAGGACCGCCCGTGGGTGATGCGGACCTACGCCGGCCACTCCACTGCCGAGGCCTCCAACGCGCTGTACCGGACCAATCTCGCGAAGGGCCAGACCGGGCTGTCGGTCGCCTTCGACCTGCCCACGCAGACCGGCTACGACCCGACCGACCCGCTGGCGCGCGGTGAGGTCGGCAAGGTCGGCGTACCGGTCCCGCACCTGGGTGAGATGCGCAAGCTCTTCGACTCCATCCCTCTCACCGAGATGAACACCTCGATGACGATCAACGCCACGGCCATGTGGTTGCTGGCGATGTACCAGGTCGTCGCGGAGGAGCAGAACCCCGACCTGTCGCCCGAGGACGTCGCCGCCCAGCTGGCCGGCACGACCCAGAACGACATCATCAAGGAGTACCTCTCCCGGGGCACCTACGTCTTCGGCCCCGAGCACTCCCTGCGCCTGATCAGCGACATGATCGCCTACACGGTCCACCAGATCCCGAAGTGGAACCCGATCAACATCTGCAGCTACCACCTGCAGGAGGCCGGCGCGACGCCGACGCAGGAGCTGGCGTACTCGCTGTGCACCGCGATTGCCGTGCTGGATGCGGTGAAGGCGTCCGGGCAGGTCTCGGAGGATGATTTCGAGAAGGTCGTCGGGCGCATCTCGTTCTTCGTGAACGCAGGCGTGCGGTTCATCGAGGAGACCTGCAAGATGCGCGCCTTCGTGCAGCTGTGGGAGGAGATCACCGCAGAGCGCTACGGCGTCACGGACCCGAAGATGCGCCGCTTCCGCTACGGCGTGCAGGTGAACTCCCTCGGCCTCACCGAGGCGCAGCCGGAGAACAACGTGCAGCGCATCGTGCTGGAGATGCTGGGCGTGACGCTGTCGAAGAACGCGCGTGCGCGCGCGCTGCAGCTGCCTGCCTGGAACGAGGCGCTCGGTCTGCCGCGCCCCTGGGACCAGCAGTGGTCGCTGCGGCTGCAGCAGGTGCTCGCCGTCGAGTCCGACCTGCTGGAGTACGACGACATCTTCGAGGGCTCCCACGTGATCGAGGCCAAGGTGGCCGAGCTCGTCGAGGGCGCCCGCGCGGAGATCGAGCGGGTGCAGGAGATGGGCGGCGCCGTCGCGGCGGTCGAGTCCGGCTACATGAAGCAGGCACTGGTCGCCAGCCACGCGGCCCGGCGTGCGCGCATCGAGTCCGGCGAGGAGCGCATCGTCGGGGTCAACTGCTACGAGACCACCGAGCCCTCGCCGCTGACCGCGGACCTGGACGCGGCGATCATGGCGGCCGACCCGGCCGCCGAGCAGTCGGCGATCGACAGCGTGACGGCCTGGAAGGCCGAGCGCGACGAGGCGGAGGTCGCCCGCGCCCTGGACGCGCTCGCGGCCGCCGCGAAGACCGACGCGAACCTGATGGCGGCCACGCTGGTCGCGGCGCGCGCCGGTGCCACCACGGGGGAGTGGGCCGGCACCCTGCGCGAGGTGTTCGGCGAGTTCCGCGCTCCCACCGGGGTCAGCGGGGCGGTCGGGGTGGCATCCCCGGGCGCCGACCTCGCCGCCGTCCGGGAGCGGGTGCGGGCCACCGGCGAGGAGCTCGGCGGCCGGTTGCGGCTGCTGGTCGGCAAGCCCGGCCTCGACGGGCACAGCAACGGCGCCGAGCAGGTCGCCGTACGCGCGCGCGACGCGGGGTTCGAGGTGGTCTACCAGGGCATCCGGCTGACCCCGGAGCAGATCGTCGGCGCGGCCGTGGCCGAGGACGTGCACTGCGTGGGCCTCTCGATCCTGTCCGGCTCGCACATGGAGCTGGTGCCGGCGGTGCTCGACGGGCTGCGAGAGGCCGGGGCCGAGGACGTGCCGGTGATCGTCGGCGGGATCATCCCCGACTCCGACGGGCGCCGGCTGCGCGAGCTCGGCGTCGCGGGCGTCTACACGCCGAAGGACTTCGGGCTCACCGAGATCATGGGCGGCATCGTCGACGTCATCCGCCGGGCCCACGGCCTGGACTGAGGCCCCGGCCGGGGCGCCCGGAAAATAGTCCGGCATAGGTAAGGCATACCTAAGGGAATGCTGCTAGCGTGCGGGTCATGGCGAAGGGCAAGGCGAAGGACCCCTCCAAGGAGGTCCGCAAGCTTCCGAAGCTGGAGTGCTGCGAGTCCAAGTCCAAGTGCGGGCGCTGCCCGCTGCGGATGCTGAAGGAGGGCACGCTGCCGGCGGGGTATACGGTCAAGAAGCGCAAGCTCGTGCGGGTTGACGGCAAGAAGGTCACCAAGAAGAAGCTTGCCGAGGTCGCCTGAGCGCTCTGCTCGTGGCGGCCTCCTCCCGAGTCCCCCTCCACCCAGGAGCCACTGATGGTCGCCCCCCGTTTCGCCGCGCAGCTCAACGCCCAGATCGGCAACGAGTTCGCCGCCCACAACCAGTACCTCGCCTGCGCGGTGCACTACGACGCGCTGACGATGCCGCGCATGGCCGCGTTCTTCTACGCCCAGGCGCTCGAGGAGCGCGACCACGCGATGATGATGGTGCAGTACCTCCTCGACACCGACGCGGAGGTCGAGATCCCCGGCGCCGAGGCGCCGGTCGCGCACTTCGAGGACGTCGTCGCGCCGATCCGGCTTGCCCTGGAGCAGGAGAAGCGGGTCAGCGAGCAGATCAACGACCTGCTGCGCGTCGCCCGCGAGGAGCACGACTTCGCCTCCGAGCAGTTCATGCAGTGGTTCATCAAGGAGCAGGTCGAGGAGGTCGCGACGATGTCGGACCTGCTGGCCGTGGCGATCCGCAACCGCGACGACGTCGAGGACCTCGAGGACTACGTCGCACGCGAGCAGGGCGGCGGCGACGCCGACCCGACTGCGCCGCGCATCGCCGGCGCCTGACCCGCGGCGCGGGGCTGCGCTGATCGACCGCGGCTCAGAGCGCGCGCAGCCAGCGCAGCACCGTGCGCCGTACCTGCGGGGCCTGACGCTCCAGCGGCAGCAGGCTGCCCGCACCGTGGACCGTGCGCGTCGTGACCTCCACCCCGCGGGGGTACGCCGCGGACTGCGAGCGCACCGCGGCGCCGGAGACGAGCGCGTCTCGCGAGCCGCGCATCAGCAGCACCGGGGCGTCGACCGAGTGGCCGGCCAATGCGGCCTGCACCCGCCCTCTGGCGATGCTGGTGACCTCGCCGCACGGCGCCTCGGCCCGGCGGCGCAGCGCTGCCTTCCGCACGCCCGGCGCCGCCGAGGCGAGCAGGAGCGAGCGGTACTCGGCCGCCGTCGTCCCGACCCCGACGCGGTCCTCGTGCAGGCAGGCGCCCACGAGCCTGCCCAGCTCGCGGCGCGCGGGGGAGGTGGTGGCGGCGCCGAAGGACATCAGCACCAGGCCGTCGACGTCGTCGTGGTTGCCCGCCTCCAGCTGCGCCAGCATCGCGCCGGTGCCGTGCCCGTGCAGCACCACCGAGGCCGCGCGACTGGGCGACCCCTCGCCCCGGACGAAGGAGTAGTTCCCGCTGCGGACGTGCTGGACCACCTGGTGCAGCATGCTGGACTGCGCGGACAGGCAGGTCGCGGCGCCGTTCTCGAGCGGGCTGGCGCCGTACCCGAGCCGGTCGAGCACCAGCGACAGCTCGCCGTGCCGGCCCAGGCGGGTGGCGTAGTCGTGTGCGGGGCGCTCGCGCAGGTGCCAGGCCCAACCGGCGGTGGCGACGCCGTGCACCAAGACGTTGAGGCGCACCGTCCCGGCCCGGCCGAGGACCGCGTCGCGCGGCCCGACCAGCCGGCCGCGCACCTGGTGCAGCCGGCCGTCCGCCGAGCAGCCCACCGCACTGGTGCCGTGGTCCAGCTCGAAGACCACCGGGCGTGAGACCACGCGGGTGGTCCCCGGCCGAGGGTCCGGGGCGGCGGTCGGGGCGGCGGTCGCCGCGGGCGCCGAGACACCGAGGCCGAGGACGAGCGCGAGGGCGCACAGCAGGCGAGGCGACATGCGGTGAAAATATGTCAAGCAACCACCGCGTCCCAGGGCGGCGCGGTGTGACCCGCGTCTCCTCGATGCGCGACACTGCCTCGTGACGGGCCCCGGAAGGCGCCCCAGGTCAGAGCGAGACGAGTCGGAGGTGCGCGTGAGCCGGGTGATCGTGGTGGGGGCCGGGGTGATCGGCCTGACGGCGGCCGTGCGGCTGCTCGAGGCGGGGCACCGCGTGGACGTCGTGGCGCGCGACCTCCCGCTGGAGACGACGTCGGCGATCGCCGCGGCGCTGTGGTACCCCTATCGGGCGCTGCCGCAGGACCGGGTCACCGCCTGGGCCGCCCGCTCCCGGGAGGTGCTCGCCGGCCTGGCCGTGGACGAGCCGGA
The DNA here is from genome assembly GCF_009557055.1 of Nocardioides sp. dk884. Classification (NCBI taxonomy): domain Bacteria; kingdom Bacillati; phylum Actinomycetota; class Actinomycetes; order Propionibacteriales; family Nocardioidaceae; genus Nocardioides; species Nocardioides sp. dk884. The sequence goes on along the minus strand of NZ_CP045649.1, from coordinate 2,963,179 downwards.
CGCCGGCGTACGCCTGCGGCGGGGGACCGAGGTGCTGCGGGAGGCGGCCGGGTCGCCGTGGTGGGCGAGCGCGGTCCCCCTCCTGGAGGCGCCGCGCGCGCTGCCGCCCGGGTACGCCGGCGGCTGGTCGTTCGTGGCGCCGGTGGTCGACATGCCGGTGCACCTGCGCTGGCTCACCGCGCGGGTGGCCGAGCTCGGCGGCACGATCACCCGCCTCAACCTCGCCGCGCTGCCCACCGGCGCCGACGTCGTGGTCGACTGCGCCGGGATCGGCACCCGGCTGCTCGCCGCTGACAAGGCGGTCGAGCCGGTGCGGGGCCAGGTGGTCCACGTCGAGCAGGTCGGCCTGGAGGAGTGGTGGCTCGACGCCGCCGGACCGACGTACGTCGTGCCGCGCGAGCGCGAGATCATCCTCGGCGGCACCGATGAGGAGGGCGTCTGGAGCCGCACCCCGGACCCCGTCGTCGCGGAGTCGATCCTGCGGCGCGCGACCGCGCTCGTGCCGGAGCTGGTGGGCGCCCGGGTGCTGCGTCACCGGGTCGGGCTGCGTCCGGTGCGACCGACCGTGCGCCTGGAGCGGGTCGGGCGGGTGGTCCACTGCTACGGCCACGGCGGCGCAGGTGTCACCCTCGCCTGGGGGTGCGCCGAGGAGGTCGCCGGACTCGTCGACTGAGCCCCGCCCGGCCCCGCCCGGAGCGGTATTACCCCCGAGCACGTACGCTTCCCCGCGTGCATCGGCCCGAGCTCAAGAGTGGGCTGTTCCGGGAGCTGCTCGACGCGGCGCCCGACCCGACGGTGATCGTCGACGCGGACGGCACGATCGTGCTGGTCAACCGCCAGGTCGAGCGGGTGCTCGGCCATCGTCGCGAGGAGCTGGTCGGCCAACCGGTCGAGGTGCTCGTCCCGATGCGCTTTCGTGCGACGCACCCCCACCGGCGCGAGGGTTTCGTGCGCCATCCGAGCGCGCGGCCGATGAGCTCCTCGCTCCAGCTGTGCGCCGTCCACCGAGACGGTCACGAGGTGCCGGTCGAGATCTCGCTGTCCCCGCTGGAGACCGAGAGCGGGCTGCTGGTGTCCGCCGCGCTGCGCGACATCAGCGAGCGCCGCCGGATGGAGGCCGAGGCCGACCGGCTGCGCGACGAGCTGATCGCGACCGTCTCCCACGAGCTGCGCACCCCGCTGACCTCGGTCATCGGCTACTCCGAACTGTTGGCCGACCTGCCCGAGGAGGAGGTCGGCGCCCGTGCCCGCCGGCTGGTCGAGGTGATCCGGCGCAACGCCGCGCGCGAGCTGCGGCTGGTCGACGACCTGCTCACGATGGCGTTCCTCGACGGGGAGCGGCTGCGGGTGCAGCGTGCCCCGATGGACCTGGCGGCGATGGCCGGGCACGTGGTCACCGACCAGATCCCCGCCGCCCGCGCCGCCGGGGTCGAGCTGCTCCTCGAGGCCGAGCGGGTGCCGGCGGTCTCCGGCGACCACGACCGGCTGGTGCAGGTGCTGGAGAACCTGCTGACGAACGCAGTGAAGTTCACCCCGGCGGGCGGGCGGGTCACCGTGCGGGTGTGCGAGCACGACGGCGACCCGGTGCTCCAGGTGACCGACACGGGCGTCGGGGTGGAGCCCGAGGAGCTGCCGCGCCTGTTCGAGCGTCTCTACCGCACCCCGAGCGCGGTCGCCGCCCAGGTGCAGGGCGCCGGCCTCGGGCTCTCGATCGTGCAGAAGCTGGTGGCCGCCCACGACGGGACCGTCGCCGTGGAGAGCGAACGGGGCCGCGGCAGCACGTTCCGGGTCCGGCTGCGCTACAGCGGGCACGACGGGCGCGAGACCGCCTCGGTCTGAGCGAGTGGTCTTGAGCCGTCAGCCGGCCGGGAAGGCGACGGTCGCGGCGGCCCACTCGGCCGGGGCCGGATAGGGTCCCGGCAGCTCCAGCAGCCGCTGCACCCGGCCGCTCCTCGGGTGCCACTCGACCAGGCGGCGGTTCTCCAGCAGCAGCCGGAGCGTCCCCTCCTCGGTCCAGCCGACGACGTCGGTGGTCGCGGGCACCCTCAGCCGGGCGGTGATCGCGCCCGTGCGCTTGTCCAGCGCCCACACCTGCACCGGCGCGAGGGCGGGCCAGCTGCGAGCGGCGGCCAGGAGCGCGACCTCGCCGGGACCGAGGACCGGGAAGACGTAGCGGCGCATCAGCCGCGGGAGCTCGAGGCCGGGGGTGAGGATCCTCGCCTCGGCGTGGGCGCCCTGGGCGCCCTGCCAGCGCGTGAACCTGAGCCGGTCGCGGCCGACGCCGGTCGCCTCGACCGGCGTGCCGTCGACGTCGAACGTGGTGCGCCACCCCGGGTAGCGCGCCGGTGTCACCCGCCCGGTGGTGTCGACGTGGAAGGTGTCGTACCGGGAGGACCCCCCGCGTGCGGCGCTCGCGGACACGACGTCTCGACCCGGGATCCACCGCACGTGGGCGACGTGGACGCGACCGGGCGGGAGGGCTGCGTACCTCACGGCGCCGCTGCGCAGGTCGAGCAGCACGACGCCCGCGTGCGCCTGGCCCGCCCACCACCGCCCGTCGTGGGAGAGCGAGCCCGCGCCGTAGGTGTCCGGTCCCGGCCAGGAGCCGTTCGGCAGCCCGAGGTCGTCCAGGTCGAGGGATCGCCAGCGGTCGTCGGTCCCGAGGAAGAACAGACGTTCCCCCGCCCATCCGTCGCGGTCCTCCCAGCGCTCGGTGGGGTGGTGGACCAGGCGGGCGGGCCGGGGGTCGACCAGGATGCTCGGGAGCTCCGTGGCGGCCCCCGGTGCCGTCGTACGGCGGCCGCCGACCCACGGGACGCGCTCCCAGTCCTGGGGGAGTGCCTGGGCCTGCGGAACCGGCGGCCTGGCGGTGGTCGGTGCGCCGGCCGCGGATCTCGGAGACGGAGGATCGTCGGCCGGCTCGCCGGTCGTCGTCGTGCAGGCCGCGAGCAGCACCACGAGCACGCCGACGAGGGCGGGCCGCAGCGTCATGGCTGGCACCGTACACGGGAGGATCCCCGCTCGGGCCGGCTCAGATCGCGCGGACCGCGACGACGGCGGCGGGCGAGAGCGCGCCGTACACGTGCGGGAAGGTCTCCGTCGCCCCGGACGTCGGCGGCTCCTCGACGACCGGCACGTCGAGCAGGTCGGTGTCGATCTCGAGCAGCACCAGCGGCTCGGTGACGTCGGCGTAGTACGTCGCGCGCACCGCCTCCCACTGCTCGGCGCGGGCGGCGTGGAGGTAGCCCTGCTGCTCGAGGCTCACCCCGCGGGTGGACGTCGTGTAGGCGCCGGACGCCTGCGCGGCCTCCCAGTCGGCGCGGGTCGCGACGTGGAAGATCCGCATGCCCGGGCGCCGGGGCTTCAGAAGAGCCGGTGGCTCGGGTCGTCGAGGCCGCGCAGGGCGTCGTAGTCCACCGTGACGCAGCGGATGCCGCGGTCCTCGGCGAGCACCCGGGCCTGGGGCTTGATCTGCTGGGCGGCGAACACGCCGCTCACCGCGCCGTTCGTGGTCAGCAGCGGGTCGCGGTTGAGCAGCTCGAGGTAGCGGGTGAGCTGCTCGACGCCGTCGATGTCGCCGCGGCGCTTGATCTCGACGGCCACGCTGCGCCCGTCGGTGTCGCGGCACATCAGGTCGACCGGGCCGATCGCGGTGGGGAACTCGCGGCGCACCAGCGTCAGGCCGGGGGCGAGGGTCGCGGGGTGCTCGGCGAGCAGCTCCTGCAGGTGCTTCTCGACGCCGTCCTTCTGCAGGCCGGGGTCGACGCCGAGGTCGTGGCTGGAGTCGCTGATGACCTCCTCCAGCAGGATCCGCAGGGTGTCGTCGGTCTTGGTGCTGGTGACCGTCCACTCCGGCACGCCGTCGTCGGTGGTGCCCTCGCGCAGCGTGCACGGCGGCGACATCCAGTTCAGCGGCTTGTAGGAGCCGCCGTCGGAGTGCACCAGCACCGAGCCGTCGGCCTTGATCATCAGCACCCGGGTGGCCATCGGCAGGTGGGCGGTGAGCCGACCGGCGTAGTCGATCTGGCACTTGGCAACGACGAGTCTCACGTGCGCAGAGGCTACCGGTCGCCCGCGTAGGGTCTGCGCATGGCCGACCAGACCAGCCCCGCGGGCGCCGCGGGCACGCCCCCGCAGCCCTCCGCCGTCCGCCCCGACGTACGCCTGGCCGCGCCGCGCGACCTGCGCCGACTCGCCGCGGTGGAGGCCGACGCCGACGCGGTGCTCCTCGAGGCGCTCGGCGTCCCGGCCGACGAGGCCGGCTGGGGCGAGGCGGTCGACGGGCGCGACCGCGACCTGTTGCCGGGCTTCGTGCTGGTGGCCGGGGACCCGCCGGTCGGCTTCGCCCATGTCGTGGTGATCGACGGCGACGCCCACCTCGAGCAGCTCGCCGTGCAGCCCGCGCACGCCCGCCAGGGGATCGGCGCGGCGCTGGTGCAGGCCGCCCGCGAGGAGGCCCGCTGGGCCGGGCACGACCGGCTCTCGCTGACGACGTACCGCGATGTCGCCTTCAATGCGCCGTTCTATCGCCGGCTGGGCTTCACCGAGGTCGCCTCGCCGCGCCCGTGGCAGCAGCGGCTGGTCGCCGGGGAGCGGGCGCGCGGCCTGGAGCGGCTGGGGGACCGGGTGCTCCTCGACGTCGCGCTCTGGTGAGCGGCGCACGCGCGTGACCTGGATCACTATTACTCCCCGGTAATACGTGCCATGATCCCGGCCATGACGAGCGCCCCCGCAACGCCCGCAGCCCCCTCCCGTCCCTTCTCGACCATCGGCGTGGTCGGACTCGGCACCATGGGTGCCGGGGTCGCCGAGGTCTTCGCCCGCACCGGCCACCGCGTCGTCGGTGTCGAGCTCGACGAGGAGACGCTCGCCCGGGGCCGCGCCCACCTCGAGCACTCCACCGCCCGCGCCGTGCGCGGCGGCAAGCTCAGCGAGGCCGAGCAGGCCGAGATCCTCGGGCGGATCACGCTCACCACCTCGCTGAAGGACCTCGCCGAGGCCGACCTGGTGCTGGAGGCGATCCCGGAGTCGATGGAGGCCAAGAAGCGGGTCTTCCGCGAGCTCGACGCGATCGTCGGTCCGGACGCGATCCTGGCGACCAACACGTCCTCGCTGTCGGTGACCGACCTGTCCGCGGCCACCGCGCGGCCGGGCCGGGTCGTGGGCACCCACTTCTTCAACCCCGCCCCCGTGCAGGACCTCGTGGAGGTCGTGCGCACGGTCGTGACCGAGCAGGCGGTCCTCGACGACGTCACCGCGCTGATGAGCGCGCTCGGCAAGACCCCGGTGGTGTGCGGCGACAAGGCCGGCTTCATCGCCAACACGCTGCTCTTCGGCTACCTCAACCACGCGGTGTCGATGTATGAGAACAAGTACGCCTCCCGCGAGGACATCGACGCCGCGATGCGCTACGGCTGCGGCTACCCGATGGGCCCGCTGGCGCTGCTGGACCTGATCGGCCTCGACACGGCGTACGAGATCCTGGACACGATGTACAAGCAGGGTCGCGACCGCCTGCACGCCCCGGCGCCGATCCTCAAGCAGATGGTCACCGCGGGCCTGCTGGGCCGCAAGACCGGGCGCGGGTTCTACACCTACGAGGGCCCCGACAGCCCGGTCGTCGTCCCCGACGACAAGACACCGTCCGCCGACGCGCGCCCGCAGCTGCGCCACGACATCGCCCAGGTCGGGGTCGTCGGCACCGGCACGATGGCCACCGGCATCGTCGAGGTGTTCGCCAAGGCGGGCTTCGACGTCGTGTACGTCGGGCGCTCGGAGGCGAAGGTCGCCGGGGTCCGCGCCGCGATCGAGAAGTCCCTGGACAAGGCGGTGCAGCGCGGCAAGCTGCCGGAGGCGGCCAAGGGCGAGGTGCTGGCCCGGCTGACCGGCGCCACCTCCCTCGACGAGCTCGCGTCCGTCGACATCGTGGTGGAGGCGATCGCTGAGGACCTGGAGGTCAAGACGACGCTGTTCGCCAACCTCGACGAGATCTGCAAGCCCGGCGCGATCCTGGCCACCACGACGTCCTCGCTGCCGATCATCACCTGCGCGCAGGCGACCAGCCGCCCGCGCGACGTGGTCGGCATGCACTTCTTCAATCCCGCGCCGATCATGAAGCTGGTCGAGGTGGTCTCCACCGTCGCCACCGACGAGGCGGTCACCGAGACCACCCGGGCGCTGTGCGAGAAGGTCGGCAAGGTCGCCGTCAGCTGCACCGACCGGGCGGGCTTCATCGTCAACGCGCTGCTGTTCCCCTACCTCAACGACGCGGTGCGGATGCTCGAGGCGCACTACGCCGGCGCCGACGACATCGACACCGCGATGAAGCTGGGCTGCGCGCTGCCGATGGGCCCCTTCGAGCTGCTCGACGTGGTCGGCAACGACGTGTCGCTGGCGATCCAGCGCGAGCTCTACCTGGAGTTCCGCGAGCCCGGCTTCGCGCCGGCGCCGCTGCTGGAGCACCTGGTGACCGCGGGGTACCTCGGTCGCAAGACCGGGCGCGGGTTCCGCGACCACTCGCGTCGCTAGCCCCAGGTGGTCGCTCAGCCCTCGCTGGTGGGCCGCGGCTGCTCCGGTCGGGGGTAGCCGCGGCGCACCGTGCGGTCCAAGATGCCCAGCGTCCCGCGCAGCGCGGCCTCGGAGACGACCGGGAACATGTCCAGGGCCGCCCAGTCCGGGTGGATGTCGGACCAGTCGTAGAACGACGTGACGAGGGTCCGCGCCGGGTCGTCGGGATGGTCGGGGTCGGGGGAGAGCCGGTAGCCGTAGACGTGGCCGATCTGCGGGCGGACCTTGCCCAGGATGGTCCAGGAGATCAGCCGGTCGGGCTCGAAGTCGCGGATCGTCACCGTGACGTCGTAGCGGCCCATCTCGGGGATGTCGTTGAGCGACTCGCGGTCCATGTGCACCACGAAGCTGTCCCCGGCGCCACGCACCGGCCCACCGCTCGCGTCCTGGAGCATCCCGGTCGCATCGATGGCCACGTGGCCGTGGGGGTCGCAGAGCAGGGCGAAGATGTCGGCGGCGGGCGCAGCGATCGTGCGCGAGGTCTCCAGGCGGGTGTCGTGGGTCACGGTCCCGATCGTGGCACGGGGACCCTCACCGACGGCGGAGCACCGGCACCTCGATGCCGTCCCCGACGTCCAGGTCGCCGTCGGCGTGGTCGTCGGGGAACGCCTCCAGCATCGCGTCCGGGTCGAGCAGCGTGACCTCGTGGCCGTCGCCCACCAGGCGGCGTACCGCCTCCAGGAGCATCCGGCGGCCCACGTCACGGACCTCGGTGACGCGGGTGAGGTCCAGGAGCACGCCCGGGTCCGGCGGCGGCTCCTCGGACAGGTGGCGCAGCACCCGCTCCATGCCCACGAAGTTCACCGACCCCTCGAGCTCGAAGACCCATCCGTCACCGGCGTCGCCGGGCATCCGGGTGCGGCTGCGGACCAGGGAACGGGCGGGCGGGGGCACCTCCATCAGGTGCATCCCCATGTCGCGCGAGAGGCGCTCGAAGACCTGTACGCCGCGCACCGAGTTGCCGTGCTTGTCCAGGCGCGGTGAGAACGTCGCGAGGCCTGCCTGGCCCGGCAGGGCACCGATCAGCCCGCCCGCGACGCCGCTCTTGGCCGGGATCCCCACAGAGGTGAACCAGTCGCCCGCCGCGTCGTACATGCCGCAGGTGGCCATCACCGCCATCACCTGACGGGTCACCTCGTGCGGGACCACCCGCTCGCCGGTCACCGGCTGCACGCCACCGTTCGCCAGCGTCGCGGCCATCAGCGCGAGGTCGCGGGCAGTGACCAGCAGCGAGCACTGGCGCGTGTAGCCCTCGACCACGTCCTGGGCGTCGCCCTCGACGATGCCGTGGCTGCGCAGCATGAACGCGATCGCGCGGTTGCGGTCGGCGGTGGCGAGCTCGGAGGCGAGGACCACCTCGTCGACCTTCAGGTCCCGGCCCGCGAAGGCGGCGAAGCCGCGAGCGATCAGATCGTCGTCGAGCATCGCGTGCACCGTGAGGGCGCCTGCGTTGATCATCGGGTTGAACGGGCGCCCGGTGCCGAGCTCCAGCGACAGCTCGTTGAAGGCGTCGCCCGAGGGCTCGACCCCGACCCGCTCGAGCACCGCGTCGAACCCGTGCTCGGCGATCGCCAGGGCGTAGGCGAAGGGCTTGGAGATCGACTGGATCGAGAACGGCACCTCGTCGTCGCCGACGCCGTACACCGCGCCGTCGACGGTCGCGAGGGCGAGGGCGAACCGGTCCGGGTCGGCCTGCGCGAGCTCGGCGACGTAGGAGGCCAGCTCACCGCCGTCGTCGGGGCTGCAGGCGTCGAGCACCTCGGTCAGGTAGTCCGGGATCGGGGAGCGCATCCCGCCACCCCACCACACCGCGCGCGGTGTTGCTGCGAGGCCGTAGTGTCGGACCATGGAGTGGCTGGTCCTTCTCGTCGTGCTCGTCGCCATCGCGGCCCTGGTCGTGTTCGCCTCGCAGCGCCGCAAGGCGCGCGAGCTCGAGCGCCGCGAGGCCGAGCTCGCGCCGGTGCGCAAGCTGACCTTCGAGGACATCACCGCCTTCGGCGTCGACCTGCAGGAGCTCGACCTCGAGCTCGCCGGGTACCACCTGGACGCCGGCGCGAACGCCGACTACCAGCGCGCGCTCGACGCCTACGAGGCCGCCAAGACCGCCGGCGACGCGCTCAGCGCGCCCGAGGAGGTCAAGCACGTCACCGAGATCATCGAGGACGGGCGCTACGCGATCGCCTGTGTGCGCGCCCGGGTGCACGGCGAGCCGCTGCCCACCCGCCGCCCGCCGTGCTTCTTCGACCCCCGCCACGGGCTGTCGGTCGCCGACGTCTCCTGGACGCCGGCCGGCGGCGCCGAGCGCGAGGTGCCGGCCTGCGCGCTCGACGTCGAGCGGGTCCGCGCCGGTGCGGCCCCGGACACCCGGCAGGTGATGGTGGGGTCCAAGCGGGTGCCGTACTGGGAGGGCGGGCGCGCCTACCAGCCGTACGCCGCCGGCTACTTCGGCGGGTTCCAGGCGATGGACTTCATGTTCATGGGGATGATGTTCGGGGCGTTCGGCGGCTTCGACGCGATCGGCGAGGTCGGCGAGGGTCTCGGTGACATGTTCGGCGGGATCGGCGAGGGCCTGGGCGACATGTTCGACGGCTTCGACTTCTGAGACTCTGACGGTGCGGCTGCTCCGGACGCTGGCGGCGGCTGCGCTCACGCTGGTGCTGGGCGCCTCCGTGGCGCCGGGCTCGGCGGTGGCCGGGGACGCCGACGGGGTGGGGGAGACCCCTGCGGCGGCGGAGCCGCGGCCGCTGCCGGTCGGCACCGACGTCGACTACCAGCTCGGCGGCGTGCGCCCCGTGCCGTCCCGAGTGGGGATCGTGGTGCGTGACCGGGGCGCCGCGCCGGCACCCGGTCGCTACAACGTCTGCTACGTCAACGGCTTCCAGACCCAGCCCGACGAGCGTCGCGTCTGGCGCGCCCGCCCCGGGCTGGTGCTGCGCGACGCCGAGGGCCGCCGGGTGGCCGACGCCGAGTGGGGCGAGTGGCTGCTCGACCTGCGCACGGCGGCCAAGCGCGAGCGGCTGGCGCGGGTCGTCGGCCGGTGGGTCCGGGGCTGCGCGCGCGACGGCTTCGACGCCGTCGAGCTCGACAACCTCGACTCCTTCACCCGCAGCGGCGGGCTGCTGACCCGCGGCCAGGCGGTGGCCTACGCGCGGCTGCTCCTCCGTGACGCGCACGCGGCCGGGCTGGCCGTGGGGCAGAAGAACCTGCCCGGGCTGCGCGGCTCGCGGATCGGCTTCGACTTCGCGGTGGCCGAGGAGTGTGGCCGGTACGCCGAGTGCGGGCGCTACGCGGCGTCGTACGGTCGCCGGGTGCTGGCGGTGGAGTACCGCGCCCGGGACTTCCGCCGGACCTGCCGGCACCGGGCGCGGGCGTGGGCGGTCGTGCTGCGCGACCGTGCGGTGTCGCCGCGCGGGGTGCGTCGCTGGTGCTGAGCGGCCGCGCTCAGCCGGCCGCGACCGAGGACTGGCGCGCGCGGTAGGCGGCCACGGCGTTGCGGTTGCCGCATGCCACCGAGCAGAAGCGCTTGGAGCGGTTGCGCGAGAGGTCCAAGACGATGCCCTCGCAGTCCTCGTCGGCGCAGATGCCGAGGCGGCTCAGCTCGTCGGCGCGGATCACGTCGGTCATCGCCATCGCGGTCTCGACGCAGATCCGGGTCACCAGGGGCGCGTCGGGGTCCACCGCGTGGAGGTGCCAGTCCCAGGAGTCGTGGCGCACCAGCTGGGGGAGCGCGTGGCCCTCGCGGAGCATCGCGTTGACCAGGTCGACGGCCCCGTCGCGCTCGGCGAGCAGCAGCTCGCGCAGGCGCGGGCGCAGGGCGCGCACCTCGTCGAGCTCGGCGCGGCTGCCCTCGCGCCTGCCGGTGTACTCCCACTCGTCGTAGAACTCGTCGAGGTCGGCGATCGTGGTCATCGTGTCCGGGGACAGTGCCGAGTTGGCCAGGGCGACCGCGGCCTGCAGGGACACGGCCGTGTCATGAGCGAAGGTCACGTTGACAGGTTACCGGCCACCGCCTAGCGTCAGGGACCATGGCCTCAATGACCCATGACGGCGCCGCGCCGGTCCCCGTCGCCGCGGGACAGCGGCTGGCGAGCGGGCTGGGCTTCGCGCTCGTCTCCGCGCTCAGCTTCGGCATGTCCGGCTCGCTCGCGCGCGGGCTGCTCGACACCGGGTGGAGTCCCGGCGCCGTCGTCCTCGTGCGGGTCGGCATCGCCGCGCTGCTGGTGCTGCCGTTCGGGCTCGTCGCGCTGCGCGGTCGCTGGGGGCTGCTGCGTGACAACGCCGGGGTCATCGCGCTCTACGGGCTGCTCGCCGTCGCCGGGGCGCAGTTCTGCTACTTCTCCGCCGTGCAGCACATGCAGGTCGCGCCGGCGCTGCTGATCGAGTACACCGCCCCCGCCGCGGTCGTCTGCTGGATGTGGCTGCGCCACGGACACCGCCCCGGCCCGGTGACGCTGGTCGGCGCCGCGGTCTCCGTGGCCGGCCTGGCGCTGGTGCTGGACCTGTTCTCCGGTGCGCAGCTGAGCGTGGTGGGCGTGCTGTGGGCGCTCGGCGCGATGGTCGGGGCCGCGTCGTACTTCGTGATCTCCGCCGACGAGAGCTTCGGGCTGCCGCCGATGGCGCTCGCCGCCGGCGGGCTGGTCGTCGGCACCCTCGTGCTGGGCGCCCTCGGGTTGCTCGGCGTACTGCCGATGACGGCGGGGACCGCGCCCGCGCAGTACGCCGTCGGCGAGGTCTCCTGGTGGGTGCCGCTGCTCGCCCTGGGCGTGGTGACCGCGGCGATCGCCTACACCACCGGCATCGCCGCCGGCCGGCGCCTCGGCTCCCGGCTGGCGTCGTTCGTCGCGCTGCTCGAGGTCGTCGCCGCGGTCGGCTTCGCCTGGCTGCTGCTGCACGAGCTCCCCGGCTGGATCCAGCTCGCCGGTGGCCTGCTGGTGCTCGTCGGCGTCGTCGGCGTCAAGGCCGGCGAGCGCACGGTCGTCCGGGTCGAGCCCACGATCTGAGCCCGCCCCGCCGCCATTGGCGCCGACTCGGGCAACCAATGGCGGCGACTCGGCGAGGGGTCAGTCGTCGTCGCCGAAGCCGGCGACCACGTCGCGCAGGGAGGCGAGCTGGGCGGTGATGGCGTCGCGGCGCCGGCGCAGGCGGTCCAGCTCCGCACGGGTCGCGGCGAGCTCCCGCTCGGCCTCGGCCTGACCGGTCGAGCTGATCGAGTCGGCCTGGCTGCGCGCGGAGGTCACGATCTGCTCGGCCTCGCGGCGGGCGCGGACCAGCAGCGCCTCGGCCTCCGCCTGGGCGTGGGTGCGCTGCTCGGCGGCCTGGGCGTTGGCCTGGCGGGCGCGCTCCTCGGCGGCCTGGGCGCGGGCCTCGGCCTCCTCGACCAGCTTGCGGGTCTCGGCGGTCGCGCTCTTGTGGAAGTCGGTGGCCTCGCGGGCCAGGCGCTCCTTCTCGACCGCGAGCATCCGGCGGGCCTCCTGCACCTCGCGGTCGGCTGCGGCGCGCGCCTGCTCGACCTCGCGCTGGGCGGAGGTACGCAGCTCGGTGGCCTCCTGCTGGGAGGCGAGGCGCAGCTGCTCGGCCTCGCGTCGGGCCGACGCGCGCAGGTCCTCGGCCTCGCTGCGGGCCAGGGCGCGCTCCTGCTCGGCGTCGGCGATGGCACGCGCCCGCTGCTCGTCGAGCTCCTGGAGCTGCACCACGCGCATGTCCTCGGCCTCGCGTGCGGCGTCGGCGCGCGTGGCCTTCGCGTCGCGAACGGCCTGCTCGCGGATCTCGGCGGCCTCGCGCAGCGCGGTCTCGCGGATCTCGCCGGCCTCCTCCTCGGCCAGGCGCAGCATGGCGCTCGCGCGCCCGCCCAGGCCGGCGTACGACGGGTTCTCGGCCTCGGCGAGCTGCTCGCGGGCCCGCTCCAGCTCGGCGTGCAGGGCGGCGGCGCGCTGCTCGGCCTCGGCGAGGCCGGAGGCGAGCCCGGCGCGCTCGCCGGCGAGCTGGGCGATGCGGGCATCGACGGCGGTGGGCTCGTAGCCGTTGCGGCGCACCACCGGGAAGCGCTCGACCGGCGCGGCAGCGCGCGGCGCCGGCGCGGGAGTGCGGGGGGCCGCCTGCGGCGGCGTGCCCGCGGCTCCGGGGGTCGGGCTGCCCTGGCGGGCGGCGGGACGTCCGGTCGGGCGGGCCGAGCTCGAGGGGCCGTTCGCGACGACGGGGATGACCTGTGTCTTGTCGGCGTCCGGCGAGGCGCCGCGCTCCGGCTCGTCGTCGAAGATGGACAGACCCTGGTCGCTCATCGAGTTCCTCTTCCACTGAGATCGGGTGGATCGCTATGACGGTGCGACCGGTGCGAGCCGGCGCCCCCGCTGGTCCCCATCCTCCCCGATGGGCGGTGAAGAACCCACCCGCCACACCCGACGATTCGAGGGGTGGACGGGTTCTTCACCGCTGCTCCGCCCGGGCGCTGCCGGCCGGAGCCGGACACGCCCGGGGGAGCCCCGTGTCAGACCCGTGTCAGACCCGGGTCAGACCCCGCGGAACCGGTTGATCGCGGTCTCGTGCCGGGCGCGGAGCTCGTGGTTGCGCACGCCGAGGCCCTCCTGGGGAGCCAGGCACAGCACGCCGACCTTGCCCTGGTGCAGGTTGTGGTGCACGTCGAGCGCCGCCTGCCCGGTCTCCTCGAGCTGGTAGGTGCGCGACAGCGTCGGGTGGATGGCCCCCTTCGCGACCAGGCGGTTGGCCTCCCACGACTCGCGGTAGTTCGCGAAGTGGCTGGAGATGATCTTCTTGAGGTTCATCCACAGGTAGCGGTTGTCGTATTCGTGCATGTAGCCCGACGTCGAGGCGCAGGTGGTGATGGTGCCGCCCTTGCGGGTGACGAACACGCTCGCGCCGAACGTCTCGCGCCCGGGGTGCTCGAAGACGATGTCGATGTCCTCACCGCCGGTCAGCTCGCGGATCTTCGCGCCGAACCGCTTCCACTCACGCGGGTCCTGCTGGGTGCCCTCGTCGTTCCAGAAGCGGTAGTCCTCCTCGGAGCGGTTGATGATCAGCTCCGCGCCCATCGAGCGCGCGATCGCCGCCTTCTCCTCGCTGGAGACCACGCAGATCGGGGTGGCACCGCCGTTGAGGGCGTACTGCGTCGCGAAGCCGCCCAGGCCGCCGGAGGCACCCCAGATCAAGACGTTGTCGCCCTGCTTCATGTCGCCGCCGTTCTTGCTCACCAGCTGGCGGTACGCCGTGCAGTTGACCAGGCCCGGCGAGGCGGCCTCCTCCCAGGTGAGGTGCTCGGGCTTCGGCATCAGCTGGTTGGCCTTGACCATCGCGACCTCGGCGAGGCCGCCGAAGTTGGTCTCGAAGCCCCAGATCCGCTGCTCGGGGTCGAGCATCGTGTCGTTGTGCCCGTCGGGGCCCTCGAGCTCGGCGGAGAGGCAGTGCGCCACGACCCGGTCGCCCGGCTTCCACTTGGTGACGCCGGGGCCGGTCTTCAGCACGACGCCGGAGAGGTCGGAGCCCACGATGTGGTAGGGCAGGTCGTGGCGCTTGCCGAGGGGCGAGGTGCGTCCGTAGCGCTCGAGGAACCCGAAGGTCGAGACCGGCTCGAAGATCGAGGTCCACACGGTGTTGTAGTTGATCGCGGAGGCCATCACCGCCACGAACGCCTCACCCGGGCCGAGCTCGGGCAGCGGCACCTCGTCGACGTGCAGGGACTTGCGGGGATCCTTCTCCCTGCTGGACAACCCCTCGAACATGTCCACCTCGTCCTGGTGCACCGTCACGGCGCGGTAGGACTCGGGGAGGGCCAGGGAGGCGAAGTCCTGAGGGGTGGCGTCGTCGGCCTGGATGGCGTCGAGGATCTGCTGCACGTGAGCTCCTAGGTCGGGTGGTGCCGCGAAGATACCCACGGGTAACCAACTCTGAACATCGGGTGTGGCGTAGGTCTCACCCGGCCCCACCCGGCCTCGGCGCGGCTCAGTGCGCGGTGGCCGCCGGCTCCACGAGCTCGACCAGGACGCCGCCGGCGTCCTTGGGGTGCACGAAGTTGATGCGCGAGTCCGAGGTGCCGCGACGCGGCGCGTCGTACAGCAGGCGCAGGCCGCGCTCGCGCAGGATCGCGCTGACCTGCTCGATGTCGGTGACGCGGTAGGCGAGCTGCTGCAGGCCGGGCCCGGAGCGGTCGAGGAACTTCGCGATCGTCGAGGTCTCATCGAGCGGGGCGAGCAGCTGGATGCAGGAGCCGGAGTCGCCGACCGCCATCATCGCCTCGCGCACGCCCTGGGCCTCGTTGACCTCCTGGTGGGCCAGGCGCATCCCGAAGGTCTCCTGGTAGAAGGCGATCGCGGCGTCCAGGTCGGGCACCGCGATGCCGACGTGGTCGATGTGGGTGAACAGGTGGGCGGGGATCTCGAGGCTGGTCATGCCGACATGGTGACGCCTCGCCCCACGCCCCGCGACGGGTTGTGACAAGTGCCTCAGGCGGGGCCGTCCGGACGTGCCTCGCCACCCTGCAACGACGTGGGTAGTGTCGCCGACATCGCCCTCGACCACCGGTCCGTCCCGCGGCCGGCGACCACTGGAGGAAACCCACCATGTCCGCAACTGTCATCGTCGCCGGGGCGCGCACCCCGATCGGCCGTCTCTCCGGCGGCCTGAAGGACCTCTCGGCCGCCGACCTCGGTGGCGTCGCCATCAAGGGCGCACTGGAGAAGGCCGGCGTCACCGGCGAGCAGGTCGACTACGTGATCATGGGGCAGGTCATCCAGGCCGGCGCCGGGCAGAACCCCGCCCGGATGGCCGCGGTCGCCGGCGGCATCCCGATGAACGTCCCCTCGATCACCATCAACAAGGTGTGCCTGTCCGGCGTCAACGCGATCGCGCTGGCCGACCAGCTCGTGCGCGCCGGGGAGTGCGAGATCGTCGTGGCCGGCGGCATGGAGTCCATGACCAACGCGCCGCACTTCCTGCCCAAGTCGCGCGAGGGCATCAAGTTCGGCGACGTCAAGCTCGTCGACTCGATGGCCTACGACGCCCTGTTCGACCAGTTCACCAGCCAGGCGATGGGTCTGCTGACCGAGGAGTGCAACGCCGCGGCGCAGAACCTCACCCGCGAGGAGCAGGACACCTTCGCCGCCCAGTCGCACCAGAAGGCCGCGCTGGCCTGGAAGAACGGCGTGTTCGCCGACGAGGTCGTGCCGGTGACGGTCAAGACCCGCAAGGGCGAGGTCGTGGTCTCCGAGGACGAGGGCGTCCGCGGCGACACCACCGCCGAGTCGCTGAGCAAGCTGCGCCCCGCCTTCAACAAGGAGGGCACGATCACCGCCGCGTCGTCCTCGCAGATCTCCGACGGCGCCTGCGCGGTCGTCGTGATGAGCAAGGCCAAGGCCGAGGAGCTCGGCCTGGAGTGGCTCGCCGAGATCGGCGCCCACGGCCAGGTCGCGGGCCCCGACTCCACCCTGCAGCTCCAGCCCGCCGTGGCCACCGCGAAGGCCTGCGAGAAGGAGGGCATCGCGCCCACCGACCTCGACCTGGTCGAGTTCAACGAGGCCTTCGCCGCGGTCGGCATCTCCTCGGCACGCGAGCTGGGCCTCGACGACGCCAAGGTCAACGTCAACGGCGGCGCCATCGCGCTGGGGCACCCGGTCGGGATGTCCGGCGCCCGGATCGTGCTGCACCTCGCCCTGGAGCTCAAGCGCCGCGGCGGCGGTCTCGGCGCGGCCGCGCTGTGCGGCGGCGGCGGTCAGGGCGACGCGCTGATCGTCCGGGTCCCGCAGGCCTGATCCACCTTGAGCACCCCGAGCGGGGGCCGGCGCCGACAGGCGTCGGTCCCCGACCTCGTCGAGGCCGCGCGCGCCGGTGAGCCGCGCGCGGTGGCGCGCCTGGTCTCGCTGGTCGAGGACGAGTCGCCGCTGCTGCGCGAGGTGTCCGCCGCCCTGGCTCCGCACACCGGCCGCGCGCGGGTCATCGGCCTGACCGGCGCGCCCGGCGTCGGCAAGTCCACCTCCACCAGCGCGCTCGTGCGGGCCTTCCGCCAGGCCGGCCGCCGGGTCGGCGTGCTCGCGGTGGACCCGTCCTCGCCGTTCTCCGGCGGCGCCCTGCTCGGGGACCGGGTCCGGATGTCCGACCACGCGGCGGACCGGGACGTGTTCATCCGCTCGATGGCGGCGCGTGGACACCTCGGCGGCCTGGCCTGGTCGACGCCGCAGGCGATCCGCGTGCTCGACGCCGCGGCGTACGACGTGGTGCTCGTCGAGACCGTCGGGGTCGGGCAGAGCGAGGTCGACATCGCCGCCCAGGCCGACACCACGGTGGTGCTGCTGGCGCCGGGCATGGGTGACGGCATCCAGGCCGCGAAGGCCGGGATCTTGGAGATCGGCGACGTCTACGTCGTCAACAAGGCCGACCGCGACGGCGCCGAGCAGGTGCGCCGCGACCTGCGCTCGATGCTGGCGCTCGCCGAGCGCGAGGAGGACGCCTGGCGCGCGCCGGTGCTGGCCGCCTCGGCACGCAGCGGGACCGGGGTGGGCGAGGTCGTCGAGGCGCTCGACGCGCACCACGTCTGGCTGCGCGACACCGGTGAGCTCGGCCGTCGCCGCGAACGGCGCGCCCGTGCGGAGATCGAGGCCATCGCGCTGACGACGATGCGGGCCCGCTGGGGCGGACTCGGCGCCCGGGTCGAGCTCGACGCCCTCGCTGCGCGGGTCGCGGCGGGGGAGAGCGACCCCTACGCGGCCGCCGACGAGCTGCTCGCCACCGGCACCCCGACCGGACCCGGGGCCGGCCACGGAACCAGCCCCGGCTGACCCCGGCAGCGGCGGTCGGCGCGGACGGCGCGGGCGCGGATGCGGCCCTCTTCCCTAGGATGTGGGCCATGACGCAGCAGCCGTTCTCCCGTCCCGGTGCCATCGACCTGTCGGCGCTGAAGCGACCGGCCCCGACGCCGCCCCCCGCGGGTGCCCCGGCCGGTGGCGCCGCGCCCACCGGCGGCGGCTCGGCGTACGTCGTGGACGTCAACGAGGCGAACTTCCAGAGCACCCTCGAGGCCTCGATGACCGCGCCGGTCGTGCTGGTCTTCCACTCGCCCTCGCAGGCCGCGCCCGGCGACACCTTCGCCGCCGACGTGGCCGCCGTGGTCACCGAGCACGAGGGCCGCTTCCTGGCCGCCCTGATCGACGTCGACGCCTCGCCGCAGATCGCCCAGGCCATGCAGATCCCGCAGGTACCGCTGATGCTGGTGCTGCTCGACGGCCGCCCGGCGACCCAGCCGATCCCGGGGCCGGTCCCGGCCGCCGACCTGCGCGCGATGTTCACCCAGCTCGCCCAGCAGCTCACCGTGCAGGGCATCACCGACCGCCACCAGCCGCGCCACGTCGCCGCCGGCGAGGGCGAGGAGGAGCAGGTGGACCCCCGCTACGCCGCGGCCCAGGACGCGCTCGGCGAGGGCGACATCGACCGCGCGGTCGCGGAGTACCAGAAGCTCGTCGACGCCAACCCCGCCGACACCGAGGCCGCCGCCGGCCTGGCGATGGCCAAGGTCCTCCAGCGCACCCAGGGCGTCGACCTGCAGGCCGCCCGTGCCGCGGCGGCGGCCGACCCCGACGACATCGACGCCCAGACCATGGTCGCCGACCTCGACATGCTCGGCGGCCACGTCGACGACGCGTTCAACCGCCTCGTCGACCTGGTACGTCGTACGGCGGGGGCCGAGCGCGCCCGCGCCCGCGACCACCTGCTCGGCCTCTTCGCCGCCGTCGGCAACGACGACCCGCGGGTGCTGCGGGGCCGGCAGAACCTCGCCTCGGCGCTCTTCTGAGCACCGGCCGTGACTGAGCACGAGACGGTCCCCGCGGGGCCCGCGGGCGCTCCCGGACGCGCTGCCCTGGCGGGCGCCGCCGGGCGCTCGGGGCCCGGCCACCTCGTGCGCGGTTTCGGCATGTGGCGCCGGCGCCCGCGCCTGATGCTGCTCGGCCTGGTGCCGGCCCTGCTGGTGCTGCTGGTGCTGCTCGCGGCGTTCGTGGTGCTGGTGGTGGTGCTCGGCGACCTGGTCGGCTGGGCGACGCCGTTCGTCGACGACGCCTCGCTGACCGTGCGCCGGATCGTGCGGATCACCCTCGCGCTCGCGCTCCTGGCCGGGTTCGTGGTGCTCGCCGCGGCCACGTTCGTCGCGCTGACGCTGCTGGTCGGCGATCCCTTCTACGCCCGGATCTGGCGCGCCACCGAGGAGTCGCTCGGCGGCCCGGTGCCCGAGGGCGAGGTCGGTCTGCTGCGCTCGGTCGGCGACGGCCTCGCCCTGGTGCTGCTCGGCGTCGCGACCACGCTGGGCGTCGTCCTGGTCGGACTGGTGCCGGTCGTCGGCACGATGGTCGCGCTGGCCGGCGGCTTCTGCGTCTCGGCCTGGTTCCTGGCCGGTGAGCTGGTGGGTCGCCCGCTCGAGGCTCGTGGCCTGGACGGTCGCGAGCGGTCCCGGCTGCTGCGCCGGCACCGGCTGCAGGTGCTCACCTTCGGGATGTCGGTGCAGGTCTGCTTCCTGGTGCCGCTCGGCGCCGTACTCGTGATGCCGGCGGCGGTGGTCGGCGCGACCACGCTCGCGCGGGACCTGGTCGAGGCCTGAGGCCCGCGCGTCACGGCGGGTTTCCGAGGCCCGGTCGGTGGTCAGGCTCCACCCATGACCTCGACCTCTGAGACCGGGCCCCGCGGCCCGCTGCCCTACGACGAGCTGGCGCTGGTCACCTCCCGCCTCGGCCTGCTCGAGGGCGCCGAGGACGTCGTCGACGCCCTCGCGGACCTGGCCCAGGCGCAGGCGCGGCTCCTCCCCGACGGTCCTGCGACGGATGTCCGCGGCTCCTACGTCGGCGGCCACCCCTACCTGCCCGCCGGGACGTCCTGGCCGACCGACGAGGCGGGGGCGCCGCTGGCGTTCGTGGCACAGGTCAACTTCGCCGACCTCGCGGCGGCGCTGGCCGCCTCGGACAGCGTCCCGAGCACGCGCGGCCTCCAGGAGCTCCCCGACAGCGGCCTGCTGCAGTGGTTCGTGCCCGCCGTGGAGTGCTTCGGGCTGTCCTTCGAGCACCGCGACCGCGCGTACGCCCGCTTCTACTCCGCCGACGAGCTGACCCGGGAGGCGGCCCAGCCGGTCTCGGCCGCGGTGCCGGACACCGGGTCCGGTGAGTGGTCCTCCCCGCTCCTGCACCGCGACCGGGCCACCGCCGTCCGGTTCGTGGTGGAGAGCTCCCTGCCCGCGGTCACCGACCTGCACGAGGGCTATCGCCCCGAGCGCCTCGGCGTCCTGGGGGACGAGGACCGTCTCGAGCGCATCGGAGAGGCGGCCGGCGACGCGTTCACCGATGTCTACGGCGGAGACACCGTGCCGGGTCAGGACGACCCGGAGGAGGAGCCGCCGGCGATCGGCGGCGGCGACAAGGTCGGCGGCTGGCCCTGCATCGTCCAGGGGGACCCGCGGTGCGCCGAGGCGCAGGACCCTGCCGCCGCGGCGCCGGGTGCCGACACGCTGATCCTTCAGCTGGACTCCGACGAGGGGGTGTTCACCGAGTGGGGCGACAGCGGGATCGCCTGGCTCTTCGGCGACCCGGCTTCGTTGCGTCGTGGCGAGACCTCCTCGCTGTGGTGGTCCTGGGCCTGCTACTGAGCGGAGGCCCGTCGTACGCCGGTCGGGCACGCCACGAGCGCCGACTCGCGCAACCACAAGAGCCGACTCGGGGTTTCGGGGCGGTGGGGCACGGTTAGCCTTCCGGCATGCCTCGACGCCTCAGCACCGCCGCCTCCGTCCGCCGCCGGCTCGCCCTGGGGGCAGCCGCCCTCACCTCGCTCGCGGCTGCAGGGACGGTGCTCGCGCCGCCGGCCCAAGCGGCCTGGACGACCGGCGCCAAGGCCAACGGCGTCAAGGTGCAGGTCTGCAAGGTCCCGCTCACCGGCGGCGACGTCCGGGTGCGGGTGCGCCTGGACAACCGGGCCTCGAGCCAGGTCTACCGCGGCTCGCTGGAGCGACTCACCGGCGGCTCGGGCAGCGTCACGGTCCGCGCTGCGGGCGGGACGATCTCTGGCACGAAGTCGCTGGTCGTGAAGCCGGGCCACCTGATGGGCACCGGCATCAGCGGCCCGGGCGTCGACCACGGCAGCGCGATCGGCTACGCCCGCAGCCTCGCCCGCTGCTGAGCGGCCGGCCCGGGCCCCTCGTGCTGCGGGGGCGGCGACCCAGCCCTCGTCGAGCCCTTGAGCGCCGGGCGGGAGGTTTCCGCCCGGGTGTCGGTGGTTAGCCTTCCGGCATGCCTCGGACCCTCCCTGCGCCGTCTCGCTCGCCTCGCCGACTGACCCTGGCGGCCTCGGCCGTCACGTCCGTCCTGGCCGCCGGCGTGTTCCTCGCTCCGCCGGCCCAGGCCGCCTGGACGACCGGCGCCCGGGTTGACGGCGCGAAGGTCCAGGTCTGCAAGGTCCCGCTCGGCGGCGGCGACGTGCGGGTCCGGGTGCGCCTGGACAACCGGGCGAACGACGTCGTCTACAAGGGGATGCTGCATCGTTATTCCGGCCCCAACATCACGCGCACCGTCTCGGTGCGCGCAGCGGGCAAGATCTCGGGGACGAAGTCGATGGTCGTCAAGGCGGGCAGCGAGATGGGCACCGGGATCAGCGGGCCCGTAGGCGGCCTGGGCAGCTTTGTCGGATACGCCCGCAACCTCGCCCGCTGCTGAGCGCTGAGGTAGTCCGCCACACCAGGGTCGTGGATCGGCCGATTCACGACCCTCATGTGGCGGACTATCGCTGACTGACGGCCAGGCGCGGCCGCGTCCGGCGCCCGCTACGGGGCGCTGCCCACGGGCCCGGCCGCGCGCAGCGCCTCGAGCATGGCGCCGAGGGCGGGGGAGCTGGACATGCTGCGCCGGTGGACCACGAGCACCCGGCGTACCGGGACGGGGTCGTGCATCTGCACCGCGCACAGGTCCGCCCCGAGCGGCGAGCGGCCCAGGCGGGGCACGAGGGCGATCCCGAGCCGGGCACGCACCATCGCCAGGTGGGCGTCGAACTCCCAGGACTCGTGCACGACGCGCGGGAGGTGGCCGGTGCCGACGTACATCCGCTCCAGCCACTGCCGGCAGATCGTGCTGCGCGGGGTCGCGACCCAGCCCTCGTCGAGGAGGTCGTGCGGGCGCAGCCGCGCGCGTCCGGCGAGTGGGTGCTCGCGGTGGAGCACGACGTCGGCCCGGTCGTCGGCGAGCGGGGTGAGCGCGACGTGGTCGGGCACGACGAGCGGTACGTCGCCCCACTGGTGCACGATCCCGAGGTCGGCCTGGTCGGTGGCGACGAGGTCGACGGCGTCCCAGGGCTCGCGCTCGGACACCGTGACCGCGAGGTCGGGATGGGCGTCGAGCACGGCACGCACGACCGGGGCCACCAGCCCGCAGATGGCGGTCGAGAAGGCCGCCACCCGCAGCCGTCCTGTCACGGTCTGCGCCTCTCGGTGCAGGCCGCTCTCCAGCTCCTCCAGGCCGGCGAGCAGCGGGGTGCTGCTCTCGACGAGGTGACGGCCCTGACGGGTCAGGACCACGCCGCGTCCGACCCGCTCGAGCAGCGGGACGCCGGTGCTGCGCTCGAGACGCTTGACCTGTTGGGAGACCGCCGAGGGGGTGAAGTCGAGCGAGGCTGCGGCCGCGCTCACGGACCCGTGGGTCGCGACGGCCCGCAGGGCGACGACGGCGTCGAGATCGATCATGAAGCAACGCTAAAGCAAAACGTGCATGATTGTTCGCTGGTGCTGCACGGTGATGGTCCGCGAGGCTGTCGGGGTGAACCGACGCGACTCCCTCCTCGCCGCTCTGGTGGCGACTCTGTGGGGCTTCAACTTCGTGGTCATCGACTGGGGGATGGGCGAGGTGCCGCCACTGCTGTTCCTGGCCTGCCGGTTCCTGCTGGTGGTCTTCCCCGCGGTCCTGCTGGTGCCCCGTCCCGACGTGTCCTGGCGGGTGCTCGGTGCGGTGGGGCTGTTCATGTCCGCGGGACAGTTCGGCTTCCTCTACGTCGCGATGGCCGCCGGACTGCCGCCGGGGCTGGCGGCACTGGTGCTGCAGGGGCAGGTGGTGTTCACGATCCTCATCGCCGCGCTCGCGCTGCGTGAGCGACCCACGGGGGCCCAGGCCGTCGGCGTCGCGGTCGGCGTGATCGGCCTGGTCGTGGTGGCGATCGGTCGCGGCGGAGACGTCACCCTCGCGGCGTTGCTGCTGTGCCTGATGGGCGCGCTGTCGTGGGGCATCGGGAACGTCGTGTCGAGGGCGGCACGCGTGCCGGGCGGCTTCGGCCTGACGGTCTGGTCCGCGGTCGTGGTCCCGGTCCCGATGGTGGCCCTCTCACTCGCGGTCGAGGGGCCTGCGGCCGTGGCTGCCGGGATCGACGCCTTCGGCTGGCAGGCCCTGGTCTCCACGCTCTACACCGCCGTGCTCGCCTCCCTGGTGGGCTACGGGCTGTTCAACTCCCTGCTGGCGCGCAACCCCTCCGCCGCGGTGGTGCCGTGGGTCCTGCTCGCGCCCGTGGTGGCCATGGCGTCGGCCTGGTTGCTGCTCGCCCAGGTCCCGAGCGCGGGGGAGGCGCTCGGCGGGCTGCTGCTGGTCGCGGGCGTGCTGGTCGCGCTCCGTCCGCAGCGTGGCCGCCCCGCCGTCGTACCAGTGCCGCCGCCGGCGCGGAGCCTGACCGGCCACCCGTCATAGGCATGGCAGAGCCGGGGCAGGACCCGCCGACTCGGGCAACCAATGGCGCCGACTCGCGGGTGGGTCAGCGGCCGGACTCGGTGTACGCCGCGCCGCCGTGCTCGATGCTGGCGAGCGCAGCGGTGAGGCGGCGCAGGGTGAAGTCGGCGCAGCGCTCGGTGGCCTGCTCGAGGGTGCAGAACTCCGCCGAGCGGATCTCGCGGGCCTGGTAGACCGCGCGGTCGAGGATCGCCGGGTCGTGCACGCCGCCGTCGAAGACCAGGCAGAGCGCGTCGTCCCAGCCGCTCCACGGCGGCATCCAGTCGGTGAGGATCAGCTGACCGGGCTTGACGACCAGCCCGAGCTCCTCCTCGACCTCGCGGGCGGCGGCCAGCTGCGGGGACTCGCCCACCTCGACGACGCCGCCGGGCAGGTCCCAGTCCTTCTTGTAGGTCAGGTTGCACAGCAGCACCCGCCCGGAGGTGTCGCGCAGCAGCATCTGCCCGATCGCGCGCTTGCGGGGCAGGAAGGAGTTCAGCAGCGAGCGGAAGCTGGACGGGTCGCTGACCGGCGGGTCGTCGGCGAGCCGGGCGAGCACGACGTACTCGGTGGCCGCGGGCTGCTCGCCGGTGCCGGCGACGATGCGGCGCACGCCCTCGCGGCGCAGCCCGGCGCGGCTGGCCACGCGCAGCGCGGACTCGTTGGTGGGCTCGATGTGGGCCTCGACCCGGGTCAGGCCCAGTCCGCCCTGGCCGACCGCGGTGAGCGCCCAGTCGGCCAGCACCCGGACCGCGCGGGTGGCGTGGCCCCGGCCGCGGTGCCCGGCGTAGAGCACCCACTGCAGCTCGCCGGTGGTCTGGTCGTCGACGCGCAGCTGGCAGCCGCCGACCAGCTCGCCACCGGCCTCGATGGCGTAGCCGATGCGGTTGCTGGTGGAGAAGCGCTCGGTCCAGACGCGGATGGCCTGCCGGTGCTGGTCGGCGCTGGGGCCCTCCTCGACGCCGAGCCAGTGCAGGACTGGCTCGTCATGGCCTGCGATCGCGACCTCCACATCGGACTCGCGCCACGCACGCAGCGTGACCGTCCCGTCGGTGAGGCTGGGCTGCTCGGTCACGCCGCCACCCTAGCCACGTCGGGAAAGCCCGCGCCGCCCGGACCGGTCCGCAAGGTTCGCCGGCCGGTCCGCGGCAGCGACGGGTGATCAGTCAACGCGTCGCAACCACACCGTCGCCAGCGGCGGCACCACGATGTCGGCGTACGCCGGCTGGCCGAGGTGGCTGCCCTCGACCGCTGTCACGGCGCCGAGGTTGCCGACGCCGGAGCCGGTGTAGGTCGCCGCGTCGGTGTTGAGCACCTCCTCCCAGCGCCCGGCCGCGGGCAGGGCGAGCCGGTAGTCCTGGTGCGGCGTCGCGGCGAAGTTGGCCACGCAGACCAGGTCCGGCTCGCCGGGGGCGCGGCGGGCGAAGGAGAAGACGTTGTGCTCGGCGTCGTTGGCGTCCAGCCAGGCGAACCCGGCCGGCTCGTGGTCCTGGGCCCACAGCGCCGGCGTCTGGACGTACGTCGCGTTGAGGTCACGCACCAACGAGTGCACGCCGCGGTGCTCGGGGTGGTCCAGCAGCCACCAGTCCAGCTCCCGCGCCTCGGCCCACTCCGACTCCTGGCCCATCTCCGCGCCCATGAACAGCAGCTGCTTGCCCGGGTGGGCCCACATGAAGGCCAGGTAGGCGCGCAGGCCGGCCAGCTGCTGCCAGCGGTCGCCGGGCATCTTGCGCAGCAGCGAGCCCTTGCCGTGCACGACCTCGTCGTGGCTGATCGGCAGCACGTAGTTCTCCGACCACGCATAGACCAGCGAGAACGTCATCTCGCCGTGGTGGTGGACGCGGTGCACGGGCTCGTGCTGCACGTAGCCCAGCGAGTCGTGCATCCAGCCCATGTTCCACTTGAAGCCGAAGCCCAGGCCGCCCGCAGAGGTGGGCTGGGTGACGCCGGGCCAGGAGGTCGACTCCTCCGCGATCGTGGTGATGCCGGGGACGCGGCGATAGACGGTGGCGTTCATCTCCTGGAGGAACTGCATGGCCTCGAGGTTCTCGCGCCCGCCGTGCACGTTGGGCGTCCACTCGCCCTCCTCGCGGGAGTAGTCGAGGTAGAGCATCGAGGCGACGCCGTCCACGCGCAGCCCGTCGGCGTGGAACTCCTCCAGCCAGTAGATCGCGTTGGCGTAGAGGAAGTTGCGCACCTCGTGGCGACCGAAGTTGAAGATGTGCGAGCCCCACTCGCGGTGCCAGCCGCGCTGCGGGTTGGGGTCCTCATACAGCGGGGTGCCGTCGAAGCGGACCAGCGCCCACTCGTCGGTGGCGAAGTGCCCGGGCACCCAGTCCAGGATCACGCCGATCCCGGCCTGGTGCAGCCGGTCGACGAGCAGCCGGAACCCGTCGGGGTCGCCGAAGCGCGCGTCGGGTGCGAAGTAGGAGGTGACGTGGTAGCCCCACGACCCGCCGAACGGGTGCTGCATCACCGGCATCAGCTCGACGTGGGTGAAGCCCAGCTCCGCGACGTACGCCGGGAGCTCCTCGGCCAGCTGCTCCCAGCTGCGGTCGCGGCGCCAGGAGGCGAGGTGGAGCTCATAGATCGACATCGGGCGCGCGACGGCCGGCCGCTCGCCCCGGGTGCGCATCCACTCCTCGTCGCCCCAGGTGTAGGAGGACTCATAGACCCGCGAGGCGGTCTTCGGCGGCTCCTCGGCCCAGGTGGCCATCGGGTCGGCCTTCTCGCGCCACACCCCGTCGGCGCCGAGCACGGCGTACTTGTACGCCGTGCCGGACCCGACGCCGGGCACGAAGAGCTCCCAGACCCCGGAGGAGCCGAGCTGGCGCATCGGGTGCTCACGGCCGTCCCAGGCGTTGAAGTCGCCCTTGAGCCGGACCCCGCGCGCGTGCGGGGCCCACACCGCGAAGGAGGTGCCGGTGACCTCGCCGAGCACGCCGGGATAGCGGCGCACGTGGGCGCCGAGGGCCCGCCACAGCTCCTCGTGGCGCCCCTCGTTGACCAGGTGCAGGTCCATCTCACCGAGCGTCGGCAAGAAGCGGTAGGGGTCGTCGACGAGGGTCGGCTCGCCCTCGTAGGCCACCGAGATCCGGTAGTCCGGGACCTCGGTGAGCGGCAGCACGCCGACCCAGACGCCCTCGTACTCGTGCTCGAGGCGGGTCGCGGCGTGCCCGTCGGGGGTGGCGTGCTGGATGGTGACCGAGGAGGCCAGCGGGCGCAGCACCCGCACCGTCACCGCGCCCTGGTAGGGGTGGGCGCCGAGGATGCTGTGCGGGTCGCCGTGCTCGCCCCGCACCAGCTGGTCGAGCTCGCTGCGGTCCACGGGACGGCGGGTGGTCGGGTCGGTGGGGCGGTGGTTCATGAGGCTCCGATCCTCGCGATCGCGGTCAGCGGGATGGTGACCCAGCTCGGCCGGTTGCGCGTCTCGTAGACGGTCTCGTAGACGGCCTTGTCGGCGACGTAGGCGTCGAGCAGGATCTGCTGCTCGTCGGTGAGCGGGCCGCCGGCGTAGGCCTGCAGGAAGTGCTGCTTGTTGCGCTCGGCCCACTCCTCGGCGCGGTAGGCGCGCTGGGCGGCGCCCTCGAAGTCCTCCTCGGCCAGCGAGCGGGCCACGACCTGCGGGGCGTAGTCGAAGGAGCGCAGCATCCCGGCGACGTCGCGCCAGGGGGAGTCGGGCAGCTGGCGCTCGGCCAGCGTCTTGGCCGGCTCGCCCTCGAAGTCGACGATCTTCCAGCCCGCCGAGATGCGCAGGGTCTGGCCCAGGTGCAGGTCGCCGTGCACGCGCTGCACCTCGACCGCCCCCAGGCCGGCCAGCCGGTCGTACGCCGCGCGCAGCGCGTCGGCGTACTCCGCCAGCGGGGGTACGACGGCGAGCGCGTCGCTGAGCCGCTGCGTCATCGCGGCGGCCAGTTCGGCCGCGTCGCGCTGCTCGCGGCCGAACTGGGCGACGAGCACGGCGTGCACCTCGCGCAGCGCCTCGCCCAGCCGGGCCGCCTCTCCGGAGAAGTCGCCGCCGACCTCGTCGGCGTGCAGGTCGGCCTCGGCGAACAGGTCGCGCACGCTGGCCAGCGCCAGGTCCCAGCCGTCGGTGCCGGTGCGCAGGAACTCCTGGAGCATCGCCAGCTGCAGGACCGGTGCCTCGGGACCGCCGAGGTCGTCGGCGGCGTCGGCGCCCTCGGGGTCCGCGGCGCCGTGCTGGCCCTCGGGGTCGCTCCACTCCACCCAGCCGTAGAGCGCGGCGACGTGCTCGGAGCCGGCGCGGGTGAGCGCCTCGTGGACGGAGATGTCGGGGTTCGCGCCGGGGGTGACCTTGCGGAACACCTTCATCGCGGCGTGGTCGCCGAACAGCACGGTGGAGTTCGACTGCTCACCGGAGAACAGCGCGGCGGTCGCGTCGGGGGAGAGGTCGTGCCCGGGCATGCGGTGGAAGACCAGCCCGGAGTCCGGGTCGGTCCAGGCGCCGCCCTCGGCGGGCACGCCCGCCACGAAGGTGTGCAGCCAGGCCGCCATCGCGGCCCGGTCGTGCAGCGCGTCGTAGGCGTGGACCCAGCCGGCGCCGGGCTCCTCCCACCAGCCGATGAAGGCGTGGTCGAGGCGCTCGACCGGCTCGGCGTACAGCGCGAGCGGCACCTGGTAGAGCTCGGTGGTGGCCTCCCCGCCGGGCGCGTCGTCGTAGGTCAGCTCGACGAGGTGGTTGACCACCCGGGGCTCGACGCCGCCGGTGCCGGGCACGTCGCCGATGCGCCGGATGCCGCTCACCGTGAAGGAACGGCCCTTTCCGGCGAACCACCTGGTCTTGACCAGGTAGTCGGCGAAGATCTGGGGGTCGAGATGGGTGCTGGCGTGCTTGGTGTGTCTGGACTGGGGAGTCACAGCAACGTCGCCTCCTCGGTGTTGTCGGACTCGGCGAGCCGGAACCAGTAGAAGCCGTAGCCGCTCAGGGTGAGCAGGTAGGGCAGCTCGCCGATCCGCGGGAACGGCACGCCGCCGAGCAGCTCGACGGGGATCATCCCCTCGAAGCGGCGCAGGTCGAGCTCGACCGGTTGCGGGAAGCGGGAGAGGTTGTGCACGCACACGATCACGTCGCGGCTGCCGTCGGCCTGCTCGTGCTCGCGGGCATAGCTGAGGACCGAGGGGTTCGACCCGCCCAGGTCCACGAAGGAGCCGAGCCCGAACGCCGGGTGGTTGCGGCGGGCGTGGATCATCCGGCGCGTCCAGTGCAGCAGCGAGGAGGTGTTCTCCAGCTGGGCCTCGACGTTGACCGACTGGTAGCCGTAGACCGGGTCGTGGTTCAGCGGCAGGTGCAGCTTGCCCGGGGTCGCCGAGGAGAACCCGGCGTTGCGGTCCGGCGTCCACTGCATCGGGGTGCGCACGCCGTCGCGGTCACCGAGCCAGATGTTGTCGCCCATGCCGATCTCGTCGCCGTAGTAGAGGACCGGCGAGCCGGGCAGCGACAGCAGGAGCGCGCAGAAGAGCTCCATCTGGTTGATGTCGTTGTCCAGCAGCGGCGCGAGGCGCCGGCGGATGCCGATGTTGGCCTTCATCCGCGGGTCCTTGGCGTACTCGTTCCACATGTAGTCGCGGTCCTCGTCGGTGACCATCTCCAGGGTCAGCTCGTCGTGGTTGCGCAAGAAGATGCCCCACTGGCAGCCGCTCGGGATCGGCGGCGTCTGGTCGAGGATCTCCGAGATCGGGAACCGCGACTCGCGGCGCACCGCCATGAAGATGCGCGGCATCACCGGGAAGTGGAAGCACATGTGGCACTCGTCGCCGCCGGACTCGTAGTCGCCGAAGTAGTCCACGACGTCGGAGGGCCACTGGTTGGCCTCGGCCAGCAGCACCTTGCCGGGGTACTTCTCATCGACGAAGCGACGCACCTTCTTGAGGAAGTCGTGGGTCTCCGGGAGGTTCTCGCCGTTGGTGCCGGGTCGCTCGTAGAGGTACGGCACCGCGTCGAGGCGAAAGCCGTCCAGGCCCATGTCGAACCAGAACCCGATCGCCTCGAGGATCGCGTCGTGGACCGCGGGGTTGTCGAAGTTGAGGTCGGGCTGGTGGCTGAAGAACCGGTGCCAGTAGTACTGCTGGCGCACCGGGTCCCAGGTCCAGTTCGAGGGCTCGGTGTCGACGAAGATGATCCGCGCCTCGGAGTAGAGCTCGTCGGTGTCGGACCAGACGTAGAAGTCGCCGTACGGGCCGTCGGGATCCTCCCGGCTGGCCTGGAACCAGGGGTGCTGGTCGCTGGTGTGGTTCATGACGAAGTCGATGATCACGCGCATGCCGCGCGCGTGCGCCTCGTCGAGGAAGTGGTGGAACTCCTCGACCGTCCCGATCTCGGGAAGGATGTTGGTGTAGTCGGAGACGTCGTAGCCGCCGTCGCGCAGCGGCGAGGAGAAGAACGGCGGCAGCCACAGGCAGTCCACGCCGAGCCACTGCAGGTAGTCCAGCTTCTCGGTGAGGCCGCGGAAGTCGCCGATGCCGTCGCCGTTGGAGTCGCGGAACGAGCGGACCAGGACCTCGTAGAACACCGCGGTCTTGAACCAGTCCGGCGTGCTCGCCTGGTCGTCGGGGAACGGGTCGCCCTCGGGGCTCTGCCCCATCGGGCTCACGTGGGTGCCGGCGTCGGCTCGGGCGGGCGGCTCCGGGTCGGCGGGACGCCCCGGCTCGTCGGCCTGGGCGTCGTGCGGGAGGAGGTTCAGGGCGGTGTCCTTCGGGGCTGAGGGGCTCGGTGCGGAGCCTGTGGGGGAGTGCTCTCGCCGGTGGGCGGGGTCGCTCGGGACGGTCAACGCGTCCTCCTGACGCTGAGGATGTGGGCCGGCTCGTGCGCCGGGTCGAGCCGGACGTAGTTGTGCTGGCTCCAGGTCCAGTCCTGCCCGGTGATCTCGTCGTGGACACCGAACACCTCGCCCGCCTCCATCCCCATCGCGGGCAGGTCGAGGTGGACGGTCGTCTCCCGGGTGCCGTGCGGGTCGAGGTTGACCACGACGATCACGGTGTCCTCGGGGTCGGTGCGGGTCTTGGAGAACACCAGGATGTTCTCGTCGTCGCTGGAGTGGATGGCCACGTTGCGCAGCAGCTGCAGCGCCGGGTGACGGCGCCGGATCTCGTTGAGCCGGGTGAGGTACGGCGCGAGGGTGCGTCCATCGGCTGCGGCGCCCGCCCAGTCGCGGATGCGGATCTGGTACTTCTCGGAGTCGAGGTACTCCTCGCTGCCGGGGCGCACCGCGACGTGCTCGTAGAGCTCGTAGCCGGCGTACACGCCCCACGAGGGCGAGCCGGTGGCGGCGAGGGCCGCGCGCACCTTGAACGCCGCCGGGCCGCCGTACTGCAGGTAGGCGTGCAGGATGTCGGGGGTGTTGACGAAGAAGTTCGGGCGCATCAGGTGGTCGGACTCGCTCGCCAGCTCCCGGAGGTACTCCTCCAGCTCCCAGCGCGCGGTGCGCCAGGTGAAGTAGGTGTAGCTCTGGTGGAACCCGACCGCGCCGAGCCCGTGCATCATCGCCGGGCGGGTGAAGGCCTCGGACAAGAAGATCACGTCCGGGTCGGTGCGCCGGACCTCGGCGAGCAGCCACTCCCAGAACCTCAGCGGCTTGGTGTGCGGGTTGTCCACGCGGAAGATCCGCACGCCGTGCGACATCCAGTGCCGCACGATGCGCAGCACCTCCTGGGCGATGCCCTCGGGGTCGTTGTCGAAGTTGACCGGGTAGATGTCCTGGTACTTCTTCGGCGGGTTCTCGGCGTGCGCGATGGTGCCGTCCGCGCGGGTGGTGAACCACTCCGGGTGCGCGGCCACCCACGGGTGGTCGGGAGCGGCCTGCAGCGCCAGGTCGAGGGCGACCTCGATGCCGAGCCCGCGGGCGCGCGCCACGAAGGCGTCGAAGTCCTCGAGGGTGCCGAGGTCGGGGTGGATCGCGTCGTGCCCGCCGTGGCGCGACCCGATCGCCCAGGGGGAGCCGGGGTCGTCCGGGCCCGGGGTCAGGCTGTTGTTGGGGCCCTTGCGGTTGACCTCGCCGATCGGGTGGATCGGGGGGAGGTAGATGACGTCGAAGCCCATCTCCGCGACCGCGTCCAGCCGCTCGGCCGCGGTGCGGAAGGTGCCGGAGACCACCCGGCCGGTGACCGGGTCCACGGTGGCGCCCTCGGAGCGCGGGAAGAACTCATACCAGCTGCTGAACAGCGCCCGCTCCCGGTCGGCGTACGCCGGGAACGGGCCCTCGACGGTGAGGAGCTCGCGCAGCGGGTGGGCGTGGAGCACGGCCTCGAGCGCGGGGTCCTGGAGCGCGGCCAGGCGGGCCTCGACCGGGCGGGCGGTGTCGTTCGCAGCCGTCAGCGCCGCCTGCACGACGCGGCGGGCCTCGGTGAGCGCCTTCGCCCTGCCCTTGAGCTCACCCAGCACCCGCTCGAGCAGCAGCCGGCCCTCGGTGAACATCAGCTCGACGTCGACGCCGGCCGGGATCTTCAGCCCCGCGGCGTGCTGCCAGGTCGCGATCGGGTCGGACCACGCCTGGACCTCGAAGGTCCACGGCCCCTCGGCGTCGGGGACCACCTCGGCGTCGTAGCGGTCCGGCACCTCCGGGTGCGGCGTCATGCGCACCGGGGCTCGGCGTACGCCGTCGGGGCCGGTGAGCACGACGTCGGCCCCGAGGCGGTCGTGGCCCTCGCGGAAGACGGTCGCCCGCACGGGCAGGGGTTCTCCGACGGTGGCCTTGGCCGACTGGCGGCCGAGATCGACGACGGGATGGACGTTCATGACGGGGATGCGACCGACCATTGCTCCAACCTTGCTGGGAGGCGCTGACCCGGGGGCCTGTACCCAATGCCGGCATCCTGCCTCCGGCTCCGCGCGCCACATGGCGACCAGTGTGACGGTCGGTGTGGCGGTGCCGCGCCGTCCCGGGCCAGCGGTGGACGCCTGCGGCGGACGCCTGCGGCGGGGGCGGCGGCTGGGCTACGGTCGAGCGGTGCGCGCCATCCGACGACTCACCGTCCGCCCCGTCCTCCCGGCCGAGCTGGCTGCGCTGGGCGAGCTCGCCCTCAACCTGCGCTGGGTCTGGCACCCACCGACCCAGGACCTGTTCGCCGAGGTCGACCCCGACCTGTGGCACGCCCACGGTCACGACCCGGTCGCGCTGCTGGCCGCGGTCGGACCCGACCGGCTGGCCCAGCTGGCCGGTGACCCCGGGTTCCTGGAGCGGCTGGCCGCGGCGCGCGCCGCGCTGACGGCGTACCTCACCGGCGAGCGCTGGTACCAGCGCCGCCTGGCCGCGGGGGACCGGCTGCCCGCCGCGATCGGCTACTTCTCCCCGGAGTTCGGGATCACCGCCGTGCTGCCGCAGTACTCCGGCGGCCTCGGGATCCTCGCCGGTGACCACCTCAAGGCCGCGAGCGACCTCGGGGTGCCGATCGTCGGGGTGGGCCTGCTCTACCGCCACGGCTACTTCCGCCAGTCGCTGGCCCGCGACGGCTGGCAGCTGGAGTCCTACCCGACGCTCGACGCCGGCAGCGCGCCGATCTCGCTGCTGCGCGAGGCCGACGGCAGCGAGGCGGTCGTCCGCCTCGCGATGCCCGCCGGCCCCGACCTGGTCGCCCGGATCTGGGTGGCGCAGGTGGGCCGGGTGCCGCTGCTGATGCTCGACACCGACGTGGTCGGCAACCCCGAGCAGTACGTCGAGGTCACCGACCGCCTCTACGGCGGCGGCTCCGAGCACCGGCTGCGCCAGGAGATCCTGCTCGGCGTCGGCGGGATGCGGGCGCTGCGCGCCTACTCCCGGATCACCGGGCACCCGGCGCCCGAGGTCTTCCACACCAACGAGGGCCACGCGGGCTTCCTCGGCGTCGAGCGGCTGCGCGAGCTGAGCGCCGACGCCGACGGTCCTCGCCTCGGCCTCGACGCCGCGCTCGAGGTGAGCCGGGCCTCGACGGTCTTCACGACCCACACGCCGGTGCCCGCCGGCATCGACCGGTTCCCCCGCTCGCTGGTCGAGCAGTACTTCAGCACCGGCGGGGTCACCCCCGGCGTCCCGGTGGAGCAGGTGCTGGCCCTCGGCGTCGAGGACTACGCCGGCGGCGACCCGGGCGTGTTCAACATGGCGGTGATGGGCTTCCGGCTGGCCCAGCGCGCCAACGGCGTGTCCACGCTGCACGGCGAGGTCTCCCGCGACATGTTCCGCGGCCTGTGGCCGGCGTTCGACGAGGCCGAGGTGCCGATCGGGTCGATCACCAACGGCGTGCACGCACCGACCTGGGTGGCCCGCGAGCTGCTCGAGCTGGCGGCTCGCCACGGCGTCGACGTCGAGGGCGACGGCACCGACCCGGAGGCCTTCGACAAGCTCGTCGACACCGTGCCCGCCACGGACGTGTGGTCGCTCAAGCGCCGGCTGCGCGAGCGGCTGGTGGCCGAGGTCCGGCGCCGGCTGCGCGCCTCGTGGGAGGAGCGCGGCGCCGCACCCGCCGAGCTGGCCTGGACCGACGGGGTGCTCGACCCCGACGTGCTGACGATCGGGTTCGCGCGCCGCGTGCCGTCGTACAAGCGCCTGACGCTGATGCTGCGCGACCCCGAGCGGCTGCGGCGCCTGCTGCTGCACCCCGAGCACCCGGTCCAGCTGGTCGTCGCCGGCAAGGCGCACCCCGCCGACGACGGCGGCAAGCGGCTGGTGCAGGAGCTGGTGCGCTTCGCCGACGACCCGCAGGTGCGCCGGCGCATCGTGTTCCTGCCCGACTACGACATCGCGATGGCGCAGCCGCTCTATCCCGGCTGCGACGTGTGGCTCAACAACCCGCTGCGTCCCTACGAGGCGTGCGGCACCTCCGGCATGAAGGCGGCCCTCAACGGCGGGCTCAACCTGAGCATCCTCGACGGCTGGTGGGATGAGTGGTACGACGGTGCGAACGGCTGGGCGATCCCGTCCGCCGACGGCATCGAGGACACCGAGCGGCGCGACGACCTGGAGGCCGAGGCGCTCTACGACCTGCTCGAGGGCGAGGTCGCGCCGCGCTTCTACGACGTCGACGACGACGGCGTCCCGCAGCGCTGGGTGGACATGCTGCGCCACACCTGGCACTCCCTGGGCCCCAAGGTGCTCGCCACCCGGATGGTGCGCGACTACGTGCGCGCGCTCTACGCGCCCGCCGCCTTCTCGGCGGCGCGTCTCGACGCGGACTCCGCGCAGGGACTGGCGCAGTGGAAGCGCACCGTGCGCGAGCGGTGGCACGACGTCCGCGTCGAGCACCTCGAGGCCGACGTCCCGACCGAGGATCCGCGGGTCGGTGACGTGGTGAAGGTCAGCGTGTACGTCGCGCTCGGCGCGCTCACGCCCGACGACGTGGAGGTGCAGCTGCTGCGCGGCGCCGTCGCGGAGAACGGCGAGCTGATCGACCCGACCACCCGGGTGCTGACCGCGGGGGAGGGCTACGAGGGCGGGCGGCACCGCTACGACGGCCAGGTGGTCCTCGACCGCGCGGGCGCGGTCGGCTACGCGGTGCGGGTGCTGCCGCGCCACCCGCTGCTGGTGGCACCGACCGAGCTCGGGCTGGTCGCGCTGGCCTGAGCTCGGTCGGGCCGCCTCAGCGGGGGACGAACCAGCGCTGCGAGGAGGCCAGCGCCAGGGACTCGGCCTCGGTGAGCACGGGCTGCTCGGCGACCACCGGGCCGACCTTCTCGCCGGGGGTGTTGTAGGAGTCGATCCGCACGACGTACCCGTCCGGGGTGTAGAGGGTGACCATCAGCTCCTGGAAGGTGTCCGGCATGGCGTCGCCCTGGCTGGGGCGCGCCATCGAGTACCAGCCCGCGGGCGACTCGCGGCACTCGATGGCCGGGGATGTCAGGTAGGCGCCGGCGCACGCCTCGGCCGCGGTGGTGGCGATCTTCTCGCGCGCAGGACCGGTGGGGTCGACGGCGAGGGTGCTGCCGACGGCAGCGATCCCGTCCCAGCGCTGCAACGTCACCGAGGCCCCGCCGCCGTCGAGCGAGAAGTCCACCCGACGGCCCTCCAGCGGCGCGCCGAGGCGCGACGGGTTCGAGGTCTCGTGGGCGGCGACCGAGAGCCCGCTCAGCTCGCCGGCGCCGGCCAGCAGGTCGGTGGTGACCGCGAGGAGGGTCGGCTGGTCGGCGATCGCCCGGTCGGTCGGGACCACCGGGCCCTCGGTGTCCGCCTCACCCGGGCCGGGAGCGTCGGGCGGCTCGGTCGTCGCCGGCGGGGGCTCGGGCGCGCCGGCGACGGCCGGGCCCCGCGGGCCCGGGTCGGTCCCCACCAGCCCGGACGCCGACACGGCGAGGGCCACGACGGCCGCGGACGAGAGGGCGGCACCGGCCATGGCCAGGCGCCGCCCGCGGCGGCGCCGGGTGCCGCTCACCAGGGCGGCTTCGAGGATCCGGTCGGCGGTGGCGGGGTCGAGGTCGTCGGGGGCCTGGCGAAGCAGGTCGCCGAGCTGGAGATCGGTCATGAGAGGACTCCTTCGGGCAGCAGGTCGCTGAACGGGACGCCGAGGTGGTCACGCAGCCGGCGCAGGGCTCGCATCAGGCGCTTGCGGACGGCGCCGTTGCTGAGGTCGAGCAGACCGGCCACCTCGTCGGTGGAGAGGTCATCGAGGTAGCGCAGCACCACGATGGCCCGGTCGAGGGGGTCGAGCCCGGCGAGGGCCGCCATCAGGGTGAACCGCAGCTCGTCCTGCCCGGTCGGTGCCGGCGCGTCAGGGAACCGCTCCACCGGCCGCTCGTGGGTGCTGCGGCGCCGCTGCTGGCTGATCCAGGTGCGGGTCAGCGTGGTCTGGGCGTACGCCGCGGGGTTGGCGATCGCCGGCCCCACCGGCCGTACACCCGCGCCAGCGTCTCCTGCACGAGGTCCTCGGCCCGGTGCCGGTCGCCGCACAGCAGCCACGCGGACCGGTACAGGTGTGGCATCCGCGCCTGCGCGAACTCGGTGAAAGCGGCCTCCTGGGCCGCCCGCGCCTGGGTGCTCATGTCCCTCCTCGGGGTGGTCTACGTCCTGTTCGACGCAGCCCGAGCCGCGCGCGTCCCATGCCGGAAGGGGTGGGTTTCCCGGGGCGGGTCCCGCCCGGAGGTGGATGCTCAGGACCCCGGAGACTCCTGGAGCACCACGACGGCGCGGCGACCGATCACCAGCTGCTCACCGGCGTGCACCTCGGTGCCGACCGGGACCGCCTCGTCGGTGGAGAGCACGACGTGGCCGGCCTGCACCCAGTCGTTCTCCGGCAGGTCCACGACCTGCGGCAGCCAGCCGGCGTTGAACCACAGCATGAACGAGGAGTCGTGCTGCTGCTCCCCGCGCGGCCCCGGGGCGCTCAGCGGGTGGCCGTTGAGGAACATGCCGAGGATGCGCAGCTCGGGGTCGTGCCAGTCCGCGCTGCCCATCTCGCGCCCGCTGGGGTGCAGCCAGGCCAGGTCCTTGGGGCCGTCGACCATCGTCGGGCGTCCGGCGAACCAGTGCCGCTGCCGCAGCACCGGGTGCTCGCGGCGCAGCCGCAGCGCGGTCTTGGTGATCTCGTAGACGTCGAGCCAGGCGTCGTCGGGGCGCCAGTCGATCCAGGAGATCTCGTTGTCCTGGCAGTAGGGGTTGTTGTTGCCGCGCTGGGTGCGCCCGCGCTCGTCACCGGCGGTGAGCATCGGCACGCCGGTGGACAGGCACAGCGTCGCCATCAGGTTCGCCGCCTGGCGGCGTCGTACTGCGCACAGGGCGGGGTCGTCGGACTCGCCCTCGACCCCGTGGTTCCACGAGCGGTTGTTGTCGGTGCCGTCGCGGTTGTCCTCGCCGTTGGCCTCGTTGTGCTTGTGCTCGTAGGTGACCAGGTCGCGCACGGTGAACCCGTCGTGCGCGGTGATGAAGTTGATGGAGTTGTACGGCGAGCGCCCGTCGTCGGCGTACAGGTCGCTGGAGCCGGCGAGACGGGTGGCGACGGTGCGGATGCCGGGGGAGTGGTTGCGCCAGAAGTCGCGGATCTCGTCGCGGTACTGGTCGTTCCACTCCACCCACGGCGGCGGGAAGCCCCCGACGCGGTAGCCGTCCATCGAGGCGTCCCAGGGCTCGGCGATGAGCTTGACGTGCCGCAGCGCGGGATCCTGCCCGATGGCGGTGAGCAGGTGCGAGCGCATGTCGACGCGGTGCTCGGTGCGGGTCAGCGCCGACATCAGGTCGAAGCGGAAGCCGTCGACGTGCATCTCCGTGACCCAGTAGCGAAGCGAGTCCAAGATGAGGCGCAGCGCGAACGGGGAGGAGGCGTCGACGGTGTTGCCGCACCCGGTGACGTCCCAGTAGTCGTCGGGGGCCGTGCCGCCGGGCGCGCCGGGGCCGACGCGCTGGTAGATGTGGTCGTCGAGGCCGCGGAAGGACAGCGTCGGACCGAGCGGGCCACCCTCGGCGGTGTGGTTGTAGACCACGTCGAGGATCACCTCGAGACCGGCGTCGTGGAAGGCCTTGACCATGGCCTTGAACTCCGTGACCTGCTGGCCTCGGTCGCCCGCGGAGGAGTAGGCGTGGTGGGGCGCGAAGAAGCCGATCGAGTTGTAGCCCCAGTAGTTGGTCAGGCCGCGCCGGACCACGCCGGGCTCGGAGACGAACTCGTGCACCGGCAGCAGCTCCACTGCGGTGACGCCGAGGTCGCGCAGGTAGTCGATGACGGCCGGTGAGGCGAGTCCCGCGTAGGTGCCGCGTAGCTCCTCGGGCACCCGGTCGTGCAGCTGGGTCATGCCCTTGACGTGCAGCTCATAGATCACCGTGTCGCGCCAGCGCCGCCGCAGCGGGACCTCCCCGCCCCAGTCGAAGTCGTCGTGGTGCACGACGCTGCGTGGCACGTACGGCGCGGAGTCGGTGGTGCTGCGCGTCTGCGGCGAGTCCAGCACGTAGCCGAAGATGGCCGGGTCGACCCTCACGTCGCCCGACACCGCCCGGGCGAAGGGGTCCAGGAGCAGCTTGTCGACGTTGAACCGGGCCCCGCGCGCGGGGTCCCACGGGCCGTCGACGCGGTAGCCGTAGCGGGTGCCCGGTGCGAGGCCGGGGAGCGCGCCGTGCCAGATGCCGAGCTGCTGCTCGAACAGCTCGTGGCGCTGCTCGCCGCCCTCGTCGTCGAAGACGCAGACCCACGCCGCGGTGGCCTGCGGGGCATGGACGGCGAAGTTGGTGGCCTCGGGGGACCAGGTGGCCCCGAGCGGGAAGTTGCGACCGGGCCAGACCGCCGCACGCTCGCCGAGGTGCTTCCAGGGACGGGGGCTCACCACGTCAGTCTCGCAGGACGTGCACAATGCGGGGCGCATGATGCAGACCCGTGACCTAGCCCGGTCCGGGCGCCAGCTCGTCCGGAACCGGGCCCGAGAGAGACGAGACGTGTGATGGCGGAGTACGTGCGGCTGGAGGTCGAGGACGGCGTCGGGACGATCCGGCTCGATCGGCCCAAGATGAACGCGCTGGATGCTCAGATGCAGGAGGAGATCCGCGCCGCGGCCACTGAGGCGAGCCGACGCGAGGACGTCAAGGCCGTGGTCGTGTACGGCGGGGAGCGGGTCTTCGCGGCCGGCGCCGACGTCAAGGAGATGGTCGACATGTCCTACACCGACATGGTCCGGCGCTCGGGGGACCTGCAGGCCTGCTTCACCGCTGTCGCGCAGATCCCGAAGCCGGTCGTCGCGGCGGTCACCGGCTACGCCCTCGGCGGCGGCTGCGAGCTCGCGCTCTGCGCCGACGTACGCTTCGCCGCCGACAACGCGGTGCTCGGTCAGCCCGAGATCCTCCTCGGGATCATCCCGGGCGCCGGCGGCACCCAGCGCCTGACCCGCCTGGTCGGCCCCGCCAAGGCCAAGGACATCGTGTTCACCGGCCGCTTCGTCCAGGCCGACGAGGCGCTCGCGATCGGGCTGGTCGACCGGGTCGTGCCCGCGGCCGACGTGTACGCCGCGGCGGTGGCCTGGGCGAAGCAGTTCGTCGGCGGCGCGACGTACGCCATCCGGGCGGCGAAGGAGAGCATCGACCGCGGCCTCGAGGTCGACCTCGGCACCGGTCTGGAGATCGAGCGCCAGCAGTTCGCGGCGCTGTTCGCCACCGAGGACCGCACCATCGGGATGCGCTCGTTCATCGACAACGGGCCGGGCAAGGCGGGCTTCGTCGGTCGCTGACCACGCCCGCCGCCACGGGTGTGCGATCCTCTGCCGGTCTGGTCCGAGGATCGCGGAGGAACCCACGTGGCACGTCAGAGCAGCACCACCACCCTCAACGGCACAGCACGGGTGCGACGGACCGTCGCGCAGGTCGCCTGGACGATCTGCGCGCTCCTCGCGCTCGTGCTGGCCCTGGGGGCGCTCCTGGTCGCGATCGATGCGACCAACGAGTCCAACGACCTGGTCCGCTTCGTGCTCCAGGTCGCCGACGCCGTCGACCTCGGCGTCTTCTCCCGCGACGCCGGTGTCATGCAGTTCGACAGCGAGACCCAGAACGCGCTGCTCAACTGGGGCCTGGCGGCCATCGCCTGGCTGGTGATCGGGCGGCTGCTGGAGCGGATCATCCGGCCCTGATCGGGTCGTGCAGGGGAGCAGCACGGATTTCCGGCGTGTTACAGGTCACTCACGATGTGAGAAGATATATCTGAAACCGTATATTTTCTCAGGTTCGGTCCTAGGTTCTGCCTCAGACCGGTGTCCCCGGTCACGCCGCGACTTCGTGGAGGAGTCGTGGTCCCGCAGGTCGCTGCACGGGCGGCCACGGAGAGGGAGAGACATGACCACCACCTCGTTCCGCCGCCGCGCCGCGGCGGTCGCCACCGGCACGCTCGCCGCCGGTGCACTCAGCTTCGTCCCGGCCATGGCCGGGCTCAGCGCCGCACACGCGGCCCCGACCGACCTTGGCTACAGCTGTGTCATGAGCGGCTTCGGCGCGCCGGTGACCCTGGACTCGACGCTCAGCATCGAGGTCGGCACGCCGACCGAGGCTGTGGCTCCGGGTGCCGCGTTCACCTCGCAGATCTCGGCCACGCTGGACATGGGCACCACTGCCATGGGTCCGGTGAGCCGTCTGAGCGGCACCATCGACGTCGCGGTGCTCGTCGCCGGCGAGTCGAAGACC
Organism: Nocardioides sp. dk884; assembly: GCF_009557055.1. NCBI lineage: Bacteria > Bacillati > Actinomycetota > Actinomycetes > Propionibacteriales > Nocardioidaceae > Nocardioides > Nocardioides sp. dk884. The sequence goes on along the minus strand of NZ_CP045649.1, from coordinate 2,922,837 downwards.
GTCACCATCCCGGTGGCGGACTGGACCCCCGCCTCCGCGCCGCTGGTCTTCACCGGCACCACGAGCTCCGAGCTGACCGCGCCGGCCACCGCGGGGGACGCCCCCATCGAGGTCGGCGCGGTGAGCGCCGCCCTGACGGCCACGGTGATGGGCATGACCGCGCCGGTCAACGTCCCGTGCACCGCTGACGCGGGCCAGGACCAGAAGGTCGGCGCCGTCACGGTCGGCGACGCCCCGAGTCCCGAGGTCCCCGCCGGCGTGGCGAACGCCTACGACTGCGAGTACGGCACGTTCGGCGCCTTCGGTGCCACCTTCTACACAGTGCTCGACACCTCGGTGAAGGCCACGCAGGGCAAGAAGGCCACCGTTCCGGTGACCTCGACCCTGGTGTGGAGCGAGGAGTGGACCGCCATGGCCGGCCGCATCGCCATGACCTTCCGCAACGGTGCCGCGCAGGCGGCCACCAGTGCCGGCCCGATCGGCCTCACCTTCTCCGACACCGCGGTCCCGGCCGCGGGTGAGCCGATGGTCTGGAACGCGAGCGGCTCTCTCGCCCTCGACACCTCCGCCGCCGGCGTGAAGGCAGTGGTTCCTGCCGACATCGCGCTGACCGTCGAGGCGTCGAACCGCTTCACCGGTGGCACCTACTCCGCCGCGGAGCTCGACTGCACCCTCGTCGGCGACGCCGCCACCCTGGGCGACATCACCGTCGACAAGGGGGCGGTCGTCACCGCTGCCGCGACCAAGACCACGGTCAAGACGGCGTACGCCAAGAAGGCCAAGAAGCTCACGGCCAAGGTCACGGTCACCTCGGCCAAGGCCAAGCCCGCCGGCAAGGCGACCCTGGTCCTGAAGAAGGGCAAGAAGCAGGTCGGCAAGGCGACCGTCAACATCAAGAAGGGCACGGCCAAGGCTGTCTTCAAGAAGATCGCCAAGGGCAACTACAAGCTCGTCGTGAAGTACGCCGGCAACAAGAACTTCAAGGCGTCGAACAAGACGGTCACCGTCAAGATCAAGTGACCCACCGGCCGGCCTGATCGCAGGTCGGCACCGCACCGCGCATCACGAGGAACGGCCCCGGCGAACTGCACGCCGGGGCCGTTCTGCGTCCCTGCTCACAGGTCTGGACCGTCCGTCGTACGGGACCGATGCGGCGGATCCACCGTGCCACTGGCACTGTGAGCGACTGTGAGATTGCCGACCGCGGACATGTGTTTTGACGCACCGCATCTGTCGGTAGCCTCGCGTTCACATCCGAGTCCACAGGAGGGGCCGTCCCGGCCATCGCCATGAACATTCTTGTCTGTGTGAAGTACGTGCCCGACGCCACTGCTGACCGGCAGTTCGAGTCGGACAACACCGTCGACCGCGTCGGCGTCGACGGCCTGCTGTCGGAGCTCGACGAGTACGCCGTCGAGCAGGCTCTCCAGATCAAGGAGAAGGCCGGCGACGACACCGAGGTGACCGCGCTGTGCGTCGGTCCGGAGAAGGCCGTGGACGCTGTCCGCAAGGCCCTCCAGATGGGTGCCGACAAGGCCATCCACGTCCTCGACGACGCCATCGCCGGCTCCGACTACATCGCCACCTCACTGGTGCTCGCCAAGGCCATCGAGAAGGCCGGCCCCGTCGACCTGGTCGTGTGCGGCATGGCCTCGACCGACGCGTCGGGCAGCGTCGTCCCGGCGATGCTCGCCGAGCGGCTCAACCTGCCCCAGGTCACCTTCGCCTCGGTCATCGAGACCCAGGGCGACCAGGTGCGCGTCAAGCGCGACGGCGACACCGCGACCGAGGTCATCGGCGGCACCATGCCGCTGGTCCTCTCGGTGACCGACCAGTCCGGCGAGGCCCGCTACCCCTCGTTCAAGGGCATCATGGCCGCGAAGAAGAAGCCGCTCGAGACCTGGTCGCTCGCCGACCTGGGTGTCGACGCCGCCGAGGTCGGCCTGGGTGCTGCGTGGACCGAGGTCCTCGAGACCGCTGCCCGCCCGCCGCGCACGGCCGGCGAGATCGTCAAGGACGAGGACGGCTCCGGCGCCACCGCGCTGACCGGCTTCCTCGCGTCGAAGAAGTTCATCTGAGCCCCGGCTCAGAGTGCGTAGAGGAGCGAGTCACTGATGTCTGAAGTTCTGGTTCTCGTCGACCACGTCGACGGTGCGATCCGCAAGCCCACCCTCGAGCTGCTGGCCCTCGCCAAGCGCCTCGGCGAGCCCTCGGCCGTCTTCATCGGCGCCGCCGCCCAGGCCTCCGCGGCCGCGGAGAAGCTCGCCGCGTTCGGTGCCGAGAAGGTCTACGTCGTCGACGACGCACAGGTGAAGGGCTACCTGGTGGCCCCGAAGGCGGAGGTCCTCCAGCAGCTGGTCGAGAAGACCTCGCCCGCCGCGGTCCTCATCGTCTCCGGCTACGAGGGCAAGGAGATCGCGGCCCGTCTCGCGATCAAGACCAAGTCCGGCCTGATCACCGACGCCGTCGACGTGCAGGAGGGCCCGGTGACCACGCAGAGCGTGTTCGCCGGCAACTTCACCGTCACCGCGAAGGTCACCCAGGGCACCCCGATCATCACGGTCAAGCCCAACTCGACCAGCCCGGTCGAGGGGGCCGGCGCCGGCGCCGTCGAGGAGTTCGCCGCGACGATCTCCGACGACGCCAAGAAGGCGCAGATCGTGGCCGCCCAGCCGCGCAAGGCCACCGGGCGCCCCGAGCTCACCGAGGCCGCGATCGTGGTCTCCGGCGGCCGTGGCACCGGCGGCAACTTCGAGCCGGTCGAGGGCCTCGCCGACGCCCTCGGTGCGGCGGTCGGCGCCTCGCGTGCCGCCGTCGACTCCGGCTGGATGCCGCACACCTTCCAGGTCGGCCAGACCGGCAAGACGGTGTCGCCGCAGCTCTACGTCGCCAACGGCATCTCCGGTGCGATCCAGCACCGCGCCGGCATGCAGACCTCGAAGACCATCGTCGCGGTCAACAAGGACGAGGAGGCGCCGATCTTCGAGCTCGTCGACTTCGGCGTCGTCGGCGACCTGCACGCGGTCCTCCCGGCTGCCACCGAGGAGATCAACAAGCGCAAGGGCTGAGTCCCGACCCGCCACGACCAAGGCTCCCCGGCTCCGGCCGGGGGGCCTTCGTCGTCTCCGGGGGTGCGACGATCGCGCCATGGATCCCTTCGCCGCGGTCGGTGCCTCCCTCCACCCCCTCGAGGGCGGCTGGTCGGGTGAGACGTTCCTGGCCCAGGCCGGGGGCGAGCGCAGCGTGGTGCGCCTCTTTGCCCACCCGCGCCATCCCGTGGAGGCCGCGCAGATCCAGGCCTCGCTGCTGCGCCTGGTGCGCGGCCTGGTCCCGGCGCCCGAGGTGCTGGAGGTACGCCGCGCGGACCCCGCCGCGGGGCTGCCGGCGCTGCTGGTCACGCAGTGGCTGCCCGGCACCCGCCTCGACCTGATCCTGCCCACGCTCGACGACACCGGCCAGCACCGGGTGGGGGAGGCGGTGGGCCGTCTGGTCGGCACCCTCGGCGGGATGCCGTTCCTGCACCACGGGCTCTTCACCGACGGCGACCTGCACCTCGCGCCGTTCACCCGGCCGGAGGAGCAGTCGCTCGGGGAGGTCGGGGAGCGCGCTCGCGCGCTGCTCGACACCGAGGGGCGCGCCTGCCTGGTCCACAGCGACCTGAGCCCCCAGAACCTCCTGGTGGACCCCGAGACGCTGGCGGTCACCGGCCTCGTGGACTGGGAGCTCGCGCACGCGGGACACCCGTTCACCGACCTGGGCAGCGTGCTGCGCTTCGAGAGGCAGCCGGCCTACGTCGCCGGCGTCCTGCAGGGGTACGCCGCGTTGCGCGGCACCGACCCCGACCGGGCGCTGGAGCTGGCCCGGTGCGCGGACCTGAGCGCCCTCGCCGAGTTGGCCGCGCGAGCGGGGGAGAACCCCGTGGCCGACCGGGCCGCTCAGCGACTCGAGGCCATCCTCGCCGCCGGGGACGTCCACGCGGTCGAGGACCCGGTCTGAGGCTGTCGGCGCCGCACTAGGCTCGGAGCATGAGCATCGAGCAGGACGTCATCGCCGTTGCCCGTCGCGCCCGCGAGGCCAGCCACGCCCTGGCGCTCGCCACCCGGGCGCAGAAGGACGCCGCCCTGCACGCGATGGCCGACGGGCTGCTCGCGCGCAGCTCCGAGGTGCTGGCGGCCAACGCCGAGGACGTCGAGCGGGCCGAGGCGGGCGGCACCCCCGCCAACATCGTCGACCGGCTGCGGCTGACCCCCGAGCGCCTCGAGGCGATGGCCCAGGGGCTGCGCGACGTCGCCGGGCTCGCCGACCCGGTGGGCGAGGTGGTGCGCGGCAGCACGCTGGCCAACGGCCTGGAGATGCGCCAGCTGCGGGTGCCGTTCGGCGTGGTCGGGATGATCTACGAGGCCCGCCCCAACGTCACCGCCGACGCCGCCGGCATCTGCCTGAAGTCCGGCAACGCCGTGCTGCTGCGCGGCAGCTCCAGCGCGCGCTCGAGCAACGCCGCGATCGTCGCGGTGCTGCGCGACGCGGTGGCGTCCGCCGGCCTCGGGGCCGACGTGGTCCAGCTGGTGCCGGGCGACAGCCACGACAGCGTCAAGGCGCTGATGCGCGCCCGCGGCCACGTCGATGTGCTGATCCCGCGCGGCGGCGCCGGGCTGATCCGCTCGGTCGTCGAGGAGTCCACGGTCCCCGTGATCGAGACCGGCACCGGCAACTGCCACGTCTACGTCGACGCGGGCGCTGACCAGGACAAGGCGCTGGCCGTCGTGCTCAACGCCAAGACCCACCGCACGAGCGTGTGCAACGCCGCGGAGTCGCTGCTGGTGCACGCCGACATCGCGGACACCTTCGTGCCGCGGGTGGTGACCGCCCTGCAGGAGGCCGGCGTGACCGTGCACGGGGACGCGGCGTTCGCGGCGTACGACGGGGTCGTGGCGGCCACCGAGGAGGACTGGGACACCGAGTACCTCTCCCTCGACATCTCCGCGGCCGTGGTGCCCGACCTGGACACGGCGATCGCCCACATCCGCCGGCACTCCAGCGGTCACACCGAGGCGATCCTCACCGAGGACCTGGGCGCGGCGCGCCGGTTCACCGCCGCGGTGGACTCCGCGGCGGTGCTCGTCAACGCCTCGACCCGGTTCACCGACGGCGGGGAGTTCGGGTTCGGCGCCGAGATCGGGATCAGCACCCAGAAGCTGCACGCGCGCGGCCCGATGGGTCTGACGGAGATGACCTCGACCAAGTTCGTCGTCACCGGCGACGGCCACGTGCGCTGACGTCGGCGGGGACCGGTAGTCTGTGCCCATGCTGAACGCTCTGACGACCGTGCTCGCCGCCGAGGGAACCCACCACGAGATCAACCACGCGCTCTCGTGGGGCATCGGCGCGCTGATCCTGGTGATCATGCTCGGCCTGCTGATCGGCCTGGTCAGCTTCGGCGCGGGCCGCGAGCACAGCTGAGAACCGCACCCGAGGTGAGCGACGCCGCGCCGCGGCCCCGACGCGTCGGGGTCATGGGCGGCACGTTCGACCCCATCCACCACGGCCACCTGGTCGCCGCCTCCGAGGTCCAGGCCTGGTTCGACCTCGACGAGGTCGTGTTCGTGCCGACCGGCGACCCGTGGCAGAAGTCCGACCGCGTGGTCAGCCCGGCCGAGCACCGCTACCTGATGACGGTGATCGCCACGGCGTCGAACCCGCGGTTCACGGTGTCCCGGGTCGACATCGACCGGGCCGGACCGACCTACACCCGTGACACGCTGAAGGACCTCCACGCCGCGATGCCGGATGCGGAGCTCTACTTCATCACCGGCGCCGATGCGCTCACCGAGATCTTCACCTGGCGCGACCCCGACGAGCTGTTCGCGCTCGCGCACTTCGTCGGCTGCACCCGTCCCGGCTACACGATGGACCCCTCCACGCTCTCCTCGATCCCCGTCGACCGGGTGACCATGGTGGAGATCCCCGCGCTGGCCATCAGCTCCACCGACTGCCGTCGCCGTTCCGAGCGCGGCGAACCCGTCTGGTACCTCGTGCCCGACGGCGTCGTCCAGTACGTCGCCAAGCACGACCTCTACCCCCAGACCACCGAAGCACCGGGAGAACCCGCATGACCGCCACCGATCGAGCCGTCGCGCTCGTCCACGTCGCCGCCCGCGCGGCCAGCGACAAGCTCGCCACCAACCTGCTCGCCTTCGACGTGAGCGAGCAGCTCGCGATCACCGACGCCTTCCTGCTCGCCTCCGCCTCCAACGACCGTCAGGTGAAGGCGATCGTGGACGAGGTCGAGGACAAGCTGCGCGAGGTCGACGCCAAGCCGATCCGCCGCGAGGGCGAGCGCGACGGTCGCTGGGTCCTGCTGGACTACGGCGACGTGGTCATCCACGTGCAGCACGAGGAGGAGCGCGAGTTCTACGCCCTCGAGCGGCTGTGGCGCGACTGCCCGGTCATCACGCTGCCGGCCGACCTCGACGGCCCGCCCCGGGCCTGAGCTGTGAGCCCCACGCGCCTGATCCTGCTGCGCCACGGTCAGACCCCGTGGAACCACGAGGGCCGGGTGCAGGGCCAGGTCGACGTCGAGCTCGACGACACCGGCCACCTCCAGGCCGCCGCGGCCGCCCCGGCGATCGCCGCGTACCGCCCGGAGGTGTTGTGGTCCTCCGACCTCGCGCGGGCCCGCCAGACCGCGGCGTACGTCGCGAAGGAGACCGGCCTGGAGCCGGTCCACGACCCTCGGCTGCGCGAGTTCTTCCTCGGTGAGCGCCAGGGGCTCACCCACGACGAGTACGCCGCGCGGGCGCCCGAGGAGTTCGTGCGCTTCCGCGCGGGTGACCTCTCGGTCGCGCTCGGTGGGGAGTCCACCACCGCGGTCGCGGCGCGCCTGGAGGAGGCGCTGCGCGAGCTGCTCGACGAGATCGGCCCGGGCGGCACCGGCGTCGCGGTCGCCCACGGCGCCGCGATCCGGGTCGCGACCCTCCACCTGCTCGGCCTGCCCGACTCCGCGCACGCGGCGTTCCGCGCGGTCGGCAACTGCCACTGGGTGGTCCTCGAGAACCACACCGGCACCATCCGCCTCGCGGGTTACAACCTCGCCGCGCCCGAGCCGGTCGCGTCCGGAGTCTGACCCCCGATTTCGCATCCGCAGGACCCGTTGGGTAATGTTCTCGTCGTTGGCCGGCCCGCAGGGCGGGAAGGCCGGCGAGATGGGGCTGTGGCGCAGCTGGTAGCGCATCTGCATGGCATGCAGAGGGTCAGGGGTTCGAGTCCCCTCAGCTCCACCGACGTAGCAGGCCAGTGGCCGTGTGGACATCCTGGAAACAGGGTGCCGACACGGCCACTGGTCATTTCGGACGGTGCTTCTCTGCGCAATTGCTGGGAGAACCACCGGTCGGGCGCGGGAACAGGTGCTTTTCGGCGCAATTGCGCCGAAAAGCACCTGAAGCCAGTTCCCAGCGCCGCCTCGCCTTCCCGCTCGGGGAGCGACCCTCAGTCCCGAGGCCCGCGGCGCATGCCCTCGACGATGCACCACTGCGCCGCGGCGTACGTCGAGAGCACGCCGGCATCCAGCAGGGTGCCGCGGTCGCCGGCGAGGAACTTGCGGACGCCGATGAGGGTGTCGGACACCAGGAACAGTGCGGCGCCGGTGAGCAGCTGCTCCCGGCCGCGGTCCCGGTCCACCGCGGCCGCGGAGGCGACCATGGCGGAGAGCGTCGTCGCGTACACCGCGACCGGTGCGGCGAGGCTGCGGTCCGTGCGGGCCGCTGCCAGCGCCATCGCGGCCGACATCGTGGTGCCGGCGGCCAGGAACCGCCGGCGTCCCGGTGAGGCGAGCACGGGGGTCGAGGAGCGCCGGCGGAAGGCCGCGATGTAGGCGACGTGGGCGATGAGGAAGGAGCTCAGCCCGGCGAGGAAGCGACCGCGGGAGCGCTCGTTGAGCGCGAGGTCGCCGCCCCAGGAGAAGGCCTGCGCGACCAGCACCGCCGAGGAGCCGGGACCGCGAGGGGCGCGGAGGAGACGCGCGGCCAGGGTCGGCATCAGCAGCCCCTTGGCGACCTTGCGCGGCGAGGACGCGGTTCGCGTCGGAGGAGTCTGGGACGTGGTCATCTGGCACCTCGGGCTGGCGGGGCGCGGACCGGGCGGTCGCGCCCGGGGGGTGTACCCGGGGCACCCACCGCTCACGCCCGTTCACGGCACCCGCGATCAGGAGACCGCGCGGAAGGGGTCGTGCTCGGCCAGGATCTTGTCCACCCGCGCCTGGTCCAGGCGCGAGACGACGTAGCGGCTCTCCTGGGAGTCACGCACGCACTTGGCGAGGGTGAAGGAGGAGGAGACCAGGAACAGCGTGGTCATCGCGAGGAAGGCGCGGACCCACGGGTCGACCGGCAGGTACAGCACGGCGAGCACGACGCCCAGCAGCGAGACGCCGAAGGAGATGGCGGCCTGGGCGAAGAAGGCGGTGGTGTTGGTCTGGGGCGTCTTGTTGTCCATGCCCTGAAGCCTCGCCGCTCGGCGGGGGTGCTCGCATGAGTCGGTGTACTCAGATCGCGCCACCCGGTGCTGAGATCCAGGTCACCTCGCGGTCTCCGCTCGGCTAGGTTGCGGCCACGCGATCAACCGGAGGAGCGGCATGACCCGTTTCAACCTGTCCACCGTGTTCCGCACCGTCGCCGAGACCGTGCCGGACAGCGAGGTCCTCGTCTGGCGCGAGCGGCGCCTCACCTATCGCGACCTCGACGCCCGCATCGACGGTGTCGCGCACTACCTGGCCGAGCAGGGCCTGGGCTGCCACACCGAGCGCGAGGCGCTCGCCGGGCACGAGTCCGGCCAGGACCACCTCGGCGTCTACCTGCGCAACGGCAACGAATACCTCGAGGCCACCCTGGGTGCCTTCCGCGCTCGGGTGGCGGCGTTCAACGTCAACTACCGCTACGTCGAGGAGGAGCTGGTCTACCTCCTGACCGACGCGCAGGCGACCGCGCTGGTCTATCACGCCGAGTTCGCCCCGGTCGTCGCGGCGGTGCGCGAGCGGCTGCCCGCGCTGCGGGTGCTCATCCAGGTCGCCGACGACTCGGGCACCCCGCTGCTGCCCGGGGCGGTGGACTATGAGTCGGTGGTGGCGACCCCGGCGCCCGCGGGTGGGATGCCGACCCCGTCCGGGGAGGACCTGCTGCTGCTCTACACCGGCGGCACCACCGGCATGCCGAAGGGCGTGATGTGGCGCCAGCACGACATCTTCGTCTCCTCCATGGGCGGTACGCCGTTCGGCACCACCGAGCCGTTCGCGTCCTACGACGCGTTGGCCGCGCACACCCTCGCCTCGGGCGGCGGGCTGTCGCTGCTGATGGTCCCGCCGTTCATGCACGGCGCCGCGCTGTGGTCGACGTTCCACTCGATCACCGCCGGCGGCAAGATCGTCGTGCTCGACGACGTACGCAGCTTCGACCCGGCCAACGCCCTCGAGCTCGCCGCCCGCGAGCGGGTGGCCTCGATCCCGGTCGTCGGCGACGCGATCGCGCGTCCCCTGGTGGAGCAGATGGAGCGCGAGACCTACGACCTCTCCGGGCTCTTCGTGCTCGGCAACGGCGGCGCCCCGCTCACCCCGACCGTGCGCGAGCGGCTCTTCGCGGTGGCGCCGCACGTGATGGTGCTCGACACCGCGGGCGCCTCCGAGAGCGGCATCCAGATGAGCGCGACGGCGGCCAAGGACAACGAGGCGGAGGCGATGGTGTTCACCCCGCAGTCCGACTCCGGGGTCGTCGACGACCTGCTCTCCCGCCGACTCGAGCCGGGCGAGGGCGAGGGCTGGCTGGCGCGCAGCGGCTACGTGCCGCTGGGCTACCTGGGCGACGCCGAGAAGAGCGCGCGCACCTTCCCCCTCATCGGCGGGGTGCGCTGGTCGGTGCCGGGTGATCGGGCCAAGGTGCTCGAGGACGGCCGCATCCAGCTGCTCGGGCGCGAGAGCGTCACGATCAACTCCGGGGGCGAGAAGGTCTTCGCCGAGGAGGTCGAGCGGGCGATGACCGCCCACCCGGCCGTGCGCGACGTCGTGGTCGCGGGGCGTCCCTCCCAGCGGTGGGGGAGCGAGGTCGTGGCGATCGTGGAGCTGCACGAGGGCGTGGAGGTCGACGACGCGGACCTGCTCGCCGAGGCCGAGCGCCACGTCGCGCGCTACAAGCTGCCCAAGGCGATCGTGCGCGTCGAGCGGGTGCAGCGCTCGCCCTCGGGCAAGGCCGACTACCGCTGGGCCAAGGTGCAGGCGCAGAGCTCGGTCGAGCGGGTGTGAAGGGTAGCCTCACCTTTCTGGAATGACTCCAAAAAAGGTGCTTAGATGGCGTGATCCAGCAGTCGTCCTAGGAAGGACCTTCGTCGTGTCCGACGTTCTCCACGCCAGCGCCCCCACCCACGTCGCCCGCCCGGCGTTCACCGCCTCCGAGCAGCTCGCCGCCCACCTGCAGCAGATGCTCGTCGACCTCACCGACCTGCACCTGCAGGGCAAGCAGGCGCACTGGAACGTCGTCGGGCTCAACTTCCGCGACCTGCACCTGGCCCTCGACGAGGTCGTCGACGCTGCCCGGGAGTTCTCCGACACCGTCGCGGAGCGCATGCGCGCCATCTACGTCACCCCGGACGCCCGCGCGGCCACGGTCGCCGAGCAGACGAGCCTCCAGCCGTTCCCGGCGACCGAGGTCAACACCGCGGAGACCGTCGACCTGATCGGTGCCGCGCTGTACGCCGTGGCCGGCACCGCGCGACGCATCCACGACGAGGTCGACGCTGAGGACCCCACCACCGCCGACATCCTGCACACCGTGCTGGAGCGCCTCGAGCAGCTCGCCTGGATGATCGACGCCGAGAACCGGGTCGCCAACAAGAGCCAGCCGCGCCAGCTGCACCGCTGACCCGGCGTCAGGCGCCGAACCGCATCGCGAACTCCTCGGCCTGGACCGACACCACCATCCGGCCCGCTCGCAGCCAGGCGAGCGGGCCGGCGGCGTCGAAGGACCACTCCGCGCGCGCCAGCCGCAGCCGGCCGCCCGCGCGGATCGGGCTGGCCAGGGTGCGGGCGTCGCGCGTCTGGACGATGCGCGCCCGCAGCGGGAACGGCAGCCGGACCGCCGGCCCGCGGCGCGCGAGCAGGTGGCCGGTCGCGACCGGCCCATCCCCGACCGGCCCGGTCTCGGCGTGCGCGCTGCCGGTGGCGGCGCCGCCCGGGTCGGGGTCGAATGCCGCGAGCTGCTTCGGCACGCCCCACAGGGCACGACCGCCGGCCATCGAGGCCTCGCTGTCCACCCAGATGTCGGTGATCGACAGCGCCACCCCGCGCCCGTGCCGCACCAGTACGCCGGCGAGCAGCTCGCGGTAGGCCATCGCCCCGCGCTCGTCGTAGCGCACCAGCATGGTGGTCGCGAGCGCCTGACCGCGCAGCGTCAGCGCCCGCGCCCCCGCGGGGAGGGTCGGCACCGCGTCGACCGGCACCCGCCACAGGCTGATCAGCCCGGTGCCGGTGAGGTCCCAGGGCTCCGGGGGATAGGCGGTGCTCACGACACGTCCTCCAGCTCGTCCCAGTCCACTCGCGCCAGGCGGGCGCGGTACTCCGCCACCAGGCCCGGCCAGTTGGTGGTGATCCGCTCGCCGTCGACGTACCAGCTCTCGCAGCCGGCGAACGCCGAGCGCGCCAGGCGGCCCTGCATCTCCCGGTCGTAGGCGTCGTACGCCGGCTCCTTGACCTCCACCAGGCGGGCGCGGCCGGTGAGGATGCCGCGCGCGACCTGCGCGACGTAGCCCGCCTGCGCCTCGAGCATGTTGATGATCGAGCTGCCGCCGAGGTTGGTGTTGGGCCCGTAGATGCAGAACAGGTTGGGGAAGCCCGGCACGGTGAGCCCGAGGTGGGCGCGCGCGCCGCCGTCCCACGCCTCGCGCAGGTCGAGCCCGCCGCGTCCGGTGACCTTGATCCCGCCGAGGAAGTCGGTGGCGCGGAAGCCGGTGCCCCAGATGACCACGTCCGCCTCGTGCAGGGTGCCGTCGCCCGCGCGCACGCCGTTCTCCTCCAGGGACACGACGGCCTCGGTGACCACGTCGACGTGCGGGCGGGCCAGCGCGCGGTACCAGTCGTTGGAGAACAGCAGCCGCTTGCAGCCCAGCGCGTAGTCCGGCACGAGCTTGGCGCGCAGCGCGGCGTCCGGGACCTGGCGGCGCAGGTGGGCGCGCCACCCGAGCCGCAGCGCGCCGAGCAGGGGGCGGCTGATCGCCGAGTCGCCGCCGAGCGCGGCGTTGAACCGCTCGGTGAGCCAGAACCACGCACGGCGCTCCGCGCGCATCAGCCACGGCGCGCGGCGCAGCAGCCGGTGGTGGCGCGGCTGGTAGGCCTGGTCCGGCTTCGGCACGACGTACGGCGCGGAGCGCTGGAAGACGGTCATCGAGCCGACCCGGTCCACGATGCCGGGCACGAACTGGATCGCGCTCGCGCCGGTGCCGATCACCGCGACCCGCAAGCCGCCGAGGTCCACGTCGTGGTCCCACTGCGCGGAGTGGAAGACCGGGCCCTCGAAGTGGCCGGGCACCCGCGGGAACGCCGGCTGGGAGAGCTGGCCGGTCGCGGCGATGAGGATCTCCGCCTCCAGCGTCTCGCTCGCGCCGTCGCGGGTGGTGGTCTCCACCCGCCAGGTGCCGCTGCTCTCCTCGAACGCCGCCCCGACCACCTCGACGCCGGTGCGCACCAGGTCGAGCAGCCCCTCCTCGCCCGCCACCCGCCGGATGTAGGAGTGGATCTCGGGCTGGGTCGGGTAGCGCCGGCCCCAGTCGGGGTTGAGCGCCCAGGACCAGGAGTAGAGGACCGAGGGCACGTCGCAGGCCGCGCCGGGGTAGTGGTTGTCGCGCCACACGCCGCCCACGTCGTCCGCGCGCTCGAGCACGACGACATCGCTGAGTCCGGCGCGGCGCAGGGCGCGGGCGGCGGCGAGGCCGCCGAAGCCGGCGCCGATGATCACTGCACGAGGTGCCATGTCCGGAAACCTAGGCGCGCCGGTGTGGCGGGGGGAGGCGGCGGGCGCGAGTTGATCCATAATTCCGGACATGTCCGACGCGCCCGCTCCGCTGCTCGGCGACCCGGCCACCCGCGACTGGGAGTTTCCCCGCGCGATCGCCGGCGTCGCCCTGCTGGTGCGGTACGCCGGGGCGCACGGCGTCTCCGCGCGCAGCGTGCTGGCCGGCAGCGGGCTCGGCGTCGGCGACCTCGGCGTCGTCGACCACGAGGTCACCGCGGCCCAGGAGCTCACCGTGGTGCGCAACCTGCAGCGCCACTGCGGCACCGGCGCCGGCGCGGCCGTGGGGGCGACGTACCGCGCCGAGACGTTCGGCATCTTCGGCTACGCGCTGCTGGCCAGCCGCACGGTGCTCGACGCGATGGACGTGGCGCTGCGCTTCATCGACCTCAGCTTCACCTTCGCGCTGCCCCGCGCGACGCTGGAGGGCGACCGGGTGGTGGTGCACGTCGACGGTGCGGCGCTGCCCGACGACGTGCGCGCGTTCCTCGTCGCCCGCGACGCCGCCGCGATCGGCGCGGTGCTCGAGGAGCTGGTACCGGGCGGGGTCGGCGCCACGACGCGGATCGGCGCGCGCGAGGCGCGCCTGGAGTTCCGCGCCGCCGAGCTCGACCGGCCGCTGCCCGCCGGCGACCAGCGCTCGCGGGTGCTGGCCGAGCGACTGTGCGCCGAGACCGTCACCCGGCGGCGCGAGCGCACCGGGCTGGCCCAGGAGGTGCGGGTGCTGATCACCCAGCACCTCGCCGGTGGGGCGCCGATGGGCGAGGTCGCCGCCGCGCTCGGGCGCACCGAGCGCACCCTGCGCCGGCACCTCGCCGAGTGCGAGACCTCCTACCAGGAGCTGCTCGACGAGGTCCGCGCCTCGCTCGCCTGCTCGCTGCTCGGAGGGCGCTCGACGATCTCGGTGGCCGAGGTGGCGCGCCGGGTCGGGTACGCCGAGGCCTCGAGCTTCATCCTCGCCTTCCGGCGCTGGACCGGGCAGACCCCCGCCGCCTACGCCCGCGCCGCGCGCTGAGCGCCCAGGCCGGCGGTTCGCCGTGGTCTCGAGCTCGGCGACGTCTGGCGGTGGCGCGGGGCGTCGCTGCGAGCGTTACCATGGCTGACATGTGCAGGACCCTGCTCCTTAGCTAGCCGCGTCGAGCAAGCACGACCCGACGCGGCCGCCCCTCGTGCCCGAGGGGCTTTTTTGTGCCCGGGGCGTTGCCCCGACTTCCCAGCGAGCAGCAGGCGATCCCACCGGCCGACGAGAGAACGAGATGAGCGAGCAGACCTCCACTCACACGCACAGCGCGGGCCCGACCTCCGAGCAGGAGCCCGTGACCTACGACGTCGCCGCGGTCCAGGACAAGTGGCGCCCGGTGTGGGCCGAGCTCGACCAGTTCCGCGCCGGGTCGGCGGCCGAGGGCGCGGAGAAGCGCTACGCGCTGACGATGTTCCCCTACCCCTCCGGCGACCTGCACATGGGCCACGCCGAGGTGATGGCGCTGCACGACGTCGTCGCGCGCTACTGGTGGCAGCAGGGCTACGACGTGCTGAACCCGATCGGCTGGGACTCCTTCGGCCTGCCCGCCGAGAACGCCGCGATCAAGAACGACGAGCACCCGGCGGTCTACACCTACGCCAACATCGAGACCCAGGCGGAGTCCTTCCGCCGCTACGCGATCTCCTTCGACTGGTCGCACCGGCTGCACACCTCCGACCCGGAGTACTACCGCTGGACCCAGTGGCTGTTCCTGAAGTTCCGCGAGCGTGGCCTGGCCTACCGCAAGAACAGCCCGGTCAACTGGTGCCCCAACGACCAGACCGTGCTGGCCAACGAGCAGGTCGTGCAGGGCATGTGCGAGCGCTGCGGCGCCGAGGTGACCAAGCGCGAGCTGAACCAGTGGTACTTCAAGGTCACCGACTACGCCCAGCGGCTGCTCGATGACATGGAGCAGCTCAAGGGCACCTGGCCGGACCGGGTGCTGGCGATGCAGCGCAACTGGATCGGCCGCTCCGAGGGTGCGCACGTCGACTTCGACATCGAGCTCGCCGACGGCTCGACGCGCACCGTCACGGTGTTCACCACCCGCCCCGACACGCTGTACGGCGCCACGTTCATGGTGGTCGCGGCCGACGCCGCGCTGGCCGCCGAGATCGTCGCGCCCGAGCGGGCCGACGCGCTGGCGGCGTACCTCGCGGAGGTCCGCAAGGCCACCGACATCGACCGGCTCGCCACCGACCGCCCCAAGACCGGCCTGGACCTGGGCGTGACCGCGATTAACCCGGTCAACGGCGAGCGGATCCCGGTGTGGGCCTCCGACTACGTGCTGGCCGACTACGGCACCGGCGCGATCATGGCGGTGCCCGCGCACGACCAGCGCGACCTGGACTTCGCCAAGACCTTCGACCTGCCGGTACGCCGCGTGGTCGACGTCGAGGGCGCCGAGGGCAACCCCGAGGAGACCTACGTCGCCACCGTCGGCGACGGCACCTACGTCAACTCGGGTCCGCTGGACGGGCTGAGCGACAAGGCCGCCGGGATCAGCCGGATCATCGAGCAGCTCGAGGGCGACGGCCGGGGGACCGGCACCGTCAACTTCCGGCTGCGCGACTGGCTGCTGAGCCGCCAGCGCTTCTGGGGCGCGCCGATCCCGATCGTGCACTGCGCGGCGTGCGGCGAGGTGCCGGTGCCGGAGGACCAGCTGCCGGTGCGGCTGCCCGACAACCTCAAGGGCGCCGACCTCAAGCCCAAGGGCACCTCGCCGCTGGCCGCGGCCGAGGACTGGGTCAACGTCGAGTGCCCCTCGTGCGGCGGTCCCGCCACGCGTGACAGCGACACGATGGACACCTTCGTCGACTCCTCCTGGTACTACCTGCGCTACCTGGACCCGCACTACACCGAGGGCCCCTTCGACCCGGCCAAGGCGCGCGAGTGGATGCCGGTCGCGCAGTACGTCGGCGGCGTCGAGCACGCGATCCTGCACCTGCTCTACAGCCGCTTCTTCACCAAGGTCCTGCACGACATGGGCATGGTCGACTTCGTCGAGCCGTTCAGTGCCCTGCTCAACCAGGGCCAGGTCATCAACGGCGGCAAGGCGATGAGCAAGTCGCTGGGCAACGGCGTCAACCTGGGCGAGATGATCGACACCTACGGCGTCGACGCGGTCCGCCTCACGATGGTGTTCGCTGGCCCGCCGGAGGACGACATCGACTGGGCCGACCTCTCGCCCGGCGGCTCGGTGAAGTTCCTCCAGCGCGCCTGGCGCCTGTCCGGCGACGTCACCTCGCTGGTCGGGACCCCGCCCGAGGGCGGCGACCTGGCGCTGCGCCGCGCGGTGCACAAGACCGTCGCGGACGCGACCCAGCTGATCGAGGGCCACCGGTTCAACGTCATGGTCGCGCGCACGATGGAGCTGGTGAACCTCACCCGCAAGGCCATCGACTCCGGCTGCGGCCCGGCCGACCCGGCGGTGCGTGAGGCGACCGAGGCGGTGGCGATCCTGCTGTCGCTCGTCGCGCCGTACACCGCCGAGGAGATGTGGGAGCGCCTGGGCCACCAGCCCAGCGTCGCCCGCGCGGGCTGGCCGAGCGTCGACCCGGCGCTGCTGGTCGAGGACACCGTCACCGCCGTCGTACAGATCCAGGGCAAGGTCAAGGCCCGCCTCGAGGTCGCCCCGGACATCTCCGAGGCCGACCTGGAGCAGCTGGCCATGGCCGACCCCGGCGTGGTGCGCGCGATCGACGGCCGCGCGGTGCGCAAGGTCATCGTGCGTGCGCCCAAGCTGGTCAACATCGTCGTCTGAGGCCGTGACGGGCACTTCCTCGTCTACCCTCACCGCCATGCCGGTCCGACTTGTCACCGACTCGACCGCGATGCTCGAGCCCGCCCTCGCGGCGGCGCTCGGCATCGCGGTCGTGCCGCTGCAGGTGGTGATCGGGCCGAAGGTGTTCGACGAGGGCACCGAGGACGCGCGCCCCGAGGTGGTCGCGCAGGCGCTGCGGGACTTCACCCCGGTCAGCACCTCCCGGCCCGCGCCGGTCGTCTTCGCCGAGACCTATCGCCGCCTCGCCGCGGAGGGTGCCACCGAGGTGGTCTCGGTGCACCTGTCGGCGGAGATGAGCGGCACCTTCGAGTCCGTGCAGCTGGCCGCGCGCGACGCCGGCATCCGGGTCGTGTGCGTCGACACCCGCCAGGTGGGGCCGGCCGTGGGGTACGCCGTGCGCGCCGCCGCCGCGGCGCTCGAGGCCGGGGGCTCGGCCGACGACGCGGCGGACGCCGCGCGCACGGTCGCGGCCGGGGCCCGCTCGCTGTTCTACGTCGACACCTTGGAGTACCTGCGCCGCGGTGGGCGCATCGGTGCGGCCGCCGCACTCCTGGGCAGCGCGCTGGCGGTGAAGCCGCTGCTGGGCTTCGAGGACGGGCGGGTGGTCCCGCTGGAGCGGGTGCGCACCTCGACCCGGGCGCTGAACCGGCTCGAGGAGCTCGCCGTGGCGGCCGCGGGGGAGCAGGAGGTCGACGTCACCGTCGCCCACCTCGCCAACCCCGACCGGGCCGCGGCGCTCACCGAGCGGCTGACCACCCGGCTCGCCGACGGCCTGGCCGGCCGCGAGGTCGACTGCGGGGAGCTCGGCGCCGTCCTGGGCGCCCACGTCGGCCCCGGCATGATCGCCGTCTGCGTCGCCCCTCGCCCCACCACCTCCTAGCCCCTCGCCGAGTCGGCCCGAATGGTGCGCCGAGTCGGCCCGAATGGTGCGCCGAGTCGGCGCCAATGGTGCGTCGAGTCGGCGCCAATGGTGCGCCGAGTCGGCGCTCATGGCGGCGCTGCTCTCGACTCAACCGTCAGAAGTCTCGACTCGACCCGTCAGCCGGTGCCCCCGGGCCGGTGACCGTCCACAGGCGGGACCGGTGCGGCGGTCCTCCCCAGGCCTCCGGCGCGGTACGACGAGGCGGGGCCGGCGCTCCTAGCGTCGCCCCATGCGCAATCGCCGTACCCATCCCGACCACGAGGCCGCGGTCGCCCGCCGGCTGGCAGTGCTCGGCGCCGAGCTGGCCGGTGCCCGCACGGCGTCCGCCGCGGGCACCCACGACGAGGGCCACATCGATGAGGGCCAGGTCGACGAGGAGTGGTGGCGCGAGCACACCCACATCGGGGTGCCGGCCGAGGAGCGGGCGGCGTGGGGGAGTCTCTCGCCGGGGGATGCGGCCGGGGCACGAGACGAGCCCGGCGGCGGGGCCGCCGGCGTCTTGATGCCTACCGCCGTCCCGGTGCCGGGGCGCCACGCCTCCCGCCGCCGGGGCGCGGGGCTCGCCGCGGTCGTCCCCGATCCGCTCCGCGGCCGCGCCGGCCTGGGGTCCGGCGCGGTCGCGGTCGTCGCGGTGCTCGTCGCCGTCGGCTTGGCGGTGACCTGCTGGTGGGTGGTGCGCTCGGACAGCAGCGAGTCGGTCGGCCGGCTGGCCGCGGCCGGGACCTCCCAGGACCACGGGGTCGGCGTCTCCGCCGGGACCGGTACGCCGGGCACGGCGGTGACCGGTGCCCCACCGCCGGGGGCGGCGACCGCTGGCGGTTCGGCCGGCTCCGTCGGCTCGTCGGGGACGGTGACCGTGGACGTGGCCGGCAAGGTGCGCCGACCGGGCATCGCGGTGCTGCCGACGGGATCCCGGGTGATCGACGCGCTGGAGGCAGTGGGCGGGGCCCGACCCGGGGTCGACCTGATCGACCTCAACCTCGCGCGGTTGCTCGTGGACGGCGAGCAGGTGCTCGTCGGCGTGCACCCGCCGCCGGGGGTGGCGGCCTCGGCTGCCGGCGCTCCGGCGACCGCGGGATCGTCCAGCGGTCCGCTGGTCAATCTCAACCTGGCCGACCAGGTCGAGCTGGAGACGCTGCCGGGGGTGGGTCCGGTGACCGCGGGGGCGATCATCGCGTGGCGCGAGGAGCACGGTGGGTTCAGCGCGGTCGAGGAGCTGCTCGAGGTCGACGGCATCGGCGACGCCACGCTGGCCGACCTGGCACCGCTCGTGACGGTCTGAGCGGGGTGGTCGCCGGGCACCGCGAGCCTGTCCCGGCGCAGGGCCGGGTAGGGGAGCGCCGGGAGGCCGGCTGGGCGGCGCTGCGCGACCTCCCGGACCTGCGCCTGCCCTTGCTGGGCCTCGGCGCCTGGGCCGGCGGGCTGGCGGCCCACCTGCTGGCCCCGGCGGTCCTCGCCCTGGTGTGCACCGCGCTGCTGCTCGGCCTCGGGGTGCTCGCGCTCGGCGTGGTCCGGGGTCGGTGCCCGCCGCGCCTGGTGCGGACCGCCGCCGCCTTGCTCCTGGTCGCGGGTGCGGTGGTGGTGGCGGTGCTGGTGCGCCAGCAGCAGGTCAGCGAGGGGCCGGTCGGTCGTCTCGCCGAGGAGGGCGCGGTGGTGACGGCACACGGGGTGGTGGCCTCCGACCCCCGGCCGGTGCCCGGACGCTTCGGCGACGTCGTCCTGGTGCGGGTCACGGTGCTGGAGGTCGAGGGACGGGGGCGCACGCACCGATTGCGGGCGCCGGTGCTGGTGATCGGCGACGAGCAGTGGCTCGATCTCCGGCTGGGCTCCGGGGTGCGGTTCACCGGACGGCTCTCACCACCCGACCAGCCCGACCTGGCCGGCGTGCTCCGTCCGTCCGGAACACCGGCGACGACGAGCGAACCGGACCTGTGGTGGCGGGCGGCGGCCGCGGTGCGCGCGTCGCTGCGCGGATCGGTCGAGCACCGTCCGGCCGACCAACGGGTGCTCGTGCCGGCGATGGTCAACGGCGACGACGCGGGGCTCGACCCCGGTCTCGCCGACGACTTCCGGGCCACCGGCCTGACCCACCTGCTGGCGGTCTCGGGCACCAACCTGACCCTCGTCGTCGGGTTCCTGCTCGTGCTGGCGCGGTGGTCGGGGGTGCGTGGGCGCTGGCTGCTGGTCGTGGGGGCGGCCGGGATCGTCGGGTTCGTGCTGCTGGCCCGCACCGAGCCCAGCGTGCTGCGCGCGGCGGCGATGGGCAGCGTCGCGCTCGTCGGGATGGGCGCCAACGGGCTGCGCCGGGGCATGCGCGCGCTCGGGGCCGCGGTGGTGGCGCTCCTGCTGGTGCAGCCGTCGCTGGCCGTCACGGCCGGGTTCGCGCTCTCGGTCCTGGCCACCGCAGGCATCCTGGTGCTGGCCCCCGGCTGGCGCGACGCGATGGCGCGCTGGCTGCCGCGCTGGCTCGCCGAGGCGGTGGCGGTCCCGGCCGCCGCGCAGCTGGCCTGTACGCCGGTGGTCGCCGGGATCTCCGGCGAGGTGAGCCTGGTCGCGGTGCTGGCCAACCTCGTGGTCGCCCCGGTCGTCGGCCCGGCGACGGTGCTGGGCCTGGCCGGTGGCCTCGTCGGCCTGCTATGGGCACCCGCCGGCGCCGTGCTCGGCACCCTGGCGTCGTGGTGCGTCGCCTGGATCATCCTGGTGGCGCGTCGCGGTGCGGCGCTCCCGACCGCGGCCGTCGACTGGGAGGCCGGCGCCGTGTCCCTGGCCCTGCTCACCGGGTTGTGCCTGGTCGTGGCCCTCGCCGGTCCGTGGGCGCTGCGCCGCCCCGTCACGGGGATCGCGGTCTGCCTGCTGGCTGTCGCGGCGGTCGTCGTACGCGTGCCCACCCCGGGCTGGCCGGGGGCGGACTGGGTGCTGGCGGCCTGCGACGTCGGCCAGGGCGACGGACTGGTGGTGCGGACCGACGAGCACGCGGGCGTCGTGGTCGACGTCGGCCCGGACCCGGCCGCGATGGACCGGTGCCTCGACGACCTGGAGGTGCGCGAGGTGCCGTTGCTCGTGCTCACCCACTTCCACGCCGACCACGTCGACGGGCTCAGTGGTGTGCTCGAGGGCCGCGAGGTCGGTGCCGTCGAGACGACCGCCCTGCTCGACCCGCCGGAGGCCGTCGACGACGTGGTCGCCGCGGCCACGGCGTCCGGGGTGGCGGTGCACACGGCAGCGCCCGGGGTCCGCACGGTCGGCGACGCACGCGTGGAGGTGCTGAGCCCGCACGACCCCACGCCGTACGACGGCCCGGGCGACGGGACCACCGCCAACGACGCCAGCGTCGTCCTGCTCGTCGAGGTCGCAGGGGTGAGCGCGCTGCTCACCGGCGACCTCGAACCGCCGGGGCAGGCGGCGTTGGCGCGGCAGGTCGCCGGGCTGCGCGTGGACGTGCTCAAGCTGCCCCATCACGGCAGCCGGCACCAGGATCCCGACTTCCTCACCTCGCTCGGAGCGCGGGTGGTGCTGGTCTCGGTGGGGGAGGACAACGACTACGGCCACCCGGCCCCAGACGCGCTGGCACCCCTCGAGGCCGCGGGTGCCCGGGTGTTGCGCACCGACCTCGGCGGCGACCTGCTGGTCCTGGCCCGCGACGACGAGCTCGCCGTGCGCACCCGCGACTGAGCACCCGCCCGATGGCTGCGCCGCCATTGGCGCCGACTCGGGCAACCATTGGCGCCGACTCGGGCAACCATTGGCGCCGACTCGGGGACGTCGGCGGGCTGTGGGAGGCTTGGTCCACCATGGCGAGAGGTCCTCAGGCAGCAGACGTCCTTGGCCGGGTCACGCTCGTGACCGGCAAGGAGGAGTTCTTCGGTGACCGCACGGTCCGCTCGGTCCGGCAGGCGGTGCGCGAGCACGATCCCGAGGCCGAGATGGCCGAGTCGCCGGCCGCCGACCTGACGCTGGCCACCCTCGGCGAGCTCGCGGCGCCCTCGCTGTTCTCCTCGATCCGCTGCGTCGTGGTCCACTCCCTGGAGAACCTCCCCGAGGAGTCGGTGGCCGGCCTGCTGGCCTACGCCGCGGCCCCCGCGGAGGACGTCGCGCTGGTGCTGGTCCACGGCGGCGGCCCGAAGGGCTCCGGCGTGCTCACCAAGCTGCGCAAGCTGCCGACGGTCACCGAGGTGAAGTCCGCGGAGCTGAAGGCCTCGGAGTACCCCGGCTTCGTGGTCGCCGAGGTCCGCAGCTTCGGCGCCACCATCGACGGCGAGGCGGCCGCCGCGCTCGTCCAGGCCGTGGGCCAGGACCTGCGCTCGCTCTCCGCCGCCGCCCACCAGCTGACCTCGGACTTCGCCGGCGAGCCGCTCGACGCCGAGAAGATCGGGCGCTACTTCGGCGGCCGGGCCGAGGCGAAGTCCTTCGCCGTCGCCGACGCCGCGTTCGGCGGACGCCGTCAGCTCGCGCTCGAGGAGCTGCGCTGGGCGCTCGACGGCGGTACGGCGCCGGTGCTGGTCACCTCCGCGTTCGCCGGCAGCGCGCGGGGTCTGGCCAAGCTCAAGGGCGCGCGACGCGGCCTGCGCGACGCCGACCTGGCGCGCGAGGTCGGCGTGCCCCCGTGGAAGCTGCGCACCCTGCGCGAGCAGGCCCGCGCCTGGAGCGACCACGCGATCGCCGAGGCGATCCGGGCCGTGGCCCGTGCCGACGCCGACATCAAGGGCGCGGCCAGCGACGCCTCCTACACCCTGGAGCGGCTGATCCTCACCGTCACCGGGCTGCGCGAGGGGCGCTGAGCCGACCGGCTCAGCCCCGTTCGGTCCGCGCGGGACCACCAACGCAAGAAGGCGCCGCCCCGAGGGGACGACGCCTGGTTGCGAGGAGGCCTCAGAGAGCGGCGGCCTTCTTGGCGATCGCGGACTTGCGGTTCGCGGCCTGGTTCTGGTGGATGACGCCCTTGGAGACGGCCTTGTCGAGCTTGCGCGAGGCCTCGCGGCCAGCCGTGACCGCGGCGTCCTTGTCGCCGGCCTCGGCGAGCTCGCGGAACTTGCGGACCGCAGACTTCAGGCCGGTCTTGACCGCCTTGTTGCGCTCGTGGCGCTTCTCGTTCTGCTTGTTCCGCTTGATCTGGGACTTGATGTTCGCCACTACTGCGCCTTCGTCGTAGGTGTGGGTGGAGCCGAGCGTTGGTGCTGAACGGCCGTCGTGCTGTGTTCGTGGTGCGGTCGGCGCAGGGCAGCAGCCAGACACGCGACAAGCGAGATTAACAGTGGGTCCGGCGCGTGCCCAAATCAGGCAGGTCAGCAGGGTCAGGGAGTGGGCACGTCGATCTGGTCGCAGTGCGAGCAGGTGCGGCGGATCGGCGCCTGGGAGTTGGTGCGCGGCACCCGCCAGCCGTGGCCGCGCAGCCGGCAGGTGAGGGGCAGTACGCCGGCGGGCGCGGGCGCACCGCCGCCGATCAGGCCGAGGCGGCTGGCGACGACGGCGAGGGTGCCCAGGGCCCCCACGGCGATGAGGGAGCGGGTGATCGGCTTGCGCACGGCGAGTTCCTCCTGAGATCGGGCCGCCGGACGACGGCTCCGCAACATATATCCTCTACGACCAGATCGAAACGCGTGGGCGACGACCTCGGCGCGCTCAGTGCCAGCCGCGGCGCTCGCCCAGCCACTGCCAGACCACCTCGCCCTGCCAGCGCTGCGCGGCGCGCAGGTGTGGCGAGGTGTGCGGTGCGGGGAGGCCCGACTGGGCCAGGAAGTAGCCGGCCACCAGGGCCAGCAGTACGTCGACCTGCTCGGCTGGGACCTCGCGGGTCAGGGGCCGCGCCGCGAGCACCGCCTCGACGTCGAGGCCGTCCCCGCGCGGTCCGATCAGGGTCAGGACGGTGTCCAGCCAAGGGGCGCCGAGGACCGGCCAGTTCCAGTCGCACAGCAGCGCGCGGCCCTCGGGGGTGATCAGCACGTTGTCGTCACGGATGTCGGTGTGCACCACCGCGCTGCCCGCGCAGACCTCGGCGTACCGCGCGGCGAGACAGGCAGCCTCCTCGAGGTGGTCGGGGAAGCCGGGCACGTCGGCGGGCTCGGCGCGCAGCGTCGCCCAGTGCTCGAGGAACGGCGCGAACTCCACCTCGAACGTGCCCAGGCCCAGCCCGGCGGGCGCGGGGTCGAGTGCCCGCGCGCACTGCTCGAGCGCGTCGAGGGTCGCCGCCAGGTCCGCGGCGCTCCAGGGTCGGTACGGCGCCCGCGCGGGCACGTGCTCGATGCCCAGCACCACCCAGTCGTCGGCGTCGTGGACCCACCGCAGGCGCGGGGCCGGGGTGTCGGGGGGCAGGGCGGCGAGCTTGCGTGCCTCCTCCCGGTAAGACAGTGCGAAGACCCGCTGGGCCTTGACCGAGGCGGCCTTGACGAAGTGTCGGCTCCCGTCGGCGCAGGTCAGCACCGAGGCGAAGCCGGGCGTGAACCCCGCGCGCTGGGACTCGGCGGCGACGACGGGGGACCCGCACCGGCGCGCCACCTCCGCGCGCAGCATCGGGGGGAGGTACTCCCACTCCAGGCGCCGGGCGGTGCGGCCGTGGGGGATCGTCGTCGGGATCACCGCCACATCCTCCGTCACGCGCGCCGGTCCGGTGACGATCAGGCCCGGACCGGCCGGCTCAGGCGGCGCGCGCCGGCACGGCGCTGTCCGGCGCCACGGGGTCCGGTCGCCAGCCTGGCGGCCCGAAGACGTAGCCGAGCTTGTCGCGCAGGCGCGGGGCGGCGCGCACGTCGCGCGCGATCGCGGCGTACTCGTGGGTCTGCAGGCGCAGCACGTGGTAGGTCCCGACCGGCGTGGTCAGCCCGTAGGTCGGGCGGTGCAGCTCGGGCTGGAAGGAGCCGAAGAGCCGGTCCCAGAGGATCAGGATCCCGCCGTAGTTGCGGTCGAGGTACTCCGGGTCGCTGCCGTGGTGCACCCGGTGGTGCGAGGGCGTGTTGAACACCAGCTCGATCGGGCGCCACAGGGTGCGCACCCGCTCGGTGTGGACGAAGAACTGGTAGACGAGGCTGACCGAGAAGCCGAAGAAGACCAGGGCCGGCGGCACCCCCAGCAGCGGCAGCGGCGCCCAGATCACCAGCTCGTGGGAGTTGTTCCACTTCTGGCGCAGCGCGGTCGCGAAGTTGAAGTGCTCGCTGGAGTGGTGCGCCTGGTGGGTGGCCCAGACCAGCCGCACCCGGTGCGCCACCCGGTGGGCCCAGTAGAAGAAGAAGTCGACGCCCACGATGGCCAGCGCCCAGGTCCACCAGGCGTCGACCGGCAGCTGCCAGGGCGCGACGTAGGCGAAGAGGGCGGCGTAGACCACCAGGCCGGCGGACTTCCACAGCGTCATCGTGACCACCGAGACCGCGCCCATGGTGAGGCTGGCGACGGTGTCGCGCCGCTCGTAGCCGGCGAACCCGTCGGGGCGCTCGTCCTCCAGGACGTACGCCGCGAGCGCCTCGACGGCGACGAAGAGCACGAAGAACGGCACCGCGAGGGCGACGGGGTCGCGCAGGGGCTCGGGCAGGGAGTGCCACAGATCCGTCACGGCTCGGATACTGCCCCAGTCCTCGAGTGGGGTCCACCACCTTTGGCATGGGATGATGGTCGGGTCCGTCCCGACCCACGTACGTCGAGAAGAGCTCGTGCCTCACACCCCCGCGCCGAAGCCCGGCCACACCGATCCCGCGATCATCCGCAACTTCTGCATCATCGCGCACATCGACCACGGCAAGTCCACGCTGGCCGACCGGATGCTGCAGCTCACCGGCGTGGTCGACGAGCGGGCCGCCCGCGCCCAGTACCTCGACCGCATGGACATCGAGCGCGAGCGCGGCATCACGATCAAGAGCCAGGCCGTGCGGATGCCGTGGACCGTGCCGGACGGCAACGAGCAGGGAGCCGAGCCGGGCACCTACGTGCTCAACATGATCGACACCCCCGGGCACGTCGACTTCACCTACGAGGTGTCGCGGTCCCTGGAGGCCTGCGAGGCCGCGGTCCTGCTCGTCGACGCCGCCCAGGGCATCGAGGCGCAGACGCTGGCCAACCTCTACCTGGCGATGAACGCCGACCTGCACATCATCCCGGTGCTGAACAAGATCGACCTGCCCAGCGCCAATCCCGACAAGTACGCCGCGGAGCTCGCCGGCCTCGTCGGCTGCGAGCCCGAGGACGTGCTGCGGGTGAGCGCCAAGAGCGGCATCGGCGTCGAGGAGCTGCTCAACGAGATCGTCAAGCAGACCCCCGCGCCCGTCGGCGACGCCGACGCGCCGGCCCGCGCGCTGATCTTCGACTCCGTCTATGACACCTACCGCGGCGTGATCACCTACGTCCGGGTCTTCGACGGCAAGCTCAACCACCGCGACAAGATCAAGATGATGTCGACCGGTGCGACCCACGAGATGCTCGAGGTCGGCGTGATCAGCCCCGAGCAGGTCAAGGGCAGCGAGATCGGCGTGGGCGAGGTGGGCTACCTGATCACCGGCGTGAAGGACGTGCGCCAGTCGCGGGTCGGTGACACCGTCACCACCATGCACGGCCCGGCAACCGAGTCGCTCGGCGGCTACCAGCACCCCAACCCGATGGTCTACTCCGGGCTCTACCCGATCGACGGCGACCAGTACCCCGACATGCGCGAGGCGCTGGAGAAGCTCCAGCTCAACGACGCGGCGCTCACCTTCGAGCCCGAGACCTCCGGCGCGCTCGGCTTCGGCTTCCGCTGCGGCTTCCTCGGCCTGCTGCACATGGAGATCACCCGCGACCGCCTCGAGCGCGAGTTCGGCCTCGACCTGATCTCCACCGCGCCCAACGTGGTCTACGAGGTGCTCATGGAGGACGGCAGCGAGGTCACCGTCACCAACCCCAGCGAGTACCCCGAGGGCAAGATCGCCGAGGTGCGCGAGCCGGTCGTCAAGGCGACGGTGCTGAGCCCCTCGGACTACATCGGCACGATCATGGAGCTGTGCCAGACCAAGCGCGGCACGCTGCAGGGCATGGACTACCTGTCCGAGGACCGCGTCGAGATGCGATACATCCTGCCGATGGGCGAGATCGTCTTCGACTTCTTCGACCAGCTGAAGTCGCGCACCAAGGGCTACGCCTCCCTCGACTACGAGCGCACCGGCGAGCAGGCGGCCGACCTGGTCAAGGTCGACATCCTGCTCCAGGGCGAGCCGGTCGACGCGTTCTCCGCGATCGTGCACCGCGACGCGGCGTACGGCTACGGCGTGATGATGGCCGGCAAGCTCAAGGACCTGATCCCGCGCCAGCAGTTCGAGGTCCCGATCCAGGCCGCGATCGGCGCCCGCGTGATCGCCCGCGAGAACATCCGCGCGATCCGCAAGGACGTCCTCGCCAAGTGCTACGGCGGTGACATCACCCGCAAGCGCAAGCTGCTGGAGAAGCAGAAGGAGGGCAAGAAGCGGATGAAGATGGTCGGCCGCGTCGAGGTCCCCCAGGAAGCCTTCGCCGCCGCGCTCTCCAACACGCCCGCGGCGGACAAGAAGAAGTAACGCTGTGGTGAGCCCGAGGTGAGCCTGCCCGCGGGACTGCTGGCGTACGCCGCCCGCGGTCCCGCGTGGGCGCAGTGGCTCGACGCCCTGCCCGCCCTGCTGCGCGAGCTGCAGGGGGAGTGGCAGCTCACCACGGACGGCGAGCCGGCCTACGGCCACACCGCGCTCGTGGTGCCGGTCCGCACCGCCGGCGGGCGCCCGGCCGCGCTCAAGGTCGGCTTCCCGCACGAGGAGGCCGAGCAGGAGCACCTGGCGCTGCAGCACTGGCACGGCCGCGGTGCCGTGGAGCTGCTGCGCGCCGACCCGCACCGCGCTGCGCTGCTGCTGGAGCGCCTGCACCCCGAGGACCTCTCCGAGCGCTGGGACCTGGAGAGCTGCGAGATCATCGCCGGCCTCTACGGCCGCCTGCACGTCCCGGCCCCCGGCAGCATCCGCCGCCTCGCGCCGTACGTCGCGCGCTGGGCCGACGAGCTCGCCGCGCTGCCGCGCGATGCCCCGCTGCCGCGGCGCCTGGTGGAGCAGGCCGTGAGCAGCGCCCGCGACCTCGTCTCGGCCGAGGTCCCCGGCGGCGACCGGCTGCTGCACACCGACCTGCACGACGCCAACGTGCTGGCCGGCGACCGCGAGGAGTGGCTCGCGATCGACCCCAAGCCGCGCGCCGGGGACCCCCACTACGAGCCCGCGCCACTGCTGTGGAACCGCTGGGAGGAGCTCCGCTCCGGTCCCGGTGGCGTGCGCGACGGGCTGCGCCGGCGCTTCCACACCATCGTCGACACCGCCGGCCTCGAGGAGCACCGGGCCCGCGACTGGGTGGTCGTGCGGATGATGGTCAACGCGCTGTGGCGCCTCCAGGACCCGCCCGGCACCGGTCGCACCACCACCTCCGATGACTGGCTGACCCGCTGTGTCACGGTGGCGAAGGCGGTGCAGGACTGACCCGGATGCCCGAGGATGGTGGCGTGGAGAACGCGCGCGTGATGTCGGTGAACCTCGGGCGGCCCGAGGGCGGTGAGTGGACCGGGCGGGTCGGGCGGACCGCGATCCGCAAGCGCGGCACCGACCAGCCGGTCCGGGTGCTGCGCAGCGGCCTCGCCGGGGACAGCGTCTGCGACACCAAGTACCACGGCAGCCCGGACAACGCGGTCTACGCCTTCGCCCGCGAGGACCTCGATCGCTGGGGCCGCGAGCTCGGCAGCCCGCTGCCCGACGGGCAGTTCGGCGAGAACCTCACCACCCACGGCATCGACGTCAACGCCGCGCTGATCGGGGAGCGGTGGCGGGTCGGGACCGCGCTGCTCGAGGTCGCCAAGGTGCGCACCCCCTGCAAGGTCTTCGCGGGCTTCATGGCCCAGACCGGCCACGACGCGACCGGCTGGATCAAGCGGTTCGCCCGAGACGGGCGCCCGGGGCCCTACCTGCGGGTGCTGGAGGAGGGGGTGGTCCAGTCCGGGGACCCCATCGTCGTCGAGCACCGGCCCGAGCACGACGTGAGCGTCGCGATGCTCTTCCGCGCCCTCACCACCGAGCGCGAGCTGACCGCGCAGGTGCTGGGCGCGCCGGCGCTCGCGGAGTCGGTGCGCGCGATCCTCGTGGCGCGGGCACCCCGCTCCTGAGCCGGCTTCTCTAGCAGGGCGGGGACGTGGACGTGTCCGGATCTATCGATCGGTTTGGTGATTCGGGTTACCCGCGGGTTAGGAGGTGACGTAGGTTACAGGCACCCATCGCCGCGCGGGAGGGCCAACGGCGGGTGTCGTTTCCCTCCCTGTCCACTGCCAGGAGTGACATGCCCGCGAACCACGATCCGACCTTCGTCGACCACCTCGCGCCGAACATCGCCGTCCAGTTCCTCGACCGGGTCGCGAAGTCGCCCGACGCGGAGGCGTTCCGCTACCCGCTTCCCGACGACACCTGGGAGTCGGTGACCTGGCGCCGCACCGGCGAGCAGGTCCGCGAGCTCGCCGCCGGCCTGCTGGCGCTCGGGCTGGAGCCCGAGCAGCGCGTCGGGATCGCCGCGGGCACCCGCTACGAGTGGATCCTGGCGGACCTCGCGGTGATGTGCGCCGGGGGTGCGACCACGACCGTCTACCCGAGCACCAACGCCGACGACGTCGCCTACATCCTCAGCGACTCCGAGAGCCGGATCGTCTTCGCCGAGGACGCCGAGCAGCTCGCCAAGCTCCAGGCACACCGTGCCGACATCCCCACGGTCGACAAGGTCGTGCTCTTCGACGGGGAGGGCGACGGCGACTGGGTGCTCTCCCTCGCCGACCTGGCCGACCTCGGGCGCGCACACCTCGCCGAGCACCCGACCGCCGTCGAGGACGTCGCCAAGTCGATCGCTCCCGACCAGCTCGCGATGCTGATGTACACCTCCGGCACCACTGGCCGCTCCAAGGGCGTGCGCCTGCTGCACCGCTCCTGGGTCTACCAGGGAGCGGCCATCGAGGCCCAGGACATCCTGCACGAGAGTGACCTGCAGTTCCTGTGGCTGCCGATGGCGCACGCGTTCGGCAAGGTGCTGCTCGCCGCCCAGCTGGCCTGCGGCTACGCCACCGCCATCGACGGGCGCATCGACCGCATCGTCGACAACCTCGCGGTGGTGAAGCCGACGTTCATGGGCGCTGCCCCGCGCATCTTCGAGAAGGCCCACGGCAAGATCGTCACCATGCAGGCCGCCGAGGGCGGGCTGAAGGAGAAGATCTTCCTCAAGGCGTTCGCCGTCGGCAACCAGGTCGACAGGCTCAAGCGCGAGGGCAAGTCGGTGCCGTTCGCCCTCGGCATGCAGCACAAGGTCTTCGACAAGCTGGTCTTCAGCAAGGTCCGCGAGCGCTTCGGTGGCCGGGTCCGGTTCTTCATCTCCGGCTCCGCGGCCCTCAACCCCGAGATCGCGGAGTGGTTCCACGCCGCCGGCATCCTCATCCTCGAGGGCTACGGCATGACCGAGAACGCCGCCGGCGCCGCGGTCAACCACCCGGCCGACTACAAGATCGGCACCGTCGGGCCGGCGCTGCCGGGCTCGCACATCCGCATCGGCGACAACGACGAGGTCCAGCTGCGCGGCCCGCACGTGATGGCGGGCTACCACA
Organism: Nocardioides sp. dk884; assembly: GCF_009557055.1. Classification (NCBI taxonomy): domain Bacteria; kingdom Bacillati; phylum Actinomycetota; class Actinomycetes; order Propionibacteriales; family Nocardioidaceae; genus Nocardioides; species Nocardioides sp. dk884. The sequence continues at coordinate 2,892,477 of NZ_CP045649.1, read as the reverse complement.
ACCTGCCCGAGGAGACCGCGAAGGCGTTCACCGAGGACGGCTGGCTGCGCACCGGCGACAAGGGCAGCCTCGACGAGGACGGCTTCTTGACCATCACCGGTCGGATCAAGGACCTGTTCAAGACCTCGGGCGGCAAGTACATCGCGCCGTCCGCGATCGAGTCGAAGTTCAAGGCGCTGTGCCCCTACGTCAGCCAGTTCATGGTCTTCGGCGACGAGCGCAACTTCGTGGTCGCGCTGGTCACCCTCGACCCCGACGCGATGACGGCCTGGGCGCAGGAGAACGACATGGCCGGCGCCTCCTACACCGACATCGTCCGCTCCGACGCGGTCCACACGATGATCGGCGGGTACGTCGAGGAGCTCAACGGTCGGCTCAACCGCTGGGAGACGATCAAGAAGTGGGAGATCCTCGACCACGACCTCAGCATCGAGTCCGGTGAGCTCACCCCGTCGCTGAAGGTCAAGCGCAACGTGGTCGCGCAGAACAACGCCGATCGGATCGCCTCCTTCTACGGCTGATCCGCCCCCTGACCGGCACGCTCCTCCGGTTTCTGCCGCTCCACCCCACGGCCCGCCCGGTCCTCCGGGCGGGCCGTGGTGGGTGTCGGCGCCGTGTGGCACTCTGGAAGATGACGGGCCGCCCGGGTTGAGAAGAGCTGATCGCCAGGGCTTGACCATCTCGAACATATGTTCGATGATGGGTCGGTGGTCATCTCCGTCTCCTCCCCGGCCGACGCGGCCGATGAGATCCGCCGGCTGCGCGAGCGCATGCAGCGGATGAGCGACGGCGTGCCCAGGCGGGCCCTCGACTCCCACCCGGCCCTGGCCGGGGTGCTCCAGCTGCGCGCCGGCGGGACCTACGAGGTCGACAGCACTCTGCTGGCGCTCGCGCTGATGGCCGGCCCGTCGGCCGCCGGCGGCTGGAGCGCGGTCCTCGGGATGCCCGACCTCGGGGTCGAGGCGGCCGCCGAGCTCGGGGTGGTGCTCGAGCGCACGATCCTGGTCCCCGACCCCGGCACCTTGTGGCTGGAGGTCACCGCCGCGCTGGTCGACGTCGTGCAGGTCGTGGTCCTCCGCCCGCCCGCCCGGGTATCCGAGCACGCCGCCTCCACCCTGTCGGCGCGGCTGCGCACCCGCGGCTCGGTGCTGGTGGCGTGCGGTCGGTGGCCGCGCAGCGAGGCCCGGCTCTCGGTCGAGCAGCCCCGCTGGTCAGGCGTCGGCGCGGGCACCGGCCACCTGCGCTCGCGCCGTCTGGTGGTCACGGTGCAGCGCGGGGCCGCGCCCGCCAAGCGCACCCCGCTGTGGTTCCCCGCGCCGGACGGCGTCGTACGACGCGGCGAGCCGGCTCTGGCGCCGGCCCCCGAGGTGGCTGCGGTGCGGGAGGCCGGCTGATGGGCGCGACGACGACCCGCCCCCGCACCCGCGTGCTGGTGCTGTGGTGCCCCGACTGGCCGGTGGTGGCCGCGCTGGCGGAGGAGGGCCAGCCCGCCCACCTGCCGGCCGCGGTCTTCGTCGCCAACACCGTGCACGCCTGCAACGGCGCCGCGCGGGGCTTCGGCGTACGCCGCGGGATGCGCCGGCGCGACGCGCAGTCGCGCTGCCCCGAGCTGGTGGTGCTGGGCGCGAACCCCGACCGCGACGCCCGCTCCTTCGAGGACGTGCTGGCCGCGCTGGAGGAGCTCCAGCCCGGGGTCGCGCCGCTGCGCCCGGGACTGGTCGCGCTGCGCTCGCCGGGGCGCTACTACGGCGGGGAGGCGGAGGCGGCCGCCGTCTTCGCCGAGCGGCTGGTGGCGCTGGGGGTGTGGGACTGTCGCGCCGGGGTGGCCGACGAGCTCTTCACCGCCGAGCAGGCCGCCCGCCACGCCCGCCCCCAGGAGAGCACCGTGGTGCCGGTGGGGGAGTCCGCGGCGTTCCTGGGCGACCTGCCGGTCGAGGTGCTCGAGGACCCCGACGCGGTCGGGCTGCTGCGTCGCCTCGGCCTGCGCACCCTCGGCGCGCTGGCGGGACTGCCGCCGGCCGACGTGCGCGCCCGGTTCGGTGCCCGCACCGCCTGGGTGCAGCAGGTGGTGCTCGGTGCCGACCACACCCTGCTCGCCCCGCGCACCCCGCCTCCCGACCTGGTCCGCGAGATCGGCTTCGAGCCGCCGCTGGACTCCGCCGAGACCGTCTGCTTCAGCGCCCGACGCACCGCCGAGGAGTTCGTCGCCTCCCTCGCCGCGCGCAACCTGGCCTGCACCGAGGTGCGGGTGGAGGTGGAGTGCGAGGGGACGGTCGTCTCCTCGCGCACCTGGCTGCACCCGCGCTGGTTCAGCGCCTCCGACCTCGTCGACCGCTTGCACTGGCAGCTGCAGGGCGGGTTCCGCGGCGGCGCGGTGCGCGCACCGGTGGAGCTGGTCCGGCTGGTGCCGGAGACCGCGGTGCCCGACTCGGTGCATGCCGACGGGCTGTGGGGCGGCACCGACGAGCGGGTCGAGCGCGGCATCGCCCGGGTGCAGGGCATGCTCGGCCACGAGGCGGTGGTGGCCCCGGTGCTCCAGGGCGGACGCTCGCCGGCCGAGCGGCAGAGCCTGGTGCCGTGGGGGGAACGCCCGACCGACCTGCGCCCCCGCGAGCTGCCCTGGCCGGGCAGCATCCCGCCGCCGGCCCCGGCCCGGGTGCTCAGCACCCCCTGGGAGGCCCGGGTGCTCGCTGCCGACGGCACCGTCGTGGTCGTCGACGAGCGGGGCGCGACCAGCGGCGCGCCGGCGCAGTTCCGTCCCGGGCCCGCCGACGGCTGGCAGCAGGTCGCCGCCTGGACCGGTCCGTGGCCGGTGGAGGAGCTGTGGTGGGAGACGCCCCCGGGTGTCGCGCCGCGCCGCATCGCCCGCTTCCAGCTGGTGGGCGTCGATGGCCGGGCATGGCTGCTCACCTACGACAGCGCCGGGGACACCTGGTGCACCGAGGCGGCGTACGACTGATGGCCACGATGTCGCGGAGGTGGGACTGATGGGCTGGAACAACCCGCAGATGCCGTGGGGCGAGCTCGAGCGCCGGCTCTCCGGGCGGGCGCGCGCCGGGCAGGACGACGCCCCGGTGTCGCGGCGCCGCCAGAGCGCGAGCGCCGCCGACGTGCCGCGCCCCGACGTCGTCGCCACGCCGTACGCCGAGCTGCACTGCCACAGCAGCTACAGCTTCCTCGACGGCGCCAGCACCCCCGACCAGCTGGTGCGCGAGGCGCTGCGGCTCGGGCTGCACGGGCTGGCGATCACCGACCACGACGGGTTCTACGGCGCCCCGCTGTTCGCCGAGGCCGCCCAGCTGCACGCGCGCGGCGACGGCCGCGACCTGCGCACGGTCCACGGCGCCGAGCTCTCCCTCGGGCTGACCCGGCCCCAGCTGGGCGTGGCCGACCCGGAGGGCACCCACCTGCTGGTGCTCGCCCGGGGGGTGGAGGGCTATCACCGGCTGGCCGGCGCGATCACCGAGGCCCAGCTGCGCGGCGACGAGAAGGGCCGCCCCGACTACGACCTCGAGGAGCTCGCCGAGCGCGGCCGCGGCCACTGGCTGGTGCTGACCGGGTGCCGCAAGGGGGCGGTGCGCCAGGCACTGGCGGGGCCGACTCCGGACCCGCGGACGGCGGCGGCGCGGCTGGACCGTCTCGTCGACCTGTTCGGCCGCGAGCACGTCGTGGTCGAGCTGACCGACCACGGGCTGCCGCTCGACAGCGCCCACGACGACCTGCTGGCCGCGATCGCGCGCGAGCGGGGGCTGCCGTGCGTGGCCACCAACAACGTCCACCACGCCCGCCCGGAGGGCCACCACCTGGCCGGCGCGATGGCCGCGATCCGGGCCCGGCGCAGCCTCACCGAGCTCGCCGGCTGGCTGCCGCCGGCCGGGACGGCCTGCCTGCGCACCGGTGAGGAGATGGCACGCCGCTACGCGCGGCACCCCGGTGTGGTGCAGCGCTCGGTGCAGCTGGCCGACGAGCTCGCCTTCGACCTGCAGAAGGCCAGCCCGCGGCTGCCGAAGCAGAACATCCCGCCGGGGCACACCCCGATCAGCTGGCTGCGCGAGCTCACCGAGCGCGGGTTCGCGGAGCGCTACGCCGGGACCCCGCTGGAGCACGACGCCCGGCTCAAGGTCGACCACGAGCTGGCGGTGATCGAGCGCAAGGACTTCGCCGGCTACTTCGTCATCGTCCACGACATCGTCGCGTTCGCCCGTTCCCAGGGGATCCTGTGCCAGGGCAGGGGCTCGGCGGCCGCCTCCGCTGTCTGCTTCGCGCTCGGGATCACCGCGATCGACCCGGTCTACTACCGGCTGCCCTTCGAGCGCTTCATCTCCGAGCACCGCGACGAGGAGCCCGACATCGACGTCGACTTCGACTCCGACCGGCGCGAGGAGGTGATCCAGTGGGTCTATGAGACCTACGGCCGGCGCAACGCCGCCCAGGTCGCCAACGTCATCGGCTACCGCCCCAAGATGGCGGTCCGTGACGCCGCCAAGGCGCTCGGGCACTCGCCGGGCCAGCAGGACGCCTGGTCCAAGCAGATCACCAGCTGGAGCCGGATCGAGGTCCCGCCCCGCGACGGCGACCGGAGCGGCCAGGGGGAGGACGGCGAGCACGAGATCCCGGCCGCGGTGGTGGCGCTGGCCGAGCAGCTGCTGGGGGCGCCGCGCCACCTCGGCATCCATTCCGGCGGGATGGTGCTCACCGAGCGGCCGATCGGCGAGGTCTGCCCGATCGAGCGGGCCCGGATGGACAAGCGCACGGTGCTGCAGTGGGACAAGGACTCCTGCGAATACATGGGCCTGGTCAAGTTCGACCTGCTCGGGCTCGGCATGCTCGGCGCGCTGGATCACATGATGCGCATCGTCGGCGACCACCTGGGGGAGCGCTGGGAGCTCGCGACGATCCCCAAGGAGGAGCCGGCGGTCTACGACATGCTGTGCCGCGGCGACTCTGTCGGGGTCTTCCAGGTGGAGAGCCGCGCGCAGATCGGCACCCTGCCGCGGCTGCGACCGCGGGAGTTCTACGACCTGGCCATCGAGATCGCGCTGATCCGCCCGGGCCCGATCCAGGGCGGGGCGGTGCACCCCTACATCCGCCGGGCCACCGGCCGCGAGCCGGTCGACTACCCGCACGCCTCGCTGGTGCCGGTGCTGGAGCGCACCAAGGGGGTGCCGCTGTTCCAGGAGCAGCTGATGGACATGGCCCGCACGCTCGGCGACTGCACCCCTGATGAGGCCGACCTGCTGCGCCGGGCGATGGGCTCCAAGCGCGGCGTGGAGCGGATCGAGTCGATCAAGGAGAAGCTCTTCGCCGGGATGGCCGCCAAGGGCATCACCGGCGAGGACGCCGAGGCGATCTACGTCAAGATTCTCTCCTTCGCCAACTTCGGCTTCGCCGAGAGCCACGCGCTCTCCTTCGCCAAGCTCGTCTACGCCAGCTCGTGGTTCAAGCTGCACTACCCGGCGGCCTTCCTCGCCGCGCTGCTGCGCGCCCAGCCGATGGGCTTCTACTCCCCGCAGTCGCTCACCGGCGACGCGCGGCGCCACGGGGTCGAGGTGCTGCGCCCCGACCTGATGCGCTCCGCGGCGCGCGCCGACCTCGAGCTGCGGCCCGGCGCCGCCCCCGGAGCGGTCGGGCCCGACGGCTGCCTGCGCGACCAGCGGCGCACCGACTGGGTGCCGGGGACGCCCGACCCGACCCCCGGGCACCGCCGCGACACGGCGTACGCCGTGCGGCTGGGGCTGGACTCGGTGCGCGGGATCGGCGCCGACGTCGCGGAGCGGATCGTCGCGGCGCGCGCCGAGCACCCCTTCACCGACCAGGCCGACCTCTCGCGCCGCGCCCGGCTCGACACCCGCCAGCTCGAGGCGCTGGCCACCGCCGGGGTCTTCGACGACAGCGGGCTGAGCCGGCGCCAGGCGCTGTGGAACGCCGGGTGGACCGAGTCCCCCGACCAGCTCGAGGGGCTGCGGGTGGCGGCGCCGGCGCCGATGCTGCCCGAGATGGACGCGGTCGAGACCACGATGGCCGACCTGTGGGCCACCGGGATCACCCCCGGCGGGCACCCGTTCACCCACCTGCGCGAGCACCTGCGCCGCGCCGGGCTGCTCTCGGTGGCCGACCTGCGCACCGCCGAGCCGGGTCGCCGGGTCACCGTCGCCGGGCTGGTCGTGCACCGCCAGCGCCCGGGGACCGCGGGCGGCACCACGTTCCTCAACCTCGAGGACGAGACCGGCATGCTCAACGTGATCTGCAGCGCCGGGCTGTGGCGCCGTCACCGCCGCACCGCGATGTCGGCCGCCGGCATGGTGATCCGCGGCATGCTCGAGCGCTCCGACGGGGTCACCAACCTCGTCGCCGACCGGCTCGGCCCGCTCGAGGAGCTCTACCCCCAGGCCGGCGCCGCCCTGCGCGCCCGGCACCGCTCCCGCGACTTCCAGTGAGCCGGGGGACCGAGTGTCCTCAACGTGCCGCTCGGAGCCTGCGGTGGGACAATCGGGGCATGCCCTCCGCGCTCCCCGACGGGGACCCCGTCCCGCTGGACGGATCCCTTCCCGCCTCCGCGCTCGCCGGAGTGGGGGAGCGTCCCTTCGGGTTCTACGTGCACGTCCCGTTCTGCACGGTGCGCTGCGGCTACTGCGACTTCAACACCTACACCGCCGCCGAGCTGGGGCCGGTCGGGACCGCGCCCGGCGCCTCGCGGGCGACCTACGCCCAGGCCGCCGTCGCGGAGGTACGACGCGCCCGCGCGGTGCTCGGTGAGCGTCACGTGCCGGTGCAGACGGTCTTCCTCGGCGGCGGCACGCCCACCCTGCTGAGCCCCGCCGACCTGGGCAGCATCCTGGCCGCCATCGACACCGAGTTCGGGCTCGCCCCGGGTGCCGAGGTCACCACCGAGGCCAACCCCGACTCGGTGAGCCTGCGCGACCTCGACGCGCTGCGCGCGGCCGGCTTCACCCGGATCTCCTTCGGCATGCAGTCGGCCGTCCCCGAGGTCCTCGCCGTGCTGGACCGCACCCACGACCCGCGCCGGGTGCCGGCGGCGGTGGAGTGGGCCCGCGCCGCGGGGTTCGAGCAGGTCAGCCTGGACCTGATCTACGGCACGCCGGGGGAGTCGCTCGCCGACTGGGAGACCTCGCTGGAGGCCGCCCTGGCCTGCGAGCCCGACCACGTCTCGGCGTACTCCCTCATCGTCGAGGACGGCACCGCGCTGGCCCGCCGGGTGCGCCGCGGCGAGCTGGCGATGCCCGACGAGGACGACCTGGCCGACAAGTACGTCCTGGCCGACGAGCGGCTCACCGCCGCCGGACTCGGGTGGTACGAGGTCTCCAACTGGGCCCGCGGCGTGCCCGGGGACGACTCCGCGCGCTGTCGGCACAACGAGCTCTACTGGACCGGCGCGGACTGGTGGGGCGTCGGACCGGGCGCGCACTCCCACATCGGCGGGGTGCGCTGGTGGAACGTCAAGCACCCCGCTGCGTACGCCGACCGGCTGGCCGCTGACCGCAGCCCCGCCCACGCCCGCGAGGTGCTCGCCGCCGAGGACCGGCACGTCGAGCGGGTCCTGCTCGAGCTGCGGCTGCGCGAGGGCCTCGACCCGGCCGTGCTCGATCCGGTCGGACGCCAGGCGGTGCCCGACTTGCGGGACCGCGGGCTGCTCGAGGCCGGCACCGAGCGGCTGGTGCTGACCCGGCAGGGGCGTCTGCTGGCCGACGCGGTGGTCCGCGACCTGCTGCCCTGACCCGCGAGCCGTCCCGACCCTGAGATCTCCCTGGTCCCGGTCGCCGTTCGCGGGGACCGGCCCCCGCGACCGCCCCGCGACCCCTAGGCTGCACGCCATGACCCAGGGACCCGAGTACCCCCGCCCCGAGGACGACGACCAGTCCTCGCCGTACGGCCAGCAGCCCTACGGCCAGGAGCCGTACGCCCAGCAGCCGCCTCCGCCGTACGGCCAGCAGCCTCCCGGCTACGGCCAGGCCTACCCGCCCTACGGCGGAGTCCCGGGCGCGGTGCCCGGTGCGCCGTACGGCGTGCACCCGACGACCGGCATCCCGTACTCGGAGAAGTCCAAGCTCGTCGCCGGCCTGCTGCAGCTGCTGCTCCCGCTGGGCATCGGCCGGCTCTACGCCGGCTACACCGGCATCGGCATCGCCCAGCTGGTGGTGACGATCGTGACCTGCGGCATCGGCGCGCTGTGGCCCTTCATCGACGGCATCATCATCCTGGCCACCGACAGCAAGGACGCTGAGGGCTACATGCTGCGCAGCTGAGCGACGGTCGGGGAGCTCACTCGGCGGTCACGAAGTCGATGAGCTCCTCGACCCGCCCGAGCAGTGCGGGCTCGAGGTCGTTGTAGGACGAGACCTTGCCCAGGATGTGCTGCCAGGCCCGCGCGATGTCGGTCTGGTTGCGGTGCGGCCAGCCGAGGTGCTGGCACACGCCCTTCTTCCACTCGATCGAGCGCGGGATCGTGGGCCACTGCGCCAGCCCCAGCCGGTCGGGCTTGACCGCCTGCCACACGTCGATGAACGGGTGGCCGACGATCAAGACGTGCTTGCCCACCGCGGAGCGGGCGATGCCCTGGGCGATGCGGGACTCCTTCGAGCCCGGGACCAGGTGGTCGACCAGCACGCCGACGCGCCGCTGCGGACCGGGCTTGAAGTCGACCAGGTGGTCGGCGAGGTCGTCGACGCCGCCGAGGAACTCCACGACCACGCCCTCGATGCGCAGGTCGTCGCCCCAGACCTTCTCGACCAGCTCGGCGTCGTGGCGGCCCTCCACGAAGATGCGGCTGGCGCGCGCGACGCGCGCCTTGGCGTCGTGGACGGCCACCGAGCCGGACGCGGTGCGGGTCGGCTTCGCGGGCGCGACCCGGCGCACCGGGGCGGTGAGGATGACCGGCTTGCCCTCCAGCAGGAAGCCGGCGCCCAGCGGGAACGTGCGGCGCTTGTGACGCCGGTCCTCGAGGGTGACGGTGTGCAGGTCGCGGTCCACCGCGACGATCTCGCCCACCCAGTCGGTGGTGACCTCCTCGACGACGAGGCCGGGGTCGGCGGAGGTCTCGACGGCGCGCCCGCGCTTGGGCGCACGCCAGTCACCGGAGAGGACGTCGGAGCCGTAACGATCGGTCACCCGCACCACGCTAGGTCGGCCCACCGACAGTCCGGGCGAGACGCGCCGCGCGAGGGTGTCGGTGTGACCTGCGCTACGCCTGGCGCTCGGCGGCCTGGTCGTCCTCGTCGTCCTCGGTGGCGTGCTTGCCCGCCTCGAGCAGGTCGGGCACGCCCTCGCCGGGCGGGAGGCCCTTGGCCAACGGGTTGTCGTCGGTGGGCCGCAGGTCCTCGGGCAGCTCGTCGTCCGGGATGTCGACGTGGACGTGCTCGTGGGACGGGGCCGGGTCGGGTCGCGGGGTCTCCTCGCTCATGCCCCGGAGTACCCGCTCAGACGAGAGGCAACCGGCGCTGCGCGCGCGGCAGGTGCTCATAGCCACGTCGGACGGCGTGCACCAGGTGCTCGCGCGGCCACGGCCACTCCGCCTCGGCCAGCGCCGCCTCGAGCGGTACGCCGCGCCCGGCGAGGTCACGGACGGTCTCGGCCACCACGCCGAGCAGCCCGCGCTGCTCCTCCACGAAGGCGCGGTCCACCGGGGCGCCGTGCCCGGGCACGACCACGGTCGCTGGGGTGGTGAGCGAGAGCACGAGGTCCAGGCTCAGCGGCCACTCCATCGGGTGGCTGTCCGGCCCGTACGACGGCGGGGCCGACTCCTCGACCAGGTCTCCGGCGAGCAGGACGTCGGCATCGGGCACCCGCACCACCAGGTCGCCGGCGGTATGGCCGCGACCGGGGTGGACCAGCTCGACGAGGCGGTCGCCCAGGTCGAGCGCGCGGGCAGAGGAGAACGGGTGGTCGGCGGGCACGACCTCGGTCGCGAGGACCTCGTCGCGGTGCGGGTCGTCGGGGTCGGCGGCGTACTCCCGCTGGGCGCGCGCTCCGGCCTCGGGGGTCGCGGCGGCGGCCACCTCGTGGGCGTGGATCGGGACCGGCCCGTAGGTGCGGCGGAAGGCGCCGTTGCCGAAGGTGTGGTCGAAGTGCTCGTGGGTGTTGACCACCCCGACGACCTCCCCGCGGCCCAGGCGGCGCACGTCGTCGATCACGGCGCGCGCCGCTGCGTCGGAGGCGTGGGTGTCCACCACGAGCAGCCCGTCCGCGCCGCCGACGAGCGTGACGTTGACGTCGAACCACTCGTGGCGTGCGACCCACACCCGGTCGGCGACCTCCCTGAAGCTCACCCGGGTGAGCCTACGGCGTCCCGCTCAGCAGGGGCCGGCGTCGAGCTCGCGGCGCAGCATCGCGCTCAGCTCGGCGGCGCTGCGCGCCGGCCGGGGGAAGGTGAGCGTGGAGCGGTGGGCGCCCTGCAGGTCGACCCAGCCGACGTCGACGCCCTCGCGGGTCAGCGCGGAGAGCCCGACGCCGAGCACCTCCTCGAGCGGGGTGGCGGTGGCCGTGGCGACGGTGCGGCGCAGCCGGTCCTGGTGCTCCTCGGCGACGTGCCGGGCGATGCGCTGGAGGTAGCCGGTGTTGAGCTCGTGGTCGGGGGAGCGGAACAGCGGCAGGGCGACCTCGACGGCCGGGGCCCCGGGCGGGGCGAGCAGGACGGTCTCGGGGGTCAGGACGACCGTCTCGCGGGACTCCGCGCAGCAGCGGCAGCTGGTGGTCCCGCACACCGCGAGACGACCGGAGACCAGCAGCTGGGTGTTGCGCTCGACGGAGCCGGGGGCGCCGAGCCCGCTGCTCACGGTGATCGTGGCGCGGGCGCCGCGGGCGGCGGCGTCGGCGAGCCCGGAGCCGGCGGGGCAGTGGAAGGTGGGGGTGCCGTGACGGTCGTCCACGCCGAGGCCGGTGGCGGTCGTGTCGACCACGGAGTCGGTGCGGCCATCGACCGCTCCCTCGATGGTCCCCTGGATGGCTAGGGTGACGGCGGCGGGGCAGGCCAGCACGCTGCGCGCGTGGGCGGCATCCTGCTCGGGATCGAGCAGCGGGCGGGTGGTGGGGTCTGCGGTCACGGCTCCTCCTACGTAAGTAAGGCCAGCCTAACCTTCCTGCCTGCGCCGCGCGAGCGTGGATTCCACCGAGTGGGCGGGACGCCTAGTAGGATTGGCACTCCAGGATGTGGAGTGCCAGCGCCCTGTGTGCTGGACCCGAGACCGACAAGTTCGATGGATCAGGGAGGCGAGACATGCAGGAGGACCGCAGGCTCGCCGTGCTCCGCGCGATCGTGGAGGACTACGTCGCGACAGAGGAGCCGGTGGGCTCCAAGGCCCTGGTCGAGCGGCACGGGCTGGGCGTCTCGCCCGCCACGGTGCGCAACGACATGGCGGCCCTCGAGGACGAGGGCCTGATCACCCAGCCGCACACCAGTGCCGGCCGGGTCCCCACCGACAAGGGCTACCGGCTCTTCGTCGACCGGCTCACCACGGTGCGCCCGATGAGCAGCGCGGAGCGTCGCGCGATCTCCTCGTTCCTCGACGGGGCCGTGGACCTCGACGACGTGGTGCAGCGCTCCGTGCGCCTGCTCTCCCAGCTGACCCGCCAGGTCGCCGTCGTGCAGTACCCCACGCTCTCGCGCTCGACCGTGCGCCACATCGAGCTGGTGTCGCTGACCCCGACCCGGCTCCTGGCGGTGCTGATCCTGAGCACCGGCCGGGTCGAGCAGCGCCTCGTCGAGCTCGACTCCGAGATCGACGACCAGGCGCTCGCCGACCTGCGCGCCCGGGTCAACCGGGCCGCCACCGGCGAGGTGATCTCCGCGGCCGCGACGGCGCTGGGCGACATCGTCCCCGAGCACCCGGCGCCCGAGGCGGTGCACACCGCGGCCGTGGTCGACGCGCTCGTCGAGGCGATGGTCGACCACCGTTCCTCGGAGCGGATCGCCGTGGGTGGCGCGGCCAACCTCGCGCGCTACGGCGACTCCTTCGACTCCGCGGTCCGCCCGCTCCTGGAGGCGCTCGAGGAGCACGTCGTACTCCTCAAGCTCCTCGGCGAGGCGACCTCCGGCGGGGCGCTGACCGTGCGCATCGGCGCGGAGGGCCCCTACGAGCAGTTCTCCTCGACGAGCGTCGTGGCCACCGGCTACGGCCCGCGCGACAGCGCCGTGGCCACGCTCGGCATCGTCGGACCGACCCGCATGGACTACCCCGGCACGATGTCAGCGGTGCGCGCCGTCGCCCGCTACGTGTCGCGCATCCTCGAGGAGGGCTGACCGGCCCCACCGCCGGACGCCTCCACCCACTCCGGGCTGCCTCCCGGCAGCCCTCGCCCCGCACCGCCCCAGCAGAGAGAGCAGACGTTGAGCCAGGACCTGTACGAGCTTCTCGGTGTCGCCCGCGACGCGGACGCCGACACCATCAAGAAGGCCTACCGGAGGCTCGCGCGCAAGCTGCACCCGGACGTCAACCCCGACCCGGAGACGCAGGAGCAGTTCAAGGTCGTCAGCCACGCCTACGAGGTGCTCTCCGACCCGCAGAAGCGCGCGGCGTACGACCGCGGCGGCGACCCGTTCGCCGGCGCCGGTGCCGGCGGCTTCGGCCAGGGCGCCGGGTTCTCCTTCACCGACATCATGGACGCCTTCTTCGGCGGTCAGCCGGGCGCCGGCGGCGGACGTGGCCCGCGCTCGCGCGTCCAGCGCGGCCAGGACGCCCTGATCCGTCTCGAGGTCGAGCTTGCCGAGGCGGCGTTCGGCGTCACCCGCGAGCTCAAGGTCGACACCGCGGTGCTGTGCGAGACCTGCCACGGCGACGGTGCCGCCCCCGGCAGCCAGCCGGTCACCTGCGAGACCTGCCACGGCCAGGGCGAGGTCGCCCACGTGCAGCGGTCCTTCCTCGGCGAGATCCGCACGCTGCGCCCCTGCGCGGCGTGCCGTGGTCTCGGCTCGATCATCCCCGACCCGTGCCGGGAGTGCTCCGGCGAGGGCCGCGTGCGCTCGCGCCGCAGCCTCACCGTCAAGATCCCCGCGGGCGTCGACGACGGTGTGCGCGTGCAGCTGGCCGAGCAGGGCGAGGTCGGCCCCGGTGGCGGCCCCGCCGGCGACCTGTACGTCGAGATCCGGGTGGCTCCGCACGAGACCTTCGTGCGCCAGGGCAACGACCTGCACTGCACGGTCACGGTCCCGATGAGCGCCGCGGCGCTCGGCACCACGCTCACGCTGCCCACCCTCGAGGCCGACCTCGACGAGGAGGACCGCGAGGGCAAGGAGACCGAGTTCGAGCTCGAGGTGCGTCCGGGCACCCAGTCGGGCAGCCAGCAGGTGCTGCGTGGGCGCGGTGTGCCCGGCCTGCGCGGCGGGCGCGGCGACCTGGTGGTCGCGGTGGCCGTCGAGACCCCGACCCGTCTGGACGCCCGCCAGGAGGAGCTGCTGCGTGAGTTCGCCGCCCTGCGGGGCGAGGAGAACCCGGGCGGGCAGGTCCGTCCCGGCTCCAAGTCGGTCTTCGGCCGGCTGCGCGACGCGTTCAACCACTGAGCCGATGTCGCTCCCGGTCCACCTGGTCGACTCCGCCGACTCCCTGGTCGACGCCGCACCCGGCACGTCGCTGACCCTGGAGGGCGACGAGGCCCACCACGCCGTCGCCGTACGCCGCATGCGCGTGGGGGAGCGGCTGGTGCTCACCGACGGAGCCGGCACATCGGTCACGGCCGAGATCGCCGCCACCGGCAAGCGGCTGCTGAGCGCCACGGTGCTCGACGTGCGCCGGATCCCCGAGCCTGCGCCCGCGATCGTGGTCGTGCAGGCGCTCCCCAAGGGCGACCGCGGCGAGCTCGCGGTCGAGATGCTCACCGAGGTCGGCGTGGCGCGGGTGGTCCCGTGGGCCGCGTCGCGCTCGGTCGCGGTCTGGAAGGGCGAGCGCGCCGCGAAGTCCCTGGCCCGCTGGCGGGCCACGGCCCGGGAGGCCGCCAAGCAGTCGCGGCGCAGCTGGTTCCCGGTCGTCGACGAGCTGGCCTCCACCAACGACGTGCTCGCCCTGGTCGCCGACGCCCCGCTGGCGGTCGTGCTGCACGAGGAGGCATCGGTGCCGCTCGCCTCCCTCAACCTGCCAGCCGAGGGCCCGCTCGTGATCGTGGTCGGCCCCGAGGGCGGGCTCACCGACGAGGAGGTCGCCGCGTTCGTCGCGGCTGGGGCCGCCTCGGTGCGCCTGGGTGCCGAGGTGCTGCGCACCTCCACAGCCGGTGTCGCCGCGACGGCCGCGCTGCTGTCGCGCACCCCGCGCTGGTCCTGACCCCGGCGGCCCACCGCCCCGCCGGTCGTCGACCGGCTCGAGCGGGCAAGCCGTCACCCGCGCCCGCAGGTGCGGGCGCGGGTGACGGCGATCGAGCGGACGCGTCGCGCTCAGGCGCGCGACGTGGGTGCCCCCGGGGTCACGACCGCGGGGTGCGGAGGCCGGGGAGGCGGCGCAGCGCGAGCAGTCCGGCACCGCTGAGCAGCAGTGCGAGCCCGAGGCGCAGCGCGACCAGGGCACCCTGGCCGCCGGTGTGGGGCAGGTCGCCGGAGGCCACCACGGCCTCGTCGTCCTCCTCGACCCGGGCCTCGTCCTGGTCCTGGTCATCGCGCTGACCCTGGTCCGGGTCCTGGTCCTGGCCAGGGTCCGGGGTCGGCTCCGGGTCCGGGGTCGGGGTCGGCTCCGGACCCGCCTCCCGCTCGCGGTAGGTGTTGGTGACGGTGACCGCCGCGGTCTCCCCGTCGGTGATCGTGGCGGTGGCGGGCTCGATGCGTACCGGTCCGGCGATGACGGTGTCGGTGGCCCCGTTGGCTGTCTCGGTGACCGTGCAGACGGTGCCGGCGGGGATGTCGGTGACGACTGCCTGCGGGTGGGAGCCCGCCGGGGCGCCGGCCGGGATCGTGTACTCCCTGTCGAAGGCGTCCTCGGGGTCGTCGCAGTCGACGGCGATCACGACCTCGCCCTGCGCGCCGGCGGCGGGCCCGGTGATCCGCTTGGTGACCTGCAGCTGCCCGTAGGCGCGCTCGTACTCGTTGGTGGCCACGACCTCGACGATCGCACCCTCGGCGATCGTGACGGTGTCGGGCTCCAGGGAGGAGGCGGTGAGGTTCACGAGGGCGTTGTCGCCGTTCTCGGTCTCGGTGATCGTGCACTGCGCCCCGGCCGGCAGGCCGGTGAACGACAGGGTCTGGCGGCCCGCACCGGTCCCAGCCGGGATCGTGGCCGTGCGCACGACCGGGTCGCCGCCACCCTGCGGGGTGCAGGTGACCTCGACGACCACGCGGTCCTGGAGCCCGGCCCCGGTGCCGCCGATGGTCTTGATGACGTCGATCCCGCCCTCGGCGTACGGCGTGATGCGCACGCTCGCCACTGCCTCGAGGGTCTTCTCCTGGGCGAGGATCAGCTTCTGCGCGTCGGACCATCCGGGGGTGCTGCCGTCGTAGAGGTAAACGGTGCTTTCGGGGACCCTCACCTGGCGTTGGAGGGCGAATCCCTGGGGCGTGTCCCGGCTGACCGTGCGGACCCACAGCTGTGCGCCGGCCTGCACGGTGTCGCCGTCGACCAGCTGCTGGGTGCCAGCGGCGTCGCTGAACACCTCGACGCCGTCGACCAGCAGCGTCGCGGGTCCGTCGGCGGTGACGGTGAAGGGCCCGACCAGCTCCCCGGTCACGGGCGCCTCGGCCGTGTCGGGGGAGATCGAGAGGTTCGGCGCCGCGGGCTCGGTCGCGGGACCGTTGGCGAGTGCGTCGGCGACGATGGCCGACGTCAGCGCGTGCAGCTCGGGCTCGGCGGCGGGGTCGAGCACCATCCGGTCGGTGAAGTACCAGATCGCGGCCTGCGTGGCGGCGGCCTTGAGGTCGTCGGAGACGCCCGCCGGACGCGGCGCGGTGGGGAAGTAGTTCTCCAGGATGTAGCCGAGGTAGCCGATGTTCGGCACGTTGGCCTCGCTCCAGTCACCGCGCTTGTAGTTGATCCCGGCCCCCGTGCCGGTGAACATGTCGATGCAGTAGGTGAGAGCGTTCTCGCCGTGGCCGTCCTTCGCCAGGATCAGCCCCAGGTAGGAGTCCTGGTGGGGCGTGGATCCCTCCGGGGTTGTCTCCGGGTAGCCGGTGAGCGGGTCGAAGCTGGACGGCGCGACGAAGCTGTCGACGTTGCGAAGTCCTGGCTGGCCGGTGATGGAGACCGTCTGGAGCTCGGTGAAGATCGAGCCGAGGCTGCGTACCTGCCCGCCAGCCGGTGTCGCCCCGGCGGGTGAGGGTACGAGAAATGTGGTGGCGCCCAGCAGGAGCGTGGTGAGCACGACCGCCAGTCGCCGGAGAAGGGTCGGATGCATGAGTCACCTCCGGAAAATGGACGGCGAATCATTTATCACGCGGCCCCACCGGTGTGTCGCCTTGCCCTCCTCAGATCGCGCTGATATGCGACCTAGCCCACGGTGATGGTCTTGGTGTCCTCCGTCGGCCCGTTGCCCTCGGCGCCCCTGACGGGTCGTCGGTGCGCGCGACGAAGGTGTACTCACCCGGCTCCAGGTCGGAGGGGTCGACCTCGACCTCCCACGGCACGTGGCCTCCGGGGTGGACGCCACACCGCTGGCGGTGATGGTGCCAGCGGTGCGGGCGCCCTCGGCCGGGGTCAGGACTTCCTGGTGCGGAGGCCGGCGAGGCGGCGCGCCGCCAGCAGCCCGGCGCCGCTGAGCAGCAGTGCCAGCCCGAGGCGCAGCGCGACCAGGCCGCCCTGCCCGCCGGTGTGGGGCAGGTCGCCGGAGGCCACGTCGGCCTCCTCGTCCTCCTCGACCCGCGCCTCCTCCTGGTCCTGGTCATCGCGCTGACCCGGGTCCGGGTCCGGGTCCGGGTCCTGGTCCTGGCCAGGGTCCGGGGTCGGCTCCGGGTCCGGGACGACCTCCCGCTCGCGGTAGGTGTTGGTGACCGTGACGGCCGCGGTCTCCCCGTCGGTGATCGTGGCGGTGCCCGGCGTGATGCGCACCGGTGCGGCGACGACGGTGTCGGTGGCCCCGTCGGTGGTCTCGGTCACCGTGCAGACGGTGCCGGCAGGGATCTCAGCGACGACCTCCTGCGGGTAGGAGCCCGCCGGGGCGCCGGCCGGGATCGTGTACTCCCGGTCGAAGGCGCCCTCGGGGGACGCGCCCTGCGGGTCGTCGCAGTCGACGGCGATCACGACCTCGTCCTGAGCGCCGGCGGCGGGTCCGGTGATCCGCTTGGTGACCTGCAGCTGCCCGTAGGCGCGCTCGTACTCGTTGCTGGCCTCGACCACGACGGCCGTGCCGGCCACGATCGTGACGGTGTCGGGCGCCAGGGAGGAGGCGGTGAGGTTGACGAACTCGTTGTCGCCGTTCTCGGTCTCGGTGATCGTGCACTGCGCGCCGTCCGGCAGGCCGGTGAACGACAGGATCTGAGTGCCCGCGCCGGTGCCGGCCGGGATCGTGGCCGTGCGCACGACCGGGTCGCCGCCCCCCTGCGGGGTGCAGGAGACCTCGACGACCACGCGGTCCTGGAGCCCGGCCCCGGTGCCGCTGATGGTCTTGGTGACCTCGATCCCGCCCGCGGCGTACGGCGTGATGCGCACGCTCGCCACCGCCTCGAGGGTCGCGTCCTGGGCGAGGATGATCTTCTGCGCGTCCTTCCGGCCGGGGTTGCTGCCGTCGTAGAGGTACACGGTGTTCACGGGGACCGTCACCTGGCGCTGAAGCGAGAATCCCTGGGGCGTGTCCGGGCTGACCGAGCGGACCCACAGCTGTGCGCCGGCCTGCACGGTGTCGCCGTCGGCCAGCTGCTGGGTGCCGGCCGCGTCGCTGAACACCTCGACGCCGTCGACCCGCAGCGTCGCGGGTCCGTCGGCGGTGACGGTGAAGGGTCCGGCCGGGTCCCCGGTCTCGGGCGCCCCTGCCGTGTCAGGGGAGATCGAGAGGTTCGGCGCCGCGGGCTCGGTCGCGGGACCGTGGGCGAGCGCGTCGGCGACGATGGCCGACGTCAGCGCGAAGAACTCGGGCTCGGCCTCCGCGTCGATCACCAGCCGGTCGGTGAAGTACCAGATCGCGGCCTGCACGGCGGCGGCCTTGACGTTGTCGGGTACGTCCGCCGGCCGCGGCGCGGCGGGGTAGTAGTTCTTCAGGAGGTAGGCGATGTAGCCGATGTTCGGCACGTTGGCCTCGGTCCACTCGCCGCGCTCGTAGTTGACCCCGCTGTCGGTGCTGACGACCAGGTCGATGCAGTAGGTGAGGGCGGTGTTGCCGTTCGGGTCCTTGGTCGGGATCGGTCCCAGGTAGGAGGTCTTCTTGGGCTTCGACCCCGGCGGGAGCGTCTCCGGGTAGCCGGTGAGCGGGTCGAAGCTCGCCGGCGCCTGGTGCGCCTGGACGCCGATCACGCCCAGGTCGCCGGTCATGGGGAGGATCTGGAGCTCGGTGAAGATCGAGCCGAGGCCGTCGCGGGCCTGCCCGCCGGATGCCGGTGCGGCCCCGGCGGGCGAGGGCACGAGAAATGTGGTGGCGCCCAGCAGGAGCGTGGTGAGCACGACCGCCAGTCGCCGGAGAAGGGTTGGATGCATGAGTCACCTCCGGAAAATGGACGGCGACTCATCTATCACGCGGCGCGAACGGCGTGGCGCCGTGCCCTCCTGCGGCTCGGCTGTTATAGGACCTAGCCCACGTTGATGGTCTTGGTGTCCTCGGTGGGCCCGTTGCCCTCGGCGCCGCCGGACGGGTCGTCGGTGCGCGCGACGAAGGTGTACTCACCCGGCTCCAGGCCCGACAGGTCGACCTCGACCTCCCACGGGTAGAGCCGGTCCATCCAGCCCTCCGCGGTCGCGAACCCGTCGAGCACGACCTCGTCGCCGCGGCGTACCTCCCACGGGACCGTCGCCTCGAAGGAGGAGGCCACGCCGCTGGCGGTGATGGTGCCGCCGGTGCGGGCGCCCTCCGTCGGCGAGGTGACGTTGACCAGTGCGAGGGTGCTGAGCTGGTCGGCGTTGGTGACCCCGCCGGCGGTGTCGACGCCGAGCAGGGTGGTGGGGGAGCCGTCGAGGACCACCTCGAGGGGGGCGCGTTCCTGCTGCACGCCCTGCAGGGTGTGCACCAGCTGCTGCACGGCGAGCTCCGCGTCCTGCTTCGACATCCCGGACGGCGCGTCGCGCCAGCTCTCGTCGGCGAGCGTGGCCACGAACCGGCCGTCGGCGTACTCGACGCTCGCGAACTCCCCGGCCGGGAACAGCGTGCGGTAGTCGGGGTCGAGTGCGTCACCGGTGGTCACCAGCCGGGCCGCGGCCGCGAGCGCGTCGTCGGCGCTCACCTGGCGGAACTCGCGGTAGAGCCGTGCGCCCTGGGGGGTCTCGCCGACGAAGTACGCCGGGACGGTGGCCTGCTTGCCGGTGCTCTCCGTCGGGGTCGTCGTCGGGCTCGCCGAGGGGTCGGTGGACGCGCTGGGCGACGGTGACGGCGTGCCGCCGCTGGAGCTCTCGACCGACACCGGGTCGGTCGCGGTGGGCTCGTCCTCGCCGCAGCCGGCGAGCACGGCGAGCGTCACGGCGGCCGTGGCGGTGAAGGAGAGAGTGCGGGTCCAGCGGATCGCGTTCATGGTCTCATCCTCCCTGGTCGCTCCGGTGGGGCGGAGCCTCCCCGGACCTGCCGCGTGTCGCCGCGCCCGAGCCCGGGCGCTGTGCGGATGGGACGCGCGTCGGGGCCCTGGGGTTGGCGGCACCGGTTGACAGCCGCTCGGTGGGAGGCGGCAGGATCGAGGGGTGAGCACCCCGGACTGCCTCTTCTGCAAGATCGTTGCCGGTGACGTCCCCGCCGACATCGTCCACGAGACCGAGCACACGCTCGCCTTCCGTGACATCCACCCGCAGGCCCCGACCCACGTGCTGGTCGTGCCCCGTGCGCACCACGCGGACGCCGCCGCGCTCGCGGCCGCTGACCCGGCGCTGGTCGCCGCGCTGGTGAGCGCCGCCGCGCAGGTGGCCGCCGACGCGGGCCACCCCGACGACTACCGCCTGGTGTTCAACACCGGAGCCGGGGCCGGGCAGACGGTCTTCCACACCCACCTGCACGTGCTCGGGGGTCGCCCGCTCACCTGGCCGCCCGGCTGATCGGACCCGTCAGGTCAGCTCGCGCAGCAGCCGCAGCACGTGGAGCAGCACCGGGGTGCCGAACACGGCGAGCATCACCCAGGCGGTGACGCGGTGCAGGCGCTTGGTGGAGTCGAGGCGCCCGGCGAAGTCCAACAGCGCGCCGTCGGGCACCCGGTGGTCCAGGCCCATGCGGCGGGCGTCCTCGGGCAGGTGCTGCCCGGGGAACCAGGCCGGCGGGGTGTCGTCGTCGTGCTCGTCGAGGTAGGCGAGGTCCTCGCCGTCCTCGGGGCGCAGGTCGCGGTCCGGGGGCCCCTCGGGGCGGTCCGGCTCCTCGGGCCAGTCCTCGCGCCCCGTCATGCCACCACGGTACGCCGGGGACCGGCGGCAGGGGGCGCGACAACCCGGTCGAAGATGTCGGGGCGCTCCCGTAGCATGGAGGGCGCTCCAGCACCGTGAAGAAAGGCAGCCCCGCCGGGCATCCATGACTGACTCCCCGCACAGCTCTCGCACGAGCCCCACGTCCGCCGGCGACGAGCCGAGCCGGCCGACGACGCGTCACACGGTGGTCGTGCCCAACAGCATCGACATGGTCACGCTGCTCGGCCCCGGTGATGAGCACCTCGGCATCATCGAGGGTGGCTTCGACGCCGAGTTCCACGTCCGCGGCAACCGGATCACGATGCGCGGCGAGCCCGGGGAGATCGCGCTCGCCGAGCGCCTCCTCGAGGAGCTGGTGACGATCCTGCGCACCGGCCAGGGCGTCTCCTCGGAGACCGTCGAGCGGGTGATCACGATGCTGCGTGCCGAGACCACCGAGCGTCCCGCCGACGTGCTGAGCCTCAACATCTTGTCCAACCGAGGCCGATCGATCCGTCCCAAGACGCTGAACCAGAAGCGCTACGTCGACTCCATCGACAAGCACACGGTCACCTTCGGCATCGGCCCCGCCGGCACCGGCAAGACCTACCTGGCGATGGCCAAGGCCGTGCAGGCCCTCCAGGGCAAGGCCGTGAACCGGATCATCCTGACCCGCCCCGCCGTCGAGGCGGGTGAGCGGCTCGGCTTCCTGCCCGGCACGCTGAGCGAGAAGATCGACCCCTACCTGCGCCCGCTCTACGACGCCCTGCACGACATGATCGACCCCGACACGATCCCCAAGCTGCTCGCTGCCGGGACCATCGAGGTCGCGCCGCTGGCCTACATGCGCGGGCGCACGCTCAACGACTCCTTCATCATCCTCGACGAGGCGCAGAACACCTCCCCGGAGCAGATGAAGATGTTCCTCACCCGGCTCGGCTTCGGCTCCAAGATCGTGGTCACCGGCGACGTCACCCAGGTCGACCTGCCCTCGGGCACCAAGTCCGGTCTGCGGGTGATCCAGGAGATCCTCGACGGCGTCGAGGACATCTCCTTCAACCGCCTCACCAGCCACGACGTCGTCCGCCACCGCCTGGTCGGCAAGATCGTCGCGGCCTACGACGAGTTCGACGCGCGCGGACCCGTCACCGCCCCCCACTCCTCCCACCAGGCACATCAGAAGGGTCGTTCGTGAGCATCGAGGTCCTCGACGAGTCCGGGCACGGACTCGACGTGCAGCACCTGGCCCAGCTCAGCCGGTTCGTGATGGACCGCATGCGCGTCCACCCGTTGGCCGAGCTGTGCATCAAGGCCGTCGACGAGGCCACCATCGCCGAGCTCAACGAGACCTGGATGGAGAAGGAGGGCCCGACCGACGTGCTCGCCTTCCCGATGGACGAGCTGCGCCCCGGCCTGGTCGACGAGGAGCCCGAGGAGGGGGTCCTCGGCGACCTCGTGCTGTGCCCCGACATCGCTGTCAAGCAGGGCGAGGCGGCCGGGCACGGCACCGTGGCCGAGATCGAGCTGCTGACCGTCCACGGGATCTTGCACCTGCTCGGCTACGACCACTACGAGCCCGAGGAGCACAAGGAGATGTTCGGTCTCCAAGACGAGCTCCTCGCGGCGTGGCGGGCCAGGTGACCCGGCGGTGAGCTCCGGCGATATCTGGCTGCTGGTGACAGCAGCGGCACTCGTGGTCCTCGCGGGCCTCTTCTCGGCGGCCGAGGCGGCCATCGCCGGGTTCTCCCATGCCCGCGCCGAGGAGCTCGAGGACGAGCGCCGACCCGGCGCCCGCAGCCTGCGCGTGCTGCTCGACGACCCGGCCCCCGCACTCAACACCGCGCTCTTCCTGCGCCTGCTGTGCGAGATCGCCGCCACCGTGCTGGTCGCGCTGCAGGTCGAGGAGGCGCTCGACGCGGCGTTCTGGGTCAGCACGCTCACCGCGATCGCGATCATGCTGGTCGTCTCGTTCGTGGTGATCGGCGTCGCGCCCCGCACGATGGGTCGCCAGCACCCCGACACCGTGGCGCTGTTCTCCTCCGGTCCGCTCAGCCTGGTCACCCGGGTGCTCGGCCCGCTGCCCAAGCTGCTGATCCTCATCGGCAACGCGCTCACCCCGGGCAAGGGCTTCAGCGAGGGCCCGTTCTCCACGGAGACCGAGCTGCGCGAGCTCGTCGACCTGGCGGAGGCCTCGGCCCTGATCGAGTCCGGCGAGCGCCGGATGATCCACTCCGTCTTCGAGCTCGGCGACACCACCGCGCGCGAGGTGATGGTGCCGCGCAACGACGTGGTCTACCTCGAGCGCCACAAGAACCTGCGCCAGGCGCTCTCGCTGTTCCTGCGCAGCGGGTTCTCCCGCGTCCCGGTCGTCGATGACAACCTCGACGACGTGGTCGGCTTCGCCTATCTCAAGGACGTCGTGCGCCGCGACTTCGAGGCGCCCGACGTCGAGCTGACCCAGCGCATCGAGACGGTGATGCGCCCGGCCCACTTCGTGCCGGAGTCCAAGCCGGTCGACGCACTGCTCTCCGAGATGCAGGCCAACCGCCAGCACGTCGCGATCGTGGTCGACGAGTACGGCGGTACCGCCGGCCTGGTCACGATCGAGGACATCCTCGAGGAGATCGTCGGGGAGATCACCGACGAGTACGACGAGGAGGAGGTCGAGGTCGAGCACCTCGAGGACGGCTCGTTCCGGGTGTCCTCGCGCTACCCGGTCGACGACCTCGACGAGCTCGTCGGCTTCGACGTCGAGGAGGAGGACGTCGACTCCGTCGGCGGCCTGATGGCCAAGCACCTCGGGCTCGTCCCGATCCCCGGCTCGCAGGTCGAGGCGCACGGGCTGCGCTTCCAGGCCGAGGACACGGCGGGGCGGCGCAACAAGATCGGCACCGTCCGCATCAGCGTCGTCGACCAGACCGCCCGCGACGGCGACTCCGCCTACGACGGCCGGCGCGAGTACAGGCACGACACCAGGTCCGACAACCGGCCCGACCACAGGGACCACACCCCGCACGACAAGCAGGAGGCGACGCGTGAGTGAGCTGACCACCGAGGACAAGAAGCTCCTGACCCTGGCCCGGGCGACCCGTGCGCGCACCGGCGCGGCCGAGGGTGCGGCGGTGCGTGACAGCGACGGGCGCACCTACGCCGCCGCCACCGTCGACCTGCCCTCGCTGAAGGTGTCGGCCGTCGGCGTGTGCATCGCGATGGCGGTCGCCTCCGGCTCGCGCGGCCTGGAGGCCGCGGTCGTGCTGAGCGACGCCCCGCAGATCGCGGCGGGCGACCTCGCGGCGCTCGGCGACTTCGCCGGCGCGGGCCTGCCCGTGCACCGCGCGGACGCGCGTGGCCAGGTGCAGGAGACCGCCGCCACGCCGCTGGCTGCCGAGCCCGCCTGAGTCCTGCGGGAGCGCTCGCTCACCAGTGGGACGGGATCCGGTCGGCCAGCTCCTCCGGGGTCAGCGAGGCGAGCGCCCGGCGTACCGAGGTCACGATCGAGGCGGCCACGAAGCCGTCCTGGCGTGACCCGGCGTTGTTCTCCCGGATAGCGGTGGCCAGGCGCTGCACCGCCTCGTCGGCCCGGACCAGGTCCTCCTCGTGGGCCGTGGGGCCCTCCAGCGCGCGCAGCAGGTCGGCCATCGCCTCCAGCGTCTCGCCGGCGTGGGCCATCAGCGAGCCGCCGTCGTCGGCGTCGATGCGCAGCAGGTGGGCGCGGTGCACGATGAGCGAGCTGACGTCCTCCACGAGCAGGGAGAGCTGGTGCAGCGCGCGGGCCTGCTCGTGCTGGCGGTCGGTCACCTCGCGCCAGCGGGCCACGCGCCAGTTGGCGCGGCGCGCGTCGTTGAGCTCGGCCAGCACGCCCTCGAGCTCGCGGATGCGGGGGAGGAGGTCGTGGTGCCGCGCGCGCCACTCCTCGGTGCTGAGCACCTGCTCGCTCATCAGCCCGTCGGCGAGCGCGTCGAGCTGCTCGGCCAGGAGCGCGCGCAGGCGGCTCTCGGCGCTGCTCGTGCGCAGGACCGGCAAGGGTGGGAAGGCGAGGTTCACGGCGACGCCGACCAGCGCGCCGAACGCCGTGAGACCGAGGTACGCCGCGGGGTAGTGCACCGGGTCGCTGCCACCGACCAGCAGCACGAACAGCCCCGAGACCGGCACCCAGCTGCCCAGGTCGTGCAGGAACCGCAGCCCGCCCAGCACGGTGCCGACACCGACGACGACGGCCAGCCCCACCGGGGAGGGCAGGTCGAGCAGGCGCACCCCGAACGCCAGACCCGCTCCCAGCAGGACCGCACACACCGCCCGGGCGGCGTCCCGCGCGGAGTCGGCCACGGTGTTGGTGACCGCCACGACCGCGCCGAGCGGGGCGTACCACGGGTACTCGGCGAGGAACCCGCCGATCTCCCGGACCGCGAGCCAGGCCAGGGCGGCGGCGAGTGCCGTCTTGACCGCGAGCACGGCGCGTGGCCGCTCGGCGAGCCATCTGCGCCACGGCGAGATGGTGCTCAGCTGCGGCGCCGGGGGGAGGGAGGGGGCACGGAACATCTGGGTCCGGTCTCCGACCCGTCGGGCCCTCATGCGCCGTGGTGGCGGACCCCACGGGCCCGTGCTCGCGCGCGGTTGGGTCGCTGAGGGTGTCGACGGGTCGTCCCCGGGCCGCTACCGTGCGGTGGATGGTGCGTGCGAGCGCGTGGCAGCAGCACGAGCAGGCCGTCGGGCGCCTGCGGCGCTCCTACGCCGCCGTGCCGGCGGGTCAACCGGTGCGCCTGGCCAAGACGACGTCCAACCTCTTCCGTCCCCGGGCCGTCGCCCAGGCGCCGGGGCTCGACGTGTCCGGGCTGACCGGGGTGCTCGCGGTCGACCCGCAGACCCGCACCGCCGAGGTGCAGGGGATGTGCACCTACGAGCACCTCGTCGAGACGACGCTGCCGCACGGGCTGGCGCCGCTGGTGGTCCCGCAGCTGCGCACGATCACCCTCGGTGGCGCCGTGAGCGGGCTGGGCATCGAGTCCACGAGCTTCCGCAACGGCCTGCCGCACGAGTCGGTGCTGGAGATGGACGTCTTCACCGGCTCCGGCGTGGTGGTCACGACCCGGCCGGGGGAGGAGCTCTTCGACACCTTCCCCAACAGCTACGGGTCGCTGGGCTATGCCACCCGGCTGCGGATCGCGCTGGAGCCGGTCGGGCCCTTCGTCGACCTGCGCCACGTGCGCTTCGAGGACGCCGGGTCGCTCGCGAAGAGCGTCGAGTCGATCATCGCCACGCGTGAGCACGACGGCATCCGCGTCGACGGCCTCGACGGCGTCGCCTTCAGCCCGAGCGAGCTCTACCTCACCCTCGCCACCTGGCGTGCGGAGCCGGGGGAGACCAGCGACTACACCGGCTCGCAGATCTACTACCGCAGCATCCGTGAGCGCCGCACCGACCTGCTGACCATCCACGACTACCTGTGGCGCTGGGACACCGACTGGTTCTGGTGCTCGGGTGCCTTCGGCGTGCAGCACCCCGTCGTACGCCGGCTGTGGCCACGGCGCTGGCGCCGCTCGGAGGTCTACCACCGGTTGGTGGGTCTGGACCACCGTTTCGGGGTCGTCGACCGTCTCGACCGGCGCGCGGGCCGGCCGCTGCGCGAGCGTGTGGTCCAAGACGTCGAGGTGCCGCTCGACCGGCTCGCGGAGTTCCTCGACTGGTTCGACCGCGAGGTCGGGATGCGCCCGGTGTGGCTGTGCCCGCTGGTGGCGCACAGCGCCTGGCCCACCTACCCGCTCGTGCCCGGCCTGCCCTACGTCAACGTCGGGTTCTGGGGCACGGTCCCGGTCGGTCCCGACGCCGTGGACGCGCCGCTGAACCGGGCCATCGAGGCCCGCGTCCACGAGCTCGGCGGTCACAAGTCGCTCTACTCCGACTCCTACTACGACCGCGAGACCTTCGACCGGCTCTACGCCGGGCCCCAGCTGGCCTCCGTCAAGGACCGCCACGACCCCGATCACCGGCTCACGGACCTCTACGACAAGGCGGTGCAGAAGAGATGACGCTTCTCTCCCGACCGACGATCTCCATCGGGGACGCGCTCAGCACGCTCGTGCGCGGTGACCTGCCCGTGCGCTTCGAGGCCTACGACGGCAGCGGCGCGGGCCCGGCCGACGCGGACATCCGCCTGGAGCTGCTGACCGAGCGCGGCCTGCGCTACCTGCTCACCGCGCCCGGCGATCTCGGGATGGCGCGCGCCTACGTGGCGGGCGACCTCGCGCTGCACGGCGTCCACCCCGGCGACCCCTACGCGGCACTCGCCCGGCTGCGCACCGGGCTGCAGCTGCGTCCCCCCGCACCGGCGGAGGTGGTGCACCTGCTGCGCCGGCTCGGCGTGGTGCCGCTGGTGCCGCCGGCCCCACCCCCACAGGAGCACCTGCCGCGCTGGCGCCGCACGGTGGAGGGCCTGCGCCACTCGCTGGGCCGCGACGCGGAGGCGATCCAGCACCACTACGACGTCTCCAACGTCTTCTACCGCCATGTCCTGGGGCCGTCGATGACCTACACCTGCGCGGTCTACCCGGACCAGACGGCCACCCTCGAGCAGGCGCAGGAGAACAAGTACGACCTCGTCGCCCGCAAGCTCGACCTGCGCCCCGGCCAGCGGTTGCTCGACCTCGGCTGCGGCTGGGGCGGCATGGTGCTCCACGCGGCCCGTGAGCACGGTGTGCGCGCGCTCGGCGTCACCTTGTCGAGAGCCCAGGCCGAGTGGGCGCAGGAGCGGATCCGCGAGGAGGGCCTCGAGGGGCTCGCGGAGGTGCGGCACCTGGACTACCGGCTGGTCACCGAGCGCGACTTCGACGCGATCTCCTCGATCGGGCTCACCGAGCACATCGGGGTGCGCAACTACCCGGCGTACTTCGGCTGGGTCAGGGACCGGCTGCGCCCGGGCGGGCGGCTGCTCAACCACTGCATCACCCGCCAGGACAACTCCGGCCGGGCCACGGCCGGGGCCTTCATCGACCGCTACGTCTTCCCCGACGGCGAGCTCGCGGGCTCCGGCACCATCGTCGCCGCGGTCGAGGACGCCGGGTTGGAGGTGCAGCACCACGAGAACTTCCGGGCCCACTACGCGCGCACCCTCGCGGCCTGGTGCGCCAACCTGGTCGAGCACTGGGAGGAGTGCGTCGCCGAGGTCGGCGTCGGGACCGCCCGGGTCTGGGGGCTCTACATGGCCGGCAGCCGGCTGGCCTTCGAGCGCAACGAGATCCAGCTGCACCACGTGCTCGCGACCCACACCGACGACCGGGGGGGCAGCGGGTACCCGCTCCGGCACACGTTCTGAGAGTCGGCACCGGTAACCTCGGGGGGTGAGCACCCGAGCCCAGCAGTACACCGCGGAGGTCGTCGCCCGCGAGCAGCTCTCGGAGCACCTCGTGCGGCTCGTCCTCGGCGGTCCCGGTCTCGCCGGCTTCGCCTCCACCGCCATCCCCGACGAGTGGGTGGGCCTGATCATCCCCGGGCAGTTCCAGAGCCGCTACTACACCGTGCGCTCCTTCGACGGCGCCCAGCTCGTCCTCGACGTCGTGGTCCACGACGTCGGCCTGGTCACCGAGTGGGCACGCCGCACCGGCCCCGGCGAGGTGGTCGGCGAGCAGGTCACCGTCACCGAGGCCAAGGGCTCCTTCGCGATGCCCGCGGGCGCGGAGTGGCTGTTGCTCGTGGGCGACCTGACCGCGATGCCCGCGATGGCCCGCATCGCCGAGAGCGTCGAGGTCCCGACCCGGATCTGGGCCGAGGTGCCGGCCGGCGCTCCGGCCGAGCTCGCCGACTATCTGCCCGCCGGCCCCGAGGTGACCTGGCTCGAGCAGCCCGGCGACGGGCAGAGCGCGCTCGCCGAGGTCGTCGAGGGCATCGACTGGCCCGCGGGCGAGGGCTACTTCTGGATGGCGGGGGAGTCCGCGCAGATGCGCGCGATCCGCAAGCACCTGATGCGTGAGCGGCAGCTGCCGAGCACGGCGTACGACGTGATGGGCTACTGGCGCGGCGTGGCACGCCGACAACCGCGCGCCGTCGACCCCGGGCCCGTGTGGCGGGCCGGCCGGGCGGCGGGCAAGAACGAACAGCAGATCTGGGCCGACTACGACGCCCAGCAGGACGCGGCCGACCGGGACCTCCCGACGGACGCCCAGCAGGAGGCCCCCCGATGACCGAGCAGGCGCACCGCAGTGGATTCGCGTCGTTCGTGGGCCGGCCCAATGCCGGCAAGTCCACGCTCACCAACGCCCTGGTCGGGGCGAAGGTCGTGATCACCAGCTCCAAGCCGCAGACCACCCGCACGGTCGTGCGCGGCATCGTGCACCGCCCGCACGCCCAGCTCGTGCTGGTCGACACCCCCGGCCTGCACCGCCCGCGCACGCTGCTGGGCGAGCGCCTCAACGATCTGGTGAAGACCACCCTGGCCGAGGTCGACGTGGTCGCGGCCTGCTTCCCCGCCAACGAGAAGATCGGTCCCGGCGACCGGTTCATCGTCAACGAGATGGCGAAGGTCAAGCGCACCAAGAAGGTCGCGATCGCGACCAAGACCGACCTGGCCACCCCCGAGCAGATCGGCCAGCACCTGCTGGACATCGCCGCGCTCGGCCGCGAGGTCGGGGTGGAGTGGGCCGAGGTCGTGCCGGTCTCGGCGAGCGCCGGCAACCAGGTCGACCTGCTGGCGGACCTGCTCATCCAGCTGCTGCCCGAGGGCCCGCAGCTCTACCCGGACGGCGACCTGAGCGACGCCCCGGAGGAGATCCTGGTCGCGGAGCTGATCCGCGAGGCCGCTCTCGAGGACGTCCGCGACGAGCTGCCGCACTCCATCGCCGTGGTCGTCGAGGAGATGCGGCTGCGCGAGGACCGTCCCGAGGACCGTCCGCTGCTCGACATCCACGCCAACGTCTACGTCGAGCGTGACTCCCAGAAGGGGATCATCATCGGTCACAA
The DNA here is from genome assembly GCF_009557055.1 of Nocardioides sp. dk884. NCBI lineage: Bacteria > Bacillati > Actinomycetota > Actinomycetes > Propionibacteriales > Nocardioidaceae > Nocardioides > Nocardioides sp. dk884. The sequence continues at coordinate 2,863,108 of NZ_CP045649.1, read as the reverse complement.
GGGGGCCCGCCTGCGCAAGATCGGGACCGACTCCCGGCGCCAGATCGAGGCGCTGCTGGGCACCCCGGTCTACCTCGACCTCCACGTCAAGATCGCCAAGGACTGGCAGCGCGACCCGCGCCAGCTGCGCAAGCTCGGCTTCTGAGCGGCGCCGGTACGCCGCGTGCCGGGAGCTCTCAGTCCGGCGCCCAGCAGCGGCCGTAGGTCTGGCCCGCCGCCCACTGCTCGCGGGTCGGCCACTCATAGCCCCAGCTGAAGCTCAGCGGGTCGGCGGCCGCCTCGCGGCCGGCGTCCTCGCACGGCGCCTGGCCGGCCGCGCGCACGGTCTCGGTGCCCGGGTAGGCGCCGTCGGGGAGGTCGACCACCGCGATCGCGCGCCACGCGTGCGGCTCGGAGCACTGCACGCGTCGGAAGGACGCCGCGTCCGGGGCGGCGGTCCCGCACATCGCGTAGCGCTCGCGGTCGCTCTCGCGGCCCAGGACGCCGCGCAGGTCGCGGCCCAGAGGAGTCAGGCGATCACCCGCCGTGACGGCGATGACGTCGCAGCGGTACCAGCGCGCCCCCTCGTCGGACTGCTCGACGGTGGGGGTGAACCAGATCGGGCGCAACATGCTCAGCCGCAGGTCGGCGGGGGTCCCGCCGAGGAACCCCTGGAGCGCCCGGGGGCAGGTGCTGGCCACCTGCTCCTGCACGCGAGCGGAGTCCACGGCCACGAGGTGGCCGCGGACCACGTCGTCCAGCGAGCCGGCGGCGTACGTGACGGAGGTGTGCGGCTGCGCGCACGGCACCGAGCCCTCAGGCGCGGTGGGGGCGATCGCCTCGGCATAGGTGAGCCGGTGGCAGCTGCCGACCTTCGGCGCGGGGACCGCCTGGGCGGTCGGGACGGCGGTGGGGATCGCAGACGCGGGGGGTGAGCTCTCGGGGCCCTCGGAGCCGCCGGAGCACCCGGCGAGCAGCAGGGTCCCGACCAGCGCCGAGACGAGGCACGTGGCCGTGCCCGGCCGGGTCACCGCTCGGTGCGCGCCCAGCACACCGACCTCCGGTTGCCGGCCTCCCACTCCGCCTCGTGGAACCAGGTGTAGGCGTAGTCGTAGCTGACCGGGTACTCCAGCCAGGCAGCGACCCAGCGCGAGCAGTAGTCGCGGGTGGTGACCTCGACGACCCGATCACCCGGGTAGGGGTCCTCCGGCTCGCCGACCTTGATCGCGCTCACCGCGCGCCAGTCGTGCTGCTGCGAGCACGGCACCCGTGGTGCGTCCTCGACGGTGGGACCCTCGACGCAGGCCATCCAGCGGTCCGCCGGGGTGCCGGCGAGCAGGCCGCGGGTCTTCTCGGGAAGGGTGAGGTACTCGCTCGACTGCTCACCGCCGCCGACGACGTCGCAGCGGAACCAGCGGGCACCCTCGTCCCACGCCTCCTGGGAGGGGCGGAACCAGGCCCAGCTGAGCATGCTGCGCATCACCAGGCTCTCGTCGGCGCCCAGGTGGGACATGAACGCCGTCGAGCAGGTGTGGTAGGCGAAGTCGCCGAGCGCCTCGTCGTCCCGGTCGACCTCGGTCAGCCGCTCGGGGAGCGCACCGGCCGCGAACGTCTGGGCGGTGTGCACCCCCTCGGCGCAGTCCACGGTGCGGGTGGCATTGCTCGGTTCGGCGACGTCCTCGGGAGTGAGGATCCGGCAGGCGCTGATCGCGGGGATCTCGACGCCGTCCACCTGAGCGGGGTCCGGGTCCTTGCCCTGCGCCTCCTCGTCGCTGCACCCGGACGCCAGTACGGCGAGGAGGGCCGCGAGGGTCACGGTGCGACCGGACAGGTGTCGGGCACGGCGGAGCAAGGTGGTCCTCCCGGGAGGATCGGCGACGGTTCATCACGGTCTGTCCCGTGAGGGGGTCGGCGCCCGATCCTAGCGGCTCGCCCGCTGCTCGCGGTCGTCGCCGTCGGCTGCCCCCAGCGGCGGCACGGTCGACCACCCGCTGGACGCTCAGCCCTCAGGGGGCGCTGAACAGGTCGGCCGACAGCTCCGCGACGTACGCCGCTCATCTCCGCGGTCTCGGCAGCGTCCCCAGGGGACTCACGTCGTCGTGTCCTCCACCTGTTCGCGCAGACGACGCAGGATCCGTGAGAGCAGGCGGGAGACCTGCATCTGGGTCACCCCCAGCTCGTTGCCGATCTGTTCTTGGGTCCGGTCCTCGAAGAAGCGCAGGTACAGGATCCGCCGGTCGCGCTCGGAGAGCTGGCGCACGACCGGGGCGAGGACCACCCGGGCCTCGCTGGCGCGCCGAGCGTGGTCCTCATCGGCGATGAGCTCACCCAGCGTGGTCGCGCCGTCGACGCTGACCGGGTTGTCCAGCGAGGTGGGCTGGAAGCACCCGAACGCTTCCACGACCTCGCGGTACTCCGTGGCGTCGAGGTCGAGACGGCTCATGACCTCCTCGTCGCTCGGCTCGCGGCCCAGCTCGTGGCCCAGGTTGTCCAGGCAGCGGTTGACCCGCCACTGCAGCTCCTGGATGCGCCGCGGCGGACGCACCGTCCAGCCCTGGTCGCGGAAGTAGCGCTGCACCTCGCCGCGGATCGTCGGCACCGCATAGGTCAGCAGATCGTTGCGCAGCTCCGGATCGAAGCGTTTGACCGCCTTGGTGAGCCCCTCGTAGGCGACCTGGACCAGGTCGTCCTGGGCGATCCCGCGATTGCGGTAGCGCGCGGCCACCGCCTCGGCGACCCCGCGGTTGACCAGGACGACCTCCTCGAGCAGCGCCGCGCGCGTGGTCGGGTCGGTCGCAGCTGCCGCGCGGTCGAGGAGGTCGCGGGTCAGCTCGGAGCGTTGCTGGCGAGTCTTGCCCCGGTCGCCGTCGCGGACCTGGGTGGGGAGCGCGACCGGGGAGGGCGCGATCGTGGCCGGCTCGGTGATCTCGACGTGCTCAGGTGACATGGCGCGCTCCATCCGTCGTGCGCTGGCTCCCCGCCGGCTTCTTCAGCGGGTTGCGGCCCGTGCTCGCACTCGCCACGCTACCCGTGCCCGGACAGGGCGCAAGCCCCCAGCGACGGTCGGTGCCCGCTCGGACACCGACCGCCCGGTCGGGTGACCAGGGCGGCCGCGACGCCAGCGCCCCGGTTATCGACGGTGGCCCTCGGGTACCGCCGTGTCCAGGCACCTGTTGGCTCCATCACGGAGGCGATGTACGACGACCTGACGGCCGAGGGGGATCATGCTCGCAGCGACACAGCCACGACGGCCCGGCAACCGGGGTGCGCCGTCGGGGCGCGGGTCGCGGCGACGGCCCGCTCCTGGAGCAACGGCCGGCGAGACGCACGTCCACCCATGAACCACCACGGAGAGGTCAACAACGTGGCACACGACGGTCCGTCCGAGGCAGCACTCGCGGCGTTCGAGCACGCCCCCGGGTTGTTGGCGGTCGCGGAGGGCCCCGACCTGGTGGTGACCGCGATGAACGCCGGTTCCCGGGCGGCGTTCGGCGACCTGCGTGGCCGGCCGGCCGCCGACGTGTTCCCGGGACCGGCGGGCGAGCCGATCGTGGCGCGGGCCCGCGAGGTCGTCGCCAGCGGGGTGCCCTTCGTCGCCGAGGAGTGGCGTGTGCCCGGCGCGACGACGGATGCCTTCTACCGTTGTGTGCTCAGCCCCTGGCTCGATGAGGACGGGCGTGTCCGCGGCGTCATCGCCCAGGGCGACGACCGCACCGAGGCTGCCCATCGCCGCGCCGCCTCGGCCGCCGCAGCGCGTTCCAAGGAGGCGCAGGGGCGCACCGAGGCAGCCACGGCCGTCCTGGTCACCTTGCAGGACGCGTTGCTGCCTGACGGGCTGCCGATCGTGCCGGGCCTGTCCCTCGCGGCGCGCTACCTGCTGGCCGAGGACGGCGCCTCCGCCGGCGGAGACTGGTTCGACGTGCTGGCCCTGCCCGACGGCTGCACCGTCATGGTCGTCGGAGACGTGGTCGGCCACGGGGTGCAGGCCGCCGTGGTGATGGGCGAGCTGCGCACCCTCTTCGAGGAGCGGGTCCGCCTCGACGGCGATGTCGTCGCCGCGCTCGAGGTGCTGGACCGGCGGGCGCGCCGAGTGGCCGCAGCGCGCTCGGCCACTCTCTGCGTGGCCGTCGTGAGCGCCGATCGCCGCACGCTCCACTACTGCACCGCCGGTCACCCGCCGCCGCTCGTCGCCTCCGCCTCGGGGGAGACCACCTACCTGCCGGGATCGGGCGCCGCGCCGCTCGGCGCCGGCTGGCCGTTCGTGCTCCAGGAGCACCCACTCGCCGAGGGCGACCTGGTCCTGCTCTACAGCGACGGGCTCGTCGAGCGCCCGGGGCGTTCCACGAGCCAGAACACCTTGGACCTCGCCCAGCTGGTCCACAGCGTGGTCACCGAGGATCCGGCGACGGAGGGGGTGACCCTGGCCGAGCGGGTGGCCCGGCGTACGGCGGAGGACCTCACCCGCAGCGGCGGCATGGAGGACGACGTCACGCTGCTGGCGGCGCAGGTGGTCGAGGTCCCGAAGCCCCTCGAGCTGGTGCTGCCGGCCTTCCCCGACACGCTGCGGGTGGTGCGGCACAGCCTCTCGGAGTGGCTCGCCGCCGTGCGGGTGGGCCAGCTCGACGAGCTCGCGCTCCAGCACGCCGTGGGTGAGTTGGTCAGCAACGCGGTCGAGCACGCCTACCAGCCGGACGTGAGTCGCGCCGAGGCACTCGTGATCGTGCGCGGCGTGCTGCAGCCCGGCGGCACGATCGAGATCAGCGTGCGGGACCACGGGCAGTGGCGCGTGCCCGGCGCCGAGGGCGGCCGCGGGCGCGGACTGGCGATGGCCCGCGGTTTCGCCGACGAGCTGCACGTCAGCCATGACGAGCAGGGCACGACCGTGTGGCTGCGCTACTGGCCCAGCACCGAAGCCGGCCTGCTGACCTCCTCGGCTGCCCCCGGCCAGCACCGGGGACACGAGCCGATGGTCATGGAGGCCGCCGAGGACCACGTCGTGCTGCGCGGCGCCGTGGACCAGCGCTCCATCGACGAGTTCCGGCGTCGTCTCGCGCATGCCACCCGCGGTGGGACCCGCGAGGTCTGGATCGACCTGTCCGGCGTGACGCTGCTCGCCAGCGCAGGCGTGCAGACGCTCTTCGAGGTGCTCGCGCCCGCCGACGACGGGGACAGCGGGCGGGTCCGACTGGTCGCGCCCATGGGCTCACCGGCCCAGCACGTCCTGGACCTGGTGCGCCTGCCCTACGTCACGGACGCCGGCGCGGACCAGCGGCAGAGAGGAGAAGATCCTGCGGGCTGAGAGGTGGTGGGCCATCCAGCGCGAAACGGCTGAATTTCGCCCGAGAGGATGAGGCCCCCGGGTGACTTTCGCGCCCAGGACCCCCTAGGGTCAAGGCATGGAAGAACGGCCCTTCTCGGTAACCAAGACCCCCGGCGTGCTGACCGTGAGCGGCTCGGTGGACGAGTACGCCGTGATCGCACTGCGCAACGCGATCCGAGAGCACACCGAGGACTACACGACCCCCCTGCGCATCGATCTCAGCGACGCGGACTACCTCCCGAGCGTCGCGGTGAGTGTGCTCGTCACCGCACTGCGCTCGGCGGAGCAGAACGGCACCACCCTGACCCTCGTTGCCGAGCCCGGCACCATCGCCCAGCGGGTGCTGCTCGTCTGCGCCCTGCCCTACCTCACCTCTCTCGACGGCGACGACTCCTCGCCGTCCGGCCCCTTCGTGGTGGCCTGACCCCTGTCCGAACCGCTCGCCGCCCTCTCCTCGGCCCTCAGGCCGGGCTGAGCAGGGCGGCGATCGTGCCTCCGAGGTCGTACGCCGCCTCGAGGTGCTCCTCGGTGATCTCGCCCAGCACCTCGAGAACAGGCGCCGAGCGGACCCACGGCAGGGCGCCCACGATCGTCTCCACGGACCGCACCGCGCCGGTCGTGTCGTAGCGCCCGTGCACCCACAGGCCGTAGGGCCGGCGCCCCGGGCCCGCTTCGGCCGCCGAGCCGTCCTCGCCGAGGGCCCCGCCGACGCGGTGGAAGGTCGAGTCGAAGAAGTGCTTGAGCGCCCCCGACATGTAGCCGAAGTTGGCGGGCGTGCCGAGCAGGTAGCCGTCGGCGTCGAGCACGTCCTGCGCGCTGGCCGTGAGCGCCGGGCGCACGATCACCTCGACCCCGGTGATCGCCTCGTCGCGTGAGCCCGCGATCACCGCGTCCGCGAGGCGACGGACCGACGGGGTCGGGGCGTGGTGGACGACCAGCAGGCGCGGCATGCCCTGAGGCTAGTGGCGTGGAGGCCGCGGGCGCGCACAGACGGGCCCCCGAGACAGGCCCCAGAGGTAGGTCCAGAGACGACCGCAGCGCCGGCCCGGAGAGGGCCGGCGCTGCGCGCGCGGTGCGGGGTAGGGGGCGGGAGGGCGCTCAGCGCCCCTGGGCCAGCTCGTCGACGGCGAGGTCCTCGCGCAGGCCGTCGAGGATGCGGCTGAGCAGGCGGGAGACCTGCATCTGGGTGACGCCGAGCTCCTCGCCGATCTGGGCCTGGGTGCAGTCCTCGGCGAAGCGCAGGTGCAGGATCCGGCGGTCGCGCTCGGACAGGCGGCGCACGACCGGCTGGAGCATCACCCGTGCCTCGAGGGCCTCGCGCTCGCTCTCGTCGTCGCTGCTGAGCAGGTCGCCGACGGTCATGTCGCCGTCCTCGTGCAGGGTGTAGTCCAGCGACGCCGGCTGGAAGCAGCCCTGGGTCTCCAGTGCCTCCCGCACGTCGGTCACGGGGATGTCCAGCGCCGCGGCGATGTCGTCGGCGGTGGCGGGACGCCCGTCCTCCATGCCCGAGCGGTGCATGGCGATCACCTTGGAGTGGATCTCCTGGATGCGGCGCGGCGGCCGCACGGTCCAGCCGTGGTCGCGGAAGTAGCGCTTCAGCTCACCGCTCATGGTGGGCACCGCGTAGGAGAGGAAGTCGCGGTCCTGGGAGACGTCGAACTTCGCGGCGGCGCGCACCAGCGCGCAGCAGGCGACCTGCTCGAGGTCCTCCAGGGGGACCCCGCGGTTGCGGAAGCGTCGCGCCACGGCGTGGGCGACCTGGATGTTGAGAACGACGACCTCGTTCAGCAGCTCCTCACGCTCCCCGGGGCCGCACTCGGCGGCCTGGGCGAGGAGGGTGGCGGTTCGTTCGCGCCGGACGTGGTCCGGCGCCTGTCGGTGCATCGCTCCGGTACTCATGAAGAGTTCCTATCCCCGCCGAACCGAGTTGAAACTCCAACCAACCCGGTTTCGAACGTGATGGATCTCCCCTCGTCGGGGGAGGGTGGCTCGGGTCCGCCAGCGGGTACCTTTCACGCCATGCTGACTGCGCCCTCCGCCGCGCCCCCGCGACCGACGGTCGTGGTCGTCGACGACGCGGCGGAGCTGCGCGCGCTGGTCCGTGCCCGCCTGCGGGTCTCCGACCAGCTGGAGGTCGTCGGGGAGGGGGCCAGCGGCGCCGAGGCGGTCGAGCTGGTCCGGGTGCACGCTCCCGACCTGCTGCTGATGGACGTCTCGATGCCGGGCATGGACGGGCTCGAGGCGCTGCCGTTGGTCCGGGACGCCTCGCCCGCCACCGTGGTCGTGATGTTCTCCGGCTTCGAGGAACAGGGCCTGGCCGACCGCGCCCTCGACCTGGGCGCCGCGGCGTACCTGCAGAAGTGCTCGAGCCTCGACACGCTGCCCGCCGAGCTGACGGCGGTGCTGCGACGCGGTGCGGCGGGCGCAGCGGGTGTCGAGCGTCCGGAGCACCCGCACGTGGAGCCGCTCCTCGAACAACACGTCGAGCGCTTCCGGGAGGTCTTCGACGACGCCGCGATCGGCATGGCCACGCTCACGCTCTCCGGGCGGATCGTGCGCGCCAACGCCAGCCTCTCCCACCTCCTGGACCGGGACCCGTCCGTGCTCGTGGGCCTGCCCTATGCCGACCTGACCGACCTCGGCGACCGCGGCCTCGAGCGCGCGCTGGGTCGCGTGGTGGAGGGTGGCGAGGACGTCGTCGAGCTCGGTCACGGCCTCGCCTGCACCCCCTCGCGGCGCCTGCAGGCCACCCTCACCCCGGTGCGCGACGCGCGGAACCGTCCGCTCTACGTGCTCGTGCAGGTGCAGGACATGACCCGCCAGCGCGAGGCGGACGAGGCGCTGCGCAGCAGCGAGCAGCGCTTCCGCCTCCTGGTCGAGACGGTGCAGGACTACGCGATCTTCATGCTGGACCCCGACGGCCACATCGACAGCTGGAACGCTGGCGCCGCGCGCACCAAGGGCTACACCGCCGAGGAGATCGTCGGGCAGCACTTCCGGGTGTTCTATCCGCCCGAGGTCCAGCGCTCCGGGCACCCCGAACGCGAGCTGGAGCTCGCCGTCCGGGACGGGCGCTACGAGGAGGAGGGCTGGCGGGTGCGCAAGGACGGCAGCCGCTTCTGGGCCCAGGTCACGATCACCGCGGTGCACGACGAGACCGGCCGGCTGGTCGGCTTCGCCAAGGTGACCCGGGACGTCACCGAGCGGCACGCCTTCTTGGAGAACCAGGAGCGCTCGGCACGCGCTCTCGCGGAGGCCAACGAGCGGCTGAAGAAGGTGGCCGACGAGCAGGCCCGTTTCCTCGCCGTCACCGCGCACGAGCTGCGCGGCCCGCTCGGCACCATGGGGATGTCGGCGGACATGTTGCAGCGCCACTGGGCCGAGCTGCTCGACGACGAGCGGGGCGCGCTGCTGCAGGGCATGGTCGACGGCGCCGCCCAGCTGGACCGCCTGCTCACCGACCTGCTGACGGTCTCGCGCGCCCAGGCCCACTCCCTCGACCTGCGACCGCAGCGGGTGGAGGTGCTGCGTCATCTCAAGGGACTTGCGGCGGGACGCGCGAAGCGGGATCCTCAGGCCGAGGTGGTCCTCGAAGGCGAGGACGCCGTTGTTCTCGCCGATCCGGGAAGGCTGACGCAGGCCATGGACAACCTCGTCACCAATGCGCTGCGCCATGGCCGCGCACCGGTGCGGGTGCAGGTCACCCCCCGCCTCGCGACCGTCGAGATCGCGGTCACCGACGCCGGTGACGGCGTGGACCCCGAGATGGTGCCGCGCCTGTTCGGCCGGTTCGCCACTGGCTCGGCGAAGGGGACCGGCCTGGGTCTGCACATCGTGCGCGAGCTCGCCCGCGCGCACGGTGGCGAGGCGAGCTATCGCAGCGAGGACGGCGCGTTCGTGCTCGAGCTGCCCCGCTACGACGCGGTGACTGCCGGGTCGGCCGAGGGAGCGGCACGATGAGCACTGACCGACCGGACACACCGATCCGGGTCGTTCTGGTCGACGACGCCGTCGACACGCGCCGGGTGGTGCGTCTCGCGCTGCGGCTCCGCGGTGGCTTCGAGGTCCTCGCGGAGACCGGCAGCGGCGAGGAGGCGGTCGCCCTGGTACGCCGGCTGCAGCCCGACGTCGTGGTCCTCGACCTCGGACTCCCCGACCTGGCGGGGCGTGCGGTGCTCACCCAGGCCCGCGAGGCGGCGCCGGACGTGCAGGTCGTGGTGTTCTCGGGTGCGGACCCGCACGCGGCCGACGCCGCGTGGTATGAGCAGCACACCGCGGGCTACGTCGTGAAGAACGAGGACGTCGACTACCTCGTCGACCTCCTGGTGGCCGCCGCTCGACCCACGCCGGCCTCGCCGTCGGCGACGGCGGAGGTGGACCTGCCCCAGGATCTCTCCAGCGTGCGCGAGGCGCGGTCGCTGGTGCGCAGCACGCTGGCCACCTGGGACCTCGAGCACCTCCACGACGAGGCCTGCCTCGTGGTCTCCGAGCTGGCCACCAATGCGCTCAACCACGCCCAGTCCTCCTTCTGCGTCCGCCTCCGGCTGAACCCGACCACGGTGCGCATCGAGGTCGGCGACGGTGGGCGCGGCACGCCGGAGCCCCAGCCGCACAGCGCCACCCGCGAGGGCGGCCGCGGCATGCTGCTGGTCGCCGCCATGTCCGCCTCGTGGGGGATCGACCGCTCCGACGACGGCAAGGTCGTTTGGGCGGAGCTGGCACGCGAGACAGCGGGGCACCTCGCGCCGTAGGGTCCCCGCATGAAGACACGACTGACCTGCCCGTGCGGCACGACGGTGACCGGCGCCGACGAGGACGAGCTCGTCGCGCGCACCCAGGAGCATCTCGCGGCGGCGCATCCGGGGATGGACTACGACCGCGAGCAGATCCTGTTCATCGCCACGTGAGCGCGGATCGCTCGGGACCTGCGGTGGACCCCACCGGCCTCCCGAGGGGCGAGGACCCGCGCTCGATGCGGGAACGGATGGTCGCCGGCGACCTCTACATCGCCGACGACCCCGAGCTCGCCGAGGAGGCCGACCGGGCGCATGACCTGGTGGCGGCGTACAACGCGACGACGAGCCGGCAGCGTCCGCTGCGCCGGCGGCTGCTGGAGCAGCTGCTCGGATCGATCGGCGAGGAGGTCGAGCTGCGCCCGCCGCTGCACGTCGACTACGGCACCCGGGTCACCGTCGGGCCGCGCACGTTTGCGAACTTCGGCCTGATGGCCCTCGACGTCGCCCCGATCACCATCGGCGCGGACGTGATGATCGGGCCGAACGTGCAGCTGCTCACGCCCACGCACCCGGTCGACCCGGATCTGCGCCGGGCGAAGTGGGAGGCCGCCCTGCCGATCGTGATCGGCGACAACGTCTGGCTCGGCGGCGGGGTCGTGGTCTGCCCGGGGGTCACCATCGGGGCGGACACGGTCGTCGGTGCCGGGGCGGTGGTCACCCGTGACCTGCCCGCTCGGGTGGTGGCTGTCGGCAACCCGGCGCGTGTCGTGCGCTCGATCGACTGAGTGGCGGCGCCCGGGGCGGAACGCGTCCGGAGAACACGACGCCCCCGTCGGAGCTGCGTGAGTCCGGCGGGGGCGAGCGTGTGACTGATGTACTTGTGCCCCGGGGGAGGTCTGATTAAACTCCGCGGCCGCAGAACCCTCCGTCCGGGTGAGGCTCCGCTCAGCGCCGCCCGAGTCCGCAGGTGGCCGGTCCCTCGAGCACCTCGCCGTCCGGGCCGAAGCGCGACCCGTGCAGGGGGCAGTCCCAGCTCTTCTCCGCATCGTTCCACCGGACGATCCCCTTGAGGTGGCTGCACACCGCGGAGACCCGGCGTTCGGTGCCGTCGACCATCGAGACCGCGCTCGGTGCGCCCGGGCGGTCCAGGCGAACGACGCCCTCGCCCTCCGACGGCGCGGTACCGGTTCCCGGGTGCAGGGCCGGCCGCAGCCAGCCTCCGGCCATCTCGAGGCCGACCTCGCCATTGATCCGCGCGGAGTCCAGCAGGCCGGTGACCTCCCGGAAGCGCCACGGCTCGAGGATGCCGGCCCAGACCATGTGGCCGCCCAGGATCCGACCGGAGAGCGCCAGTGCGGCGGCGACGCCGTTGGTCATGCCCCACTTCGAGTAGCCGCCCGCGACGAGGATCTCCTCGCTGCGCGGCAGGATCGGGCCGGCGAACGGCAGGGCGTGGTGAGGGACATAGTCCTGCGCCGACCAGGCATGGGTCTCCTCAGCCTCGGGGAACCACTGCGCCGTCCACTCTCGCAACCCGTCGATCTGGCGCTGCTCGGAGACCGGGCCGCCGACCTTGTGCCCGTTGCCCCCGACCAGCAGCACGGCGCCGCCGTCCGAGCCGGGGGCGTCACGCAGCGAGCGTGACGGGGAGTCCGCCGAGAGGTACATGCCGTCGACCGCCGGACCTGGGGTGCGCAGCGCGAGGCCGTAGGACCGGCTCGGGTGCATCCGGGCGAAGAAGGCGCCGCGGTCCAGGATCGGCATGTTGGTGGCGACCACGACGCGGTCCGCGGAGGCGGTGCCGTGGTCGGAGACCACCCGCACCGGGGCGCCACCGGTGACCCGACGCACCCGCACGCCCTCGACGATGCGGACGCCGTGGGCGACGGCCTGCGCGGCCAGCGCGTCGAGCAGCTCGCACGGGTCGACCTGTGCCTGGTCGGCGAGCCGGACGGCGCCGCGGGTGCGGTAGGGGAGCGGCACCTCCTCGACCCACTCGGTCTCCAGCCCGGCGCGCCGGGTGGCCTGGAGCTCCGCGCGGAGCGACTGCTCGCCGCGGGCGCCGTGGGCGTAGGTGTACGCCGGACGGGTCTGCACGGGTACGCCGTGGTCCTGGCAGAAACGCACCAGCCAGGCCTGGGCCTCACGGTTGGCCTCCGCATAGTCGCGCAGCACCGACTCTGCGTGGCGGTGGGCGATGCGGGAGTACTGGGTGCCCTGGAGCAGGCTCACCTTCGCCGTGCTGCGCCCGGTGGTGACGGCGCCGAGCCGCTCGGCCTCCACGAGCAGGACCGAGCGCCCGGCCCGGGCGAGGAGCAGCGCGGTCGTCACGCCGGTGAGGCCCCCTCCGATCACGACCACGTCGTGCTCGCCGTCGAGCACCGGCGGATCGGTGGCCGCGCTCACGGGTCGCGGGTTGCGGTCCTGCCAGATCGAGGTGAGGGCCACGTGCTTCTCCTTCGTCGAGACCTGCGTCGGGACGGTCGGGTGGTCGGGTGGTCGACCGGTCAGTCCGGGGTGTGCTCGGCGTGGGTGGCCGGCGCGGACTGCTCGCTGCGCTGGGCCTGCTCGCGCAGGGCGCGGCCGCGCTCGATGTCCGCGGCCTCCTTCTCCTGGTTCTTCTCGATGTTGCGGGTGTCGCGCGGCGGCAGCTGGATGGTCCGCTCGGCCTCGATCCCGGACTGGAGCTCGCGGCCCCGCTCGAGCTCAGCGTCGAGCTCGGCGCCGAAGAGGAGGGCGATGTTGGTGAGCCACAGCCACAGAAGGAACACGATGACGCCGGCCAGCGCGCCGTAGGTCTTGCTGTAGGAGGAGAAGTTCGCGACGTAGAAGCCGAACGCCGCCGACAGCAGGATCCAGGTCAGGATCGCGAGCACGGCCCCGACGCTGACCCAACGGAACTTCGGCTGCTTGACGTTGGGGGTGGCGTAGTACAGCAGGGCCACGATCACCACGACCGCGCCCAGGACGAAGGGCCACTTGGCGATCTGCCAGACCAGCACGGCTGTCGAGCCGAGGCCGACCGCGTCGCCGACGGTCTCGGCGACCGGGCCGGTGAGCACCAGGGCCAGCAGGACGATGGCGGCCAGGACCACCACGACCGCGGTCACCACAAGCATGACCGGGCGCAGCTTCCAGATCGGGCGGCCCTCGTCGATCTCATACATGCGGTTCATCGCCCGGCCGAACGCGCCGACGTACCCGCTCGCCGACCAGAGGGCGCCGGCGAGACCGAGGACCAGGGCGAGGCCCGCGCCCTGGGAGCGGCTGAGCTCCTTCAGCGTCGGGCCGATCGTGTCGACCGCGCCGTCGGCGCCGAGGTCGCGCAGGATCTTCAGGACCTCGTCGACCGCCTCGGTGCCCTGGCCGACGAGGCCGAGGATCGAGGTGAGGGCGATCGCGGCCGGGAACATCGCGAGGACGGCGTAGTAGGTCAGTGCGGCGGCGAGGTCGGTGCACTGGTCCTTGCTGAACTCGCGCTGCACCTTGCGCAGGACGTAGATCCAGGACCGCTTGTGCAGGTCGGTGGGGGAGTCGACCTTGCCGCCGTCTTCGGGGTCGTGGTCGGGGGAGGGGCGAGCGGGATCCGCAGTCGTGCTCATGCGCGAGGGGTGCCCGGACGCGGCGGGTGTCATGCGCCATGAGCCCCAGGGGGCACGGAACCGCGAAGGTGCGTGGACGCCAGTGGTGCCCACGCAGATCTCTGCGTGGGCACCACTGGGTGTGCTGCCGCTCAGCGAGCGGTCGTGCGTGCGCTCAGGCGCACGGTCGTGCGGGGCGGTGCAGGCTCACACCGTCGTGGCGAAGCGGTTCCACACGCGGTGGAAGCCCATCTCCTCCTGGACCAGGCCGAAGACCGCGGCCGCAGAGTCACCGCTGATGACGCCCGCGTCGTCGTCGGAGACGCCGGCGGCGGTGAGGGCGGTGACGCCGTCGCCCCAGGCGCCGATCACCTTCGCGTGGCGGTAGCACTCCTGGATCATCAGCGAGACCCGGGGGTCCACGCCCGCGGCCCCCGGGGCACCCGCCTTCGCGTCGCGGTTCGCGAGCGCGTCGGGCGCCGGGACGGGGCTGCCGGCGAGCAGCAGCACGTCGAGCTCCACGGAGCGGCCGGTCGCGAACGTCCGCTGCACCGGCATTCCGTCGATGGTGCCGCCGTGCGGGCCGATGAGCAGCGCCACCATGCCGGCGTCGTGGATCGTGCGCCGCAGCGCGTCGACGCCGGAGAGGTCACCGTCGGGGTCGACCACGATGCCGACCATCCGGCCGTCGGGCGGGAAGGGGCCCTTGATCTGCGACAGTGCCGGGCTCGGGTCGAGGTCCACCAGGGGGATCGTCGGCTCGGGCGCGGGCAGGCCCAGCCCGGTGGCCACCTCCTGGCACAGCACCGGGTCGATGTTGGCCAGGCACTGCAGCTGGCGCTCCTTGACCGTCTGCTCGTAGCACTTGCCGAGCTCGAAGGTGTAGGCCCGGATGATGTGCTCCTTCTCGACCGGGGTCATGCTCAGCCAGAACTGGCGCGTCTGGCTGTAGTGGTCGTCGAAGGACGCCGGGAGGTCGCGCACCTTGGTCGCCTCGGCGACCTTGGCGGCAACCTCGACGAAGGCCCGCGTCTGCTCGTCGGTCAGGTCGGCGCCGGCCGCGAACGGGCAGCCGCCGTCCAGCGAGTTCGGCTTGTACGGCGCCACGCCGCTGTGCACGGCGTGCTGGTGGAAGCCGTCGCGGAACATGTCGTTGGTCGGCACGTGCGGGCGGTTGATCGGGATCTGGTTGTAGTTCGGCCCGCCGAGCCGGGACAGCTGGGTGTCGACGTAGGAGAACAGTCGCGTCTGCAGCAGCGGGTCGTCGGTGACGTCGATGCCGGGCACCAGGTGGCCGACGTGGTAGGCGATCTGCTCGACCTCGGCGAAGAAGTTCGTCGGGTTCGCGTTGAGCGTCAGCTTGCCGATCGGCTGCACCGGCGCGAGCTCCTCCGGCACGATCTTGGTCGGGTCGAGCAGGTCGATGCCGGCGAACATCTGGTCGGGCTCGTCGGGGAAGACCTGGATGCCGAGCTCCCACTCGGGGAACGCCCCTGCCTCGATGGCGTCGTAGAGGTCACGACGGTGGAAGTCGGGGTCGATGCCGTTGATCAGCTGGGCCTCCTCCCAGGTCAGGGAGTGCACACCGAGCTTGGGCTTCCAGTGGAACTTCGCCAGGGACGACTTGCCCTCGGCATTGACCAGACGGAACGTGTGGACGCCGAAGCCCTCCATCATCCGGTAGGAGCGCGGGATGCCCCGGTCGGACATGTTCCACATCGTGTGGTGCTGGGCCTCGGTGTGCAGCGACACGAAGTCCCAGAAGGTGTCGTGGGCGCTCTGCGCCTGCGGGATCTCACGGTCGGGGTGCGGCTTGGCGGCGTGGATGACGTCGGGGAACTTGATGCCGTCCTGGATGAAGAAGACCGGGATGTTGTTCGCGACCAGGTCGAAGTTGCCCTCGTCGGTGTAGAACTTCGTGGCGAACCCGCGGGTGTCGCGCACCGTGTCGGAGGAGCCGCGCGAGCCGAGGACCGTCGAGAAGCGCACGAAGACGGGGGTCTCCTTGCCCTTGGCGAAGAGTCCGGCCATCGTTACCGACTCGGCCGATCCGTAGCCCTCGAAGACACCGTGGGCGCCGGCACCGCGGGCGTGCACGACGCGCTCGGGGATGCGCTCGTGGTCGAAGTGCGTGACCTTCTCGCGCAGGTGGTGGTCCTGCAGGAGCGTCGGGCCGCGCTCGCCGGCCTTCAGCGAGTGGTCGGTGTCGCGCAGGCGGGTGCCGGTGGAGTTGGTCAGGTACGCCGACTGCTGCGCACGCGCGGTGGGCGGCGCGCCGGTCTGGGCGCCGGTCGCCGTACCGGTCGCGGGCGCGCCCTGGTCGGGCTTGGGCGGCAGCGGCTCCTTCGGGGTGGTCGGCTCGTCCATGGGGGCGGGCACCGGGCCGGGCGCTCCGGGCACGGTCGGACCCATCATGGCGGCGGCCTTGTCCACGACGGCGTCGGCAGCCTCCTCGATCTTGTCCTTGGCGGCCTTCGCAGTCTGCTTGGGATCCATCGGTCCTCGCTTCGATCGTGGCGGTTCTGGGGTCACCCGGAGTACCCCTCTTGGCGCCGGCGAACACCCGGAGTACCGATCGCTCCGGTCGGGTACCACCAGAGGATGGACAAGACGTTGACGTGCGCGGACACCCGCGCCGGCGAGGCCGGCCGGTGCTGACGCCGAAGGCTCGCGGCGCCCTGAGCGCCGCCCTGTTCGAGACGATGCGTTCCGGCGACCCGCGGGTCGTCGAGGAGGCCCCGGAGTCCGCGGAGGACGCCGCGATCGCGCTGTGGGCGCTGTTCGAGCTGCACTACCGCGGCTTCGACGACGTGGACGACGAGCTGGAGTGGCACCCGGCGCTGCTGACCGTGCGGCACCGGCTGGCCGCGGACCTCGAGCGCCGCCTGCGCGAGCGCTGGGAGCCGTACGTCATGGCCGGTCGTACGGCCGCGGAGATCGGCACCGAGCTGTTCGACTACATCGAGGGCCACGACGGGCCGTCGCTGGCGCGCGCGGTGCAGACCACGGCGGACGCCGATCAGGTCCTCGACCTGCTGCGGTGGCGCTCGGTGTATCACCTCAAGGAGGCCGACCCCACCGCCTGGGTGGTGCCGCGCCTGGGCGCGAAGCCGAAGGCCGCGCTGATGGAGCTGCAGTTCGACGAGTACGGCAACGGCGACCCCGAGCGCCTGCACCACCGGCTGTGGGAGCGCGGCATGGACGCCGTCGGCCTGCGCTCGGAGTACGGCGCCTATGTCGACGAGGCGCCGCTGGAGGCGCTGGAGCAGAACAACGCGATGAGCCTGTTCGGGCTGAGCCGACGGCTGCGCGGTGCCGCGCTGGGCCACCTCGCCGCCTTCGAGGCGACCAGTTCGCTGCCCTCGCGCAAGATGGCGCAGGGCCTGGACCGTCTCGGGCTGGCGCCCGAGCTGGCGGCGTACTACACCGAGCACGTCGAGGCCGATGCCGTGCACGAGCAGCTGGCGGCCCGCGAGATCTGCGGGGTGCTGGCCGAGCAGGAGCCCGCCCTGGCTCCCGACGTGTTCTTCGGCGCCTTCACCTGCCTCGACCTCGAGGACCGTTTCGCCACGCACGTGCTGGGCCTGTGGGAGCCGGCGGCATGAGCGCGCCGACGGAGCCCGGCCGCCCGGACGTCGTGCTCTGCCCCGGCGGCCCGCTGCTGCTGCGCGGCGACCACCTCGTCGAGGACGCCGACGGCGAGGTGCACCGCACCCACCGTCCGGTCTCGGCGGTGTGCCGCTGCGGCAAGTCCTCGGTCCAGCCGTGGTGCGACGGCACCCACAAGGTGCTGCCGCCCAAGCTGCGGCCGTGACCCGCGGGGCCTGAGCCCCTGGCCCGGTCATAACTGCGCAATTGCGCGGATAAGCACCGGCCAGGGGCCGGCGCGGGTGCTTTTCCCAGCAGTTGCGCGGTTACGTGCAGTCAGCCGGCCGCGACGCCGGCGGCGCCGCGGCCGGTTCCCTCAGCGGGTGCGCAGGAAGTGGGCGACCACGCCGCGCTCGAACTCACGGACCTCGACCAGGTCGAGCCCGGAGTCGGGCTCGAGCGCTGCGTCCAGGGTGGCGGCCTGCTCGGACGTGCCGAGCTGGAGCAGCAGCGACCCGCCGTCGAGGAGGTGCGCGGCTGCGGTGGCGGCACAGGTGCGCGCCAGGGCGAGCCCGTCGTCCCCGCCGTCGATCGCCAGCACCGGGTCCTCGGGGTAGCGGTCGGTGTCGGTACGGCGTACCCACGGGGGGTCTGCCTGCACCAGCGCGAAGCGCTCCTCGGGGCGCAGGACGCCATCGACCGGCCCCTCGCGCACCTCGACCAGGTCGCCCAGTCCGGCGTCGGCGGCGTTGCGTCGCGCGAAGTCGCACGCGACCGGGTTGAGGTCGACGGCGATCAGGGGGCGAGGCGCGCGCGCCAGTGTGAGCAGCCCGATCTGGCCGGCGCCCGTGCACAGCTCGAGCACCGGCCCATCAGGCCCGTGCTGGAGCAGCTCTGCGCCCCACGCCGACTGCTCGGTGGTCCACGCTCGCGGCCGCAGCACCCGCTCGTCGAAGCGGATGCGCAGCTCGCCGAAGTCCGTGACCTCCTCAGTGGGGGCCAGGCTCACGTCATCGGTCATGGCAGCGCTCCAGTTCCGGGGGCCATCTCGCGTCGGCCCGGGTCGGAACCGGAGTCTGCCAGTCGCACCGAGAGGTCCGTCACACGGATCCCGCGTCGACCGCCGGCGCGACGACGCCGATGCTCGCCGGCTGCTTCTCCTGGTCGTTGTCGTCGCCACCGTTGAGGGTGGCCACGAGGACGAGGACCAGACCGATCACCACGAACACGACGGCCGCCCAGATGACACCGATCTTGCTGTTGACCTTCACCAGGAACCTTCCGGCAGGGGACTGTGACCCTGTCGCAGGTACCCCGCGCGCCCGTCACCGACACGGCGCCCGAGCTCAGCAGGGGTGCCCGTGCCGGTTCGCCCAGGCCACGGCCTGGGTGCGCCGGGTCACGCCGAGCTTGCGGTAGATCTGGCGCACGTAGGTCTTCACCGAGTTGATCGAGACATAGAGGGCATCGGCGATCTCCTGGTTCGACTGACCGCGGCACAGCAGCGTCAGCACCTCGGACTCGCGCAGGCTCAGCGGGATCGTCCCCGTCGGGGGCGCGGACAGCACCGGCTCGCCGCGGCCCACGGCCTCGACCACCGAGATGAGCTCGGTGGCCGGCACCGCCTTGTCGAGGACGGCGTGGGCGCCGGCCGCCACGAACGTGCGGGTGTTCGCGGCCCGGGTGTTCCAGGTGTAGACGAGCACGCGGGCCGGCCCGAGGGCGGCGACCCGGGCGACGTGGTCGTGCGGGTCCCCGCCGCCCCGAAAGGGGTCGCAGAGCACGACGTCGAGCCCGGCGGTGGACTCGGGGGCCTCCAGCACTGACAGCTCGACGCGTCCCCGGTGGGGGCGGAGCATGCCGTCGAGGCCGGTGACGACGAGCTCGGTCTCGTCCAGTACGCCGAGTCGTAGCGCCGGCCGGGGGAGCCCGGCGGGTTCAGCGGGGGGCATACCGGAAAACTAGTCGGCCGGGAACGTCTGGACGCCCCGACGAGCATCACCTCCAGGGGTGAAACTGCCGTCACCTCGCGAACCCGGGCTCCGGACCACCAGGTGACGGATGCCTCACGCCGACGGCGCCGCACTCCGCTACAGTGAGGCCGTCATGACGCGCCAGCTCCTTCTTCGCTGCCGCAGCGAGGTCTGAAGGCCGGACCCCTCGTTGCGGAGTGCGTGCTGCCCCGGCGTCACTGACCACCCAGCGAGGACACCTTCACATGAGCATCCCTGAGCAGCAGCCCGTTGCCCTGAGCAACACCACCAACTTCCAGGCGCCCAGCGGGATGCCGGTCGACCGGTACCGCCCGTTCGTACCCGTCGACGTCCCGGACCGCACCTGGCCCACGCGCAAGATCACCCACGCGCCGCGGTGGCTCTCCACCGACCTGCGCGACGGCAACCAGGCGCTGATCGACCCGATGACGCCGGCCCGCAAGCTCACCATGTTCGACCTGCTGGTGAAGATGGGCTACAAGGAGATCGAGGTCGGGTTCCCGAGCGCGAGCCAGACCGACTTCGACTTCGTGCGCCAGCTGGTCGAGGAGGACCGGATCCCCGGCGACGTGCGGATCTCGGTGCTCACCCAGGCCCGCGAGGACCTGATCGAGCGCACCGTGCAGTCCCTGGTGGGCGCGCCCCGCGCCACCGTGCACATGTACAACGCCACGGCGCCGCTGTTCCAGCGCGTCGTCTTCGGTGTCACCCCGTCCGAGTGCAAGCAGATCGCCACCCACGGCACCGAGCTGGTGATCAAGTACGCCGAGCAGCACCTCGGCGCGGCCTTCGAGGAGTTCGGCTACCAGTACTCCCCGGAGATCTTCACCCAGTCCGACACCGACTTCGCCCTCGAGGTCTGCGAGGCGGTCTCGGACGTCTGGCAGCCCGAGCCGGGCCGCGAGATCATCCTCAACCTGCCGGCCACCGTCGAGATGTCGACGCCGAACACCTATGCCGACCAGATCGAGTACTTCTCGCGCGGGCTGACCCGCCGCGAGGTCAGCGCGATCAGCCTGCACCCGCACAACGACCGGGGCACCGCCGTCGCCGCCACCGAGCTGGGCCTGATGGCCGGCGCCGACCGCGTCGAGGGCTGCCTGTTCGGCCACGGCGAGCGCACCGGCAACGTCGACCTGGTGACGCTGGGCATGAACCTGTTCAGCCAGGGCATCGACCCGCAGATCAACTTCGCCATCGAGGGCGGCATCGACGAGGTGCGCCGCACGGTCGAGTACTGCACCCAGCTGCCGGTGCACCCGCGCCACCCGTACGCCGGCGACCTGGTCTACACGGCGTTCTCCGGCTCCCACCAGGACGCGATCAAGAAGGGCCTGGAGGACCTCGAGCGGCGCGCCGCCGAGCGCGGCATCTCCGTGCGCGACATCGAGTGGGAGGCCCCGTACCTCCCGATCGACCCCAAGGACGTCGGGCGCACCTACGAGGCGGTCATCCGGGTCAACAGCCAGTCCGGCAAGGGCGGCGTCGCCTACGTCTTGAAGGCCGAGCACAAGCTGGACCTGCCGCGTCGCGCGCAGATCGAGTTCAGCCGCGTCGTGCAGGGCCGCGCCGACGCCGAGGGCGGCGAGATGACCCCGGACGCGATCTGGGACATCTTCCGCGCCGAGTACCTCGACCGCGTGACCCCGCTGGCACTGGACTCGGTGCACACCTCCTCGGCCGCCGGGGAGAAGGACGCCCTCACCGTCAACGTGCACGTCGACGGCGAGCTGCGCACGCTCGCCGGCTCCGGCAACGGCCCGATCGCGGCGTTCGTCGAGGCCCTCAACGCGCTCGTCGCCGAGGAGCAGGCCGCCGGCAACCCGGCGTACGCCGAGCGCGGCGACGTCCGGGTGCTCGACTACGCCGAGCACGCGCTGTCCGCCGGGGGCGACGCCCTCGCCGCGGCGTACGTGGAGTGCGCCGTGGGTGACAAGGTGCTGTGGGGCGTCGGCGTCGACGCCAACATCGTCACCGCCTCGCTGAAGGCCGTCATCAGCGCCGTCAACCGCGCCGCCTGATCGAGCCCGTCGGCGCCCCGGACGGGGCGCCGACGGCTAGATTGCCGCCATGATGGTCTCGGAGCGCATCGGGCAGCTCTTCGTCGAGCACGCCGGCAACCGCGACCGCCTCGAATACACCGAGTACGGCGCGGGCCCGGCCTGGGTGGTGCTGCTCCCGGCGCCGCTGGTCCCGCGGCGCATGCACCAGCGTCTCGCCCGCACCCTCGCCGTGCAGGGGCTGCACGTGCTCACCCTCGACCCGCTCGGCCACGGGCGCTCCGACCGGCCCGCGGACCCGCAGGTCCACGCGCCGAGCGCCTGGGCCGCGCAGGTGCTGGCGCTGCTCGACCACGTCGGCGCCGATCAGGCCGTCGTCGGCGGCACCTCGCTGGGCGCCAACGTCGCCCTCGAGGTCGCCGCGCGCGCCCCCGACCGGGTGCGCGGCCTGCTGCTGGAGGCCCCGGTCCTGCACAGCTCGATGGAGGTCGGGCTGCTCGCGGCCGGTCAGCTGCTGGTGGTGGCGCGCCACCTGCCCTGGGCCGTCGCCGGCGTGCGCCGCCTGACCCGACCGGTGCCGCGCGGGCTCGTGCCGTTCTGGGCCGGCATCGGCCTCGACGCGCTCGACCAGCGCGCGGACGCGGTCGCGGCGATGATGCACGGGTTGCTCTTCGGCGCGCTCGCCCCGCCGGCCGCGCAGCGACGCGCGATCACCGTCCCGGCCCTCGTCGTGGGCCATCGCGGCGACCTGCTGCACCGCGCGGCCGACGCCGAGCTGCTGGCCGAGGAGCTGCCCGACGCGACACTGCTGCTGGCGCGCACCCCGTGGGAGTGGCGCGCGACCCCGCGGCGGCTGGACGAGGCGGCGGTGGCGCTGGCCCTGCGTGCCTGGCAGCGCCCGGCCCGGCGGCGTGCCGGGGGCTGACCGGCTGGGTGGCTGGGAGACAATGGTGGGGTGCCGCTCTACCGCGACGAGGCGATCGTCCTGCGCACCCACAAGCTGGGTGAGGCCGATCGCATCATCACTCTGCTGACCCGCCACCACGGGCGGGTGCGTGCTGTCGCCAAGGGCGTGCGTCGCACCACCTCGCGGTTCGGCTCGCGTCTGGAGCCGTTCACCCACGTCGACCTCCAGCTCGCCGAGGGCCGCAACCTCGACACGATCACCCAGGCCGAGACCCTCACGCCGTTCCACGCCGGCCTGGGACTGGACTACGACCGCTACACCGCCGGCACCGCGATGCTGGAGACCGCCGAGCGGCTCGCGGCGGAGGAGCGCCAGCCCTCGGTGCAGCAGTTCCTGCTGCTCGTCGGCGGACTGCGGGCGATGGCCTCGGGCCAGCGCGCCGCCGGGCAGGTGCTGGACTCCTACCTGCTGCGCTCGCTCGCGGTGGCGGGCTACGCCCCCTCCTTCGAGCACTGCTCGCGCTGCGGGCTGGAGGGCCCGCACCGCTGGTTCAACCCCTCGATGGGCGGGGTGCTGTGCAGCACCTGCCGGCTCCCGGGATCGGCCTCGCCGGCGCCGGAGACCATCGAGGTGCTCGGGGCACTGCTCGCCGGGGACTGGCCGGTCGTCGAGGCCGCGCAGCCGCGCCACCTCAAGGAGGCCAGCTCGCTGGTCGCGGCGTACCTCTCCTGGCATCTCGAGCGTGGCCTCCGGTCGCTGGCCTACGTCGAGCGCTGAGCACCCTCGCTAGTACTCTCCGGGGGTGAAGCGAGCCGTCCGCCGACCGACCCCGCACCCCTCCGGAGCCACCCCTCCCGCGATCCCGCGGGAGTTCGTCCCCGAGCACGTCGCCATCGTGATGGACGGCAACGGGCGCTGGGCCAAGGAGCGCGGCCTGCCGCGCACCCGCGGCCACGAGCAGGGCGAGAGCTCGCTCTTCGACGTCGTCGAGGGCGCGATCGAGGTGGGGGTGAAGGCGATCTCCGCCTACGCCTTCTCGACCGAGAACTGGTCGCGCTCGCCCGACGAGGTGCGGTTCCTGATGGGCTTCAACCGCGACGTCATCCGCCGCCGACGCGACGAGATGCACGAGCTCGGCGTGCGGGTGCGCTGGGCGGGGCGCGCCCCGCGGCTGTGGAAGTCGGTGATCAAGGAGCTCCAGGTCGCCGAGGAGCTGACCGCCGGCAACGACGTGCTCACCTTGACGATGTGCGTCAACTACGGCGGGCGTGCCGAGGTGGCCGACGCGGCGCGCTCGATCGCGCGCGAGGTCGCGGCCGGCCGGCTCAACCCCGACAAGGTCGACGAGAAGGTCTTCGCCCGTCACCTCTACGTGCCCGAGCTGCCCGACGCCGACCTGGTCTGGCGCACCTCGGGGGAGCAGCGGCTGTCCAACTTCATGCTCTGGCAGGCCGCCTACAGCGAGTTCGTGTTCACCGACGTGCTGTGGCCCGACGTCGACCGGCGCCACCTCTGGGCGGCCGTGGAGACCTATGCCCAGCGCGATCGCAGGTACGGCGGCGCCCGGCCGAACGACGTGGGCGCGGGGAGCTGACCCACCCCGCCGGGGCGCTCACGCGCAGGAGGAGCAGGTCCCGAAGATCTCCAGGGAGTGGCTGACGTCGGAGAAGGCGTGCTCGGCGGCGATCGTGTGGGTCCAGCGCTCCACCGCCGGGCCCTCGACCTCCACGGTGAGCCCGCACGCGCGGCACACCAGGTGGTGGTGGTGGCTGTCGGAGCAGCGCCGGTAGAGCGCCTCGCCGTCCTCCGTGCGCAGCACGTCGAGCTCGCCGGCCTCGGCCAGGCGTTGGAGCGTGCGGTAGACGGTCGCCAGGCCGACCGGGTCGCCCCGCTTGCCGAGCAGCTCGTGGATCTCCTTGGCCGAGCGGAAGTCGTCGACCGACGCCATCGCCTCGACGACCGCGATGCGCTGGCGGGTGGGCCGCAGGGGGCTGCTCTCGAGAGGGGTCATGGCCGGTGCCTCCGGTCTGCTGGGATGGGTCGGGCTGCTCGTGCTGGGTCGCGCTGGGGTCGTCGTACGGCGCGCTCAGTGCTCGTCGTAGTGCTCGCCGTGCGGGGCGTGGCGGTGGCCATCGTGCACGTAGTCGACGTGGTCGCCGTGGGGCACCGCGACGTGGCCGCACTCGGGACCGTGCCGGTGCTCGGCGTGCTCCTCCACACAGACCTCGTGGTCGGGCTCCGCCTCGGTGGGGAACGGGCGGCGCAGCCGGGCTCGGTGACGCAGCCAGACCCCGACCGGCCAGGTGATCAAGAAGCAGGCCAGCGCGAGCAGCACGATCGTGGGACCGGGGGCGACCGTCGCGTGGAACGACGCCCAGGCCGAGAGCAGCAGCCCGCCGACCGAGGCGATCATGCCCAGCGCCATCGCCGCGGCGAGCGTCGTACGGAACGATCGGGTCACCTGCTGGGCGGTGGCCACCGGCACCACCATGAGCGCCGAGACCAGCAGCAGCCCGACGGTGCGCATCGCGACGGTGACGGTGACGGCGGCGAGCACCGCGACGAGCACGTTGTAGAAGCGCACCTGCAGGCCGGCCACGCGCGCGAACTCCTGGTCCTGGGCCACCGCGAACAGCTGCGGGGACAGGCCCACGCACAAGATCACGACCGCGGCCGCCAGCACCATCGTCACCACGACGTCGCCGGCCGAGATCGTGGTGATCGAGCCGAAGAGGTACTGGTTGAGCCGGGACTGGCTCAGCCCGCCGAGCCCGGCGATCAGCACGCCGCCGGCGAGGCCGCCGTAGAAGAGCAGGGCCAGGGCGACGTCGCCGTTGGTGTGGCCGCGCTCGCGGATCACCTCGATCAGCACCGCGCCGAGCACCGCGACGACGACGGCCGTCCAGGTGGGGGAGGTCCCGGTGAGCAGGCCGAGCGCGACGCCGGTGACCGCGACGTGACCGATGCCGTCGCCCATCAGGGAGAGGCGGCGCTGCACGAGGTAGGTCCCGATCGCGGGCGCGGCGAGACCGGTGAACAGCGCGGCCAGCAGGGCACGCTGCATGAAGGGGAGTCCGAGCAGCTCGATCACGGGTGGTCCTTCGTCGTACCGCCGTCGAGGGGAGCCGCGACGTGGGGCGCGTGGTCACGGTGCGGGGGCGCGTCGTGAGGGTCATGGGCGTGGTGGTGCCCGTGCAGGAGGTCGAGGTCGGCGGGGCCCGCGTGGTCACCCAGTGGCGGGCCGTCGTAGACGATCCGGCCGTCGCGCATGACCACCGAGCGATCCACCAGCGGGGCCAGGGGGCCGAGCTCATGGGCCACCAGTACGACCGTCGCGCCCCGCGCCTTGAGCTCGCCGAGGGAGGCGGCCAGGGCGCGCTGGTTGGCCAGGTCGACGCCGGCGGTCGGCTCGTCGAGGAAGAACAGGTCCGGCTGCCCGGCCAGCGCACGGGCGATCAGCACCCGCTGCTGCTGTCCGCCGGACAGGGTCGAGACCCCGTCGCGGGCCCGGTCGGCGAGGCCGACGACCTCGAGGGCCTCCTGCACCGCGTCGCGGTCCGCGCGCGACATGGGGCGCAGCAGCCGACGCCGGGTGAGCCGGCCGGCGGCGACGACCTCCCACACCGAGGCCGGGACGCCGGCGGCGGCGCCCGGGCGCTGCGGGACGAACCCGATGCGCTGCCAGTCGTGGAACTGCGCGAAGGGGGTGCCGAACAGGCGCAGCTCGCCGTGGCCGAGGGGACGCAGCCCGGTCAGGGCCCGCACCAGGGTCGACTTGCCGGAGCCGTTGGCGCCCATCAGCGCGACGAACTCGCCGGCGGAGACCGCGAGGTCGATGCCCCGCAGGATGGGGCGTCCGGCGATGGCCACCGAGCCGCCGGTGAGGTGGATCGGTCTCACCTGCATGAGTTGGCCTCCTGCAGGGCGGCGAGGTTGGCGCGCATCAGCGAGAGGTAGTCCTCGTCGGCGGTCTCGTCGCTCAGCCCCTCGAGTGGGTCGAGCACCGCGGTCTTCAGCCCGAGGTCGTCGGCGAGTGCGCCGGTGAACTGCTGCGAGGCGAGGCGCTCGGAGAAGACCGTGGTGATGCCCTCCTCGCGGATCAGCTCCTGCAGCTCCTGCAGGTCCGCGGGGGTCGGCTCGGCGTCGGGGGTCAGCCCTGCGACCGGGTCGAAGTGCAGCCCGTAGCGGTCCTCGAGGTAGCCGAAGGCATCATGGGCGACCACGACCGTGTCGAGCTCGCACTGCGCCAGGCCCGTGCGGAACTCCTCGTCGAGCTCCTCGAGGTCGGTGCTCAGCCGGGCGGCGTTCGCGGCGTACTCGTCGGCGTGGTCGGGGTCGACCTCGCTGAGTGCGTCGGCCATGGCGACGCCGAGCTCGGCCATCCGCAGCGGATCCAGCCAGAAGTGCGGGTCGTCGTCGCCGTGGTCGTGGCCGGCGTGGTCATCCGCATGGTCACCCGCGTGGTCGTCCGCGTGATCGTGGTCGTCCTCGTCGGAGCCGTGGTCGTGGTCGCCCTCCTCGGCGGGCAGCAGCTCGACGACGTCGGCGGCGTCCAGCACCTCGCCGGTGCCGTTCTGCTCGGTCGCCTCGTCCACGGCCGGCTGGAAGCCCTCCAGCAGCACGACCAGGTCGGCGGAGGCGATCGTCGCGGTCTCCTGGACGGTGAGCTCGGCGTCGTGCGGGTCCTTGCCGGGTGCGGAGGCGGCCTCGACCTCGACCAGGTCGCCGCCGACCCGCTCCGCGACGTACTGCAGGGGGTAGAAGCCCGCGGCCACGCTGACCTTGCCGTCGCCGTCGTCCTGCGCGCCCGCGTCGTCGCTGAGCGCGCTGCACCCGGCCAGCGTCACCGTCGTGGCGAGGGCCAGCACGGCGAGGGCGGGCGTGCGGAGACGACGGGACGCAGAACTCATGAGAACGATTCTCAAACAGGTGAGAATCGTTGTCAAAAGGTGGGTGACGTGTCGGTCCCCACGTCTCGCACGCCCACTAGGGTCGAGGCGTGCTGGTCGTCAACCGTTTCCGGATCGCGCCGTCGGAGCAGGACGCGTTCCGCGTCGCCCTCGAGGACGCGCGCGCCGCGCTCGCCGAGCGTCCCGGCTTCGTGTCCGGGGCCGTCGGCCGCAACGTGGACGACCCCGCCCTGTGGGTGCTGACCACCACCTGGGAGGGGCCCGGCGCCTATCGCCGGGCGCTGTCGTCGTACGACGTGAAGCTGCGGGCGGTCCCGGTGCTCGGCCGTGCCCTGGACGAGCCCGGTGCCTACGAGGTCGTGGAGCCCGGGGCCGCGCTCAACGAGGCGCGCTCGCGCTCGCTAGGCTGATCCCTTCTCGCACGCCCAACTTCGGTCGGCAGCCAGCCGGCCGCGAACAGGAGCTCCTCGAAGTGGCCAAGCCGCCCGCATCCGCCGTCGACCACGTCGTCTCTCTCGCCAAGCGCCGGGGGTTCGTCTACCCGTGTGGCGAGATCTACGGCGGCACCCGCTCCGCCTGGGACTACGGCCCGCTGGGCGTGGAGCTGAAGGAGAACATCAAGCGCCAGTGGTGGAAGTCGATGGTCACCTCGCGCGACGACGTCGTCGGCCTCGACTCCTCGATCATCCTGCCGCGCGAGACCTGGGTGGCCAGCGGCCACGTCGACACCTTCAACGATCCGCTGACCGAGTGCCAGTCGTGCCACAAGCGCTTCCGCGCCGACCACCTCCAGGAGGCCTACGCGGAGAAGAAGGGGATCGCGAACCCCGACGACGTCGACCTCAAGGACGTCGCCTGCGCCAACTGCGGCACCCGTGGCGCCTGGACCGAGCCCCGCGAGTTCTCCGGCATGCTCAAGACCCACCTCGGCGTGCTCGAGGACGGCTCCGGGCTGCACTACCTGCGCCCGGAGACCGCCCAGGGCATCTTCCTCAACTTCGCCAACGTGGTGACCTCCAGCCGCATGAAGCCGCCGTTCGGCATCGCCCAGACCGGCAAGAGCTTCCGCAACGAGATCACGCCGGGCAACTTCATCTTCCGCACCCGCGAGTTCGAGCAGATGGAGATGGAGTTCTTCGTCAAGCCCGGCGAGGACGAGGAGTGGCACCAGTACTGGATCAACGAGCGCCTGAACTGGTACGTCGACCTCGGCGTCGACCGCGACAACCTGCGCCTGTTCGAGCACCCGAAGGAGAAGCTCTCCCACTACTCCAAGGGCACCGTCGACATCGAGTACCGCTTCCGCTTCGCCGGCTCGGAGTGGGGCGAGCTCGAGGGCATCGCGAACCGCACCGACTTCGACCTCTCGACCCACGCGAAGCACTCCGGCCAGGACCTCAGCTACTACGACCAGGCCAACAACGAGCGCTACACGCCGTACGTCATCGAGCCGGCAGCCGGACTCTCGCGCAGCCTGATGACGTTCCTGGTCGACGCCTACACCGAGGACGAGGCCCCCAACACCAAGGGCGGCGTCGACAAGCGCACGGTGCTGCGCCTCGACCCGCGCCTGGCGCCGGTCAAGGTGGCGGTGCTGCCGCTGAGCCGCAACGCCGACCTGTCCCCGAAGGCCAAGGACCTGGCCGCCGAGCTGCGCCGCAACTGGAACGTCGACTTCGACGACTCCGGCGCGATCGGTCGCCGTTACCGCCGCCAGGACGAGATCGGCACGCCGTTCTGCGTGACCGTCGACTTCGACACCCTCGAGGACAACGCGGTCACGGTGCGCTCGCGCGACACGATGGAGCAGGAGCGCATCAGCCTCGACGGGATCAGCCGCTACTTCGCCGAGCGCCTGCTCGGCTGCTGAGCGAGGTCCCGTGCGCACCGCAGCGAGCCCCCTACGGCGGATGCTGGGCGCCGCGACCTCCTCGGTCGCGGCGCTGGCGCTGGGTGCGGCCCTGCTCGCGGGCTGCTCCTCCGACGACGGCGGCGACACCGGCTCCGGTGACGCGGGGAGCTCCGCTGCGACCACGAGCGACGGCTCGGCCGGCACCGGCTCGGGGTCGTCGTCCGGCGCGGAGCCCGGTGACGGCGGATCGGAGACGGCCGAGCCGTACCTGCCGGTGCCCGAGGGCGTGGAGCTGACCGAGCCGGGCACGGAGCTGGAGCTCGGGGACACCGCGGTCGTCGCGTGGGAGCCGCGGCAGAAGACCGTCGGCGTCCTCGAGATCACCGTGAACCGCCTGGAGCGCACCACCTTCGAGAAGTCCTTCGAGGGCTGGAAGCTGGAGCCTGCGGTGCGCCGCACCACGCCGTACTTCGTGCGGGCGCGGGTGGCCAACGTCGGTGACACCGACCTCGGCGGCGTCGAGGTGCCGCTCTACATCGTCGATGCCAAGAACACCCTGGTGCGCTACTCGCGCTTCGCGAGCACGTTCGAGCCCTGCGACAGCGGGGACCTGCCGAAGAAGTTCCGTCCCGGGCAGGAGCGCGACGTCTGCCTGGTCTACCTCGCGCCGGACCGCGGGCGGCTGACCGCGGTGAGCTTCCGGCCCACCGAGGAGTTCGACCCGATCACCTGGACCGGCAAGGTCCGCACGCTCGGTGAGCCCGCGAAGCCGGGCAAGAAGAAGAACTGAGACCACGAGCGGCACGCAGGTCACGCCTGCGTGCCGCTCGCCGCGTCCGGACCGGGCGAGCAATTTGGGGGCCTGCGCCGAGCGGTCGACAATGTGCGCGTGACCACCACGACCTCCGCTCCCCGCACGCCCGCGCACGCGGCCTTCCCTGGCCTGCGGCTCGGGTCGCTGCAGGTCGCGACGCCGGTCGTCCTGGCCCCGATGGCCGGGGTCACCAACGCGGCGTTCCGGCGGCTGTGCGCCGAGCAGGGCGCGGGGCTCTACGTCTGCGAGATGATCACCTCCCGCGGGCTGGTCGAGGGCGACCAGCACACCCGCGACATGCTCGTGTTCGACGAGCTGGAGACGACCCGCTCGGTGCAGCTCTACGGCACCGACCCGGTCACCGTGGGCCGGGCCGCGCAGATCCTGTGCGAGGAGTACGGCGTCGCCCACATCGACCTCAACTTCGGCTGCCCGGTCCCCAAGGTCACCCGCAAGGGCGGCGGCGGGGCGCTGCCGTGGAAGCGCGGGCTGCTGGCCCGCATCCTCGAGGAGGCGGTCGCCGCGGCCACGCCGTACGACGTGCCGGTGACGATGAAGACCCGTAAGGGCATCGACGCGGACCACCTGACCTACCTCGACGCCGGGCGCATCGCCCAGGAGTCCGGGTGCGCCGCCATCGCGCTGCACGGGCGCACGGTGGAGCAGGCCTACTCCGGTGTCGCCGACTGGGACGCGATCGGCGAGCTGGTCGCGCACGTCGACATCCCGGTCCTGGGCAACGGCGACATCTGGGAGGCGGCCGACGCGCTGCGGATGATGTCGCACACCGGTGCCGCCGGCGTCGTGGTCGGCCGCGGCTGCCTGGGCCGGCCGTGGCTGTTCCGCGACCTCGCGGCCGCGTTCGCCGGCGAGGAGCTCGCCACGCTCCCGGCGCTCGGCGAGGTCTGCGCGATGATGCGCCGCCACGCTGAGCTGCTCGCCCAGCACATGGGGGAGGAGCGCGGCTGCAAGGAGTTCCGCAAGCACGTCTCGTGGTATCTCAAGGGCTTCCGTGCGGGCGGGGAGCTGCGCCGCAACCTGGGCCTGGTCGACAGCCTCGCCGCCCTGGACCGGCTGCTCGACGAGCTCGACCCGACCGAGCCGTTCCCGGCCTCCGAGCTCGGCGCGCCCCGCGGCCGGCAGGGCTCCGCGCGCAAGCGGGTCGCACTCCCGGAGGGGTGGCTGGATGACTCCGACGGCGCCGGCTGCGCCGTCGTCGACGACCTGGACGCGGGCTCCGGAGGCTGACCCCGCCGGGTGGCGGCGTGAGGCGACACACGGTGCTGAAAACACCCAAAGATTGGGGACGGCTCCGCGGCATGTGGTTGTCTGGCGCAAGCGCCGGGGACCCGCAACCTGCGGAACCGGCGCGTGTTTCTGCCCCGCAACAGCAAAGGATCAGCGCTGTGGCACATCGCCACAAGCGGGAAACCAATGCCCGCCGTACGCCCCGTGCCACTGTGATCGCCGCCCCCCTGGCTGTCCTGGCAACCGCATCAGCCGTCGCCCTGGGGGTCACCCTGGGCGAGCCCAACGGCTCCGAGGTGCTCCACGCCTCCAGCTCCAGCGTGAGCGCCGTCGCGAAGACGACGCCCTCCGCCTCCGCCGCGCCCAGCAAGGCAGCGGCCACCCCCGCTCCCACCCAGGCGGCCGAGCGCCGCCCCGTGCTCTCCCGCAGCGCCTCGCGCTTCGAGCTCCGCGAGCTCACCCCGGCCGAGAAGATGATGGACCCGGCCGCCGTGCGGTCCGCGATCGACCAGGCCGACACCCGGCTCTGGGTGACCGAGGACCTCAACCTGTGGACCCTCCCGGGCGAGCAGGCCACGCAGGTCGGCACCCTCGAGGCCGGCGACAAGGTCCTGATCACCGGTCGTGAGCTCTACGGCCGCGACGAGGTCGTCATCGACGGCGCGTCGCGCTGGGTCACCTCCGGCTACCTCAGCGCCGAGGAGCCGGTCGCCGGCATCGGCGGCGCGTGCACCAACGGCACATCGGTGCCCTCCGGTGTGAGCCCGAACATCGTCGCGGTGCACCAGGCGGTCTGTGCGGCGTTCCCGGAGATCACCACCTACGGCACGCTGCGCAGCGACGGCGAGCACGGTCAGGGCCTGGCCGTCGACATCATGGTCAGCGGCGACCTCGGCTGGGAGATCGCGGAGTTCATCCGCGAGAACCGCGCCGAGCTCGGCGTCAGCTACCTGATCTACGCCCAGCAGATCTGGTCGGTCGAGCGCTCCGGCGAAGGGTGGCGAGGCATGGAGGACCGCGGTTCGGTCACCGCCAACCACTACGACCACGTGCACGTCACGACCTACTGAGCAACCTCTCGTCGTACGCCGCTGAGCCGGGCCGTCCCTTCGGGGCGGCCCGGCTCGCCGCGTTCGTGCCTACAGTGGCCCGGCTCCACCACCTCGAGGCCGTCGACGGGGACCGGGGCCAGGTCGACGCCGACCGCACCCAGGCGGCTCTCGGCCGGTAGTCGACCCAGCACCTCCGCGAGGGCGCGGCCCCCGGACCGGTCGCGCCCCGGGGGACTGCTCAGGCCGGCGGGGTCTCGGGCTCCGGACCGCGCCGAGGTCCGGTGTCTGCGTCGTCGTCGGCCGCGTCCGCGGGCGGCGCCGACACGACCGGGGCCTCGGAGCGGGCGGTGACCTGCTCGTCGAGGTAGCGGAAGACCACCGCGATCATCGCGGTCACGGGCACTGCCAGGAACGCGCCGACGATGCCGAACAGAGAGGATCCGAGGGCGACGGACAGGAGCACCACGGCGGCGTGGAGGCTCATGCTGCGCGACTGCAGCCACGGGGAGAGCACGTTGCCCTCCAGCTGCTGCACGGCGAGCACGACACCGAGGATGATCAGCGCGCCCACCCAGCCGTTGGAGACGAGCGCGACCAGCACCGCGAGCGCGCCGACCACGAAGGCGCCGACGATCGGCACGAAACCGCCGAAGAACGTGAGCACGGCCAGCGGCAGCGCGAGCGGGACGCCGACGAGCACGAGTCCCAGGCCGATGAAGACCGCGTCGATCGCGCTCACCAGGGCCTGGGTGCGGATGAACCCGCCCAGCGTCGCCCAGGCCCGGCCGAGGACCTCGGCGAGGTGGGTGCCCACGCTGGGGCCGGCGAGACGGCGCAGCCAGGGCAGGAAGCGGCGCCCGTCCTTGAGGAAGAGGAACGTCAGGATCAAGGTGACGATGAGCGTCACCAGTGCGCTGGTGACCGCACCGACCCCGACCAGGACGCCGGAGGCGATGGTCGAGGCAGAGGCGGTGAGCTTGTCCTGCACCGCGTCGATCGCGGTGTCGACCTGCTTGCCGGTGACCAGGTCGGAGTCGCGCAGCCACTGCGCGATGCGGTCCAGGCCGGCGGCCGCGTCGTCGGCGATCGCGCCCGCCTGGCCGGCGGTGGACGGGGCCAGCGCGAACCCGATCGCGACGATCGCGGCGATCGCGCCGAGCAGCGTGCTGGCGGCGGCCAGCGACGGGGGCATCCGCAGACGCCGCTCGAGGAACCAGGAGATCGGCGCGAGCACCGTGGACACGATCAGCGCCAGGACGACCGGCAGCAGGATCGTCCACATCTGGCCGAGCACCTTGCTGGCCAGCCACAGCGCGATGAAGATCAGGATCCAGCGGGCGCTCCAGCGCGCGCACCACTCCAGCCCGCGCGCGATCACCTGCTCACGGGAACGCGGGGCAGGGGCAGGGGTGGAGGCGGTCACGGTCGGCCTTCCTGTCGCAGCATGCTCAGAACGTACGCCGCCGGCGGATGCGCCCGGGACGCCCGTCGGGGTCGTGGAGATAGCGATACCACGGTGCGGCCAGCAGCTGGCGGGCGACCGGGAGCGTGGGAGTCTGCAGCCGGCGCAGCCGCCCGGCGGGCCGCGGGCCGCGGCGTCCGCCCGCGTGCCAGGCGTCCAGGGCGTCGGCGCTCTGCGCGAAGAGCTCGAACTGCGCCTCGGCGTCCACGCAGTCGGCCATCACGTCGAACAGCTTGGGCTCGTGCGTCGCGGTCACCGCGGCGAGCTCCTGGGACTCCATCCGGTCCAGGTGCTCCGCAGCGAGGCGGAGCCGCAGCCACTGCCCGTAGCCGCCCGCCGGCTCCTCGTCGAGCACGACCGCTGACAGCTCGGAGTCGTGGGTCCAGGAGCGGCGGCAGAAGTTGTCCGAGCCGACCGACGTCCAGACGTCGTCGATGACGCAGACCTTGGCGTGGACGTAGACGGGTGTCCCCGCCTCGTTCTCCAGGCCGTAGAACGCGACCCGCTCGTTGAACTGGAGCTGGAGGCGGCGGATCGCGCGCAGCCGGCCCACGATCTGGGGGTCGCGGGCGAACCAGCCGTCATGGTCGGGGAAGTGGGGGAGCACGCAGACCAGGCGCAGTCCGGGGTTGTCCTGGAGGGCCGCGACGAGCACGTCGCTCATCTCCCGACCCCACAGGAACTGGTCCTCGAGGTAGATCAGCGACCGGGCGGCGCCGACGGCCTTGCTGTAGCCCCGGGCGACGGAGCGCTCGCCGTCGGGCGCGAAGTCGTAGGCCCAGCCGGGCCCCAGGCTGGGGTAGGTGCGGAGCAGCTGCACCGTGTGGTCCTCCTCCCGCGGGGGAGGCGGGGGTGCCTGCGGCGGCAGCGGGCGGCGCTCCTCGTCGAGGCGCAGGGCGGCGTCGCGGCGGCGTCGCAGCGGGCTGCGCGTCGGCGGCGTGGTGTCCTCCCAGCGTTCGCGGAAGACCGTCTCGACGTCGTGGACGACGGGGCCCTCGAGGGCGACCTGCACGTCGTGCCACGGTGGGCGCTCGCCGTACTCGGCGGAGATGGGCTCGGCCTGCGGGTCGCCGCCGTGGGCGGAATCGTCGCGGCGCCCGTGGCACAGGTCCAGGCCACCGACGTAGGCGATGTCGCGGGACGGGTCGTCGCGGTGGCGCACCACCACCATCTTCTGGTGGTGCGAGCCGTTGGCGCGCACCCGCATGTCGAGGACCACGTCGGCACCGCGCTTCTGCAG
Source organism: Nocardioides sp. dk884 (assembly GCF_009557055.1). Lineage (NCBI taxonomy): Bacteria > Bacillati > Actinomycetota > Actinomycetes > Propionibacteriales > Nocardioidaceae > Nocardioides > Nocardioides sp. dk884. Next base: position 2,828,425 of record NZ_CP045649.1, on the reverse strand, counting down.
CTGTCGGCCGAGGTCGCGGTGCTCGTCGGCGCTGTAGCCCAGCTTGCCGAGGTGGGAGCGCCAGACCAGGGCGCGCACGTCGACACCGCGGTCGAGGGCACGGCCGAGCACCTCCACGATGGTGCTCTCGGGGTCGTCGGTGAGCTGCTGGTCGGGGTTGCTCTGCCAGTCGGCGAACAGCACCAGGTCGCCCGTGCGGGTCGCCTCGAGGTGCTCGTAGAGGTCGGCGAAGTACGACGCCCCGTCGACCAGCGGCCGGGCCCGGTTGCCCGACGACCAGCCGGCGCCGCCCGAGTGTCGCGCGTCGAGGCGGGTGGACGGGTTGCCGCGCTCGCGGGCGCTGAGCAGCCACTTCGCTGCGTGGTGCGGGCGTTCGGGCATGACCGGATGATCAGGGAGGGGCACCGCGGCGTCCAACTCCGCGGGACTGATCTCGACAGGCTGACCTGCGGGGTCGTCCCCGGGAGGGCCTACAGTCGGACGCGATGTCTGCCGACCCCCTCGCCCTGTACGACGCCACGGACCGCGAGCGCCTCGTGCCCGAACCTCCCAAGCGCGTCGACGCGCCCGCGCGCACGCCGTTCGAGCGCGACCGGGCGCGGGTGGTGCACGCCGCCGCGTCGCGCCGCCTCGCCGGCAAGACCCAGGTGGTCGGACCGCAGACCGACGACTTCGTGCGCAACCGGCTCACCCACAGCCTCGAGGTGGCGCAGGTGGCGCGCGACATCACCCGGGCCCTGGGTGGCCTGCCCGACATCGCCGAGACCGCCGCGCTCGCCCACGACCTGGGCCACCCGCCGTTCGGTCACAACGGCGAGCAGGTGCTCGCCGAGCTGAGCGAGGACTGCGGCGGGTTCGAGGGCAACGCCCAGACGCTGCGCCTGCTGACCCGCCTCGAGGCCAAGACCTTCGACGACACCGGTCGCTCGGTGGGGCTCAACCTCACCCGCGCGACCCTCGACGCCTGCACCAAGTACCCCTGGCGCCGCCTCGCCGCCGGAGATCCGAGCGGCGTGCACACCGACGGCACGCCGCGCTTCGTCCGCAAGTTCGGCGTCTACGACGACGACCTCCCGGTCTTCACCTGGATGCGCCGGGGCGCGCCGCAGGGCACCCGCACCTGTGTCGAGGCGCAGGTGATGGACCTCGCCGACGACGTCGCCTACTCGGTGCACGACGTGGAGGACGGCGTGGTCGCGGACCGCGTCGACCTGACCCGCCTGGACCGCGCGGCGGTGTGGGAGACCGTGCGGGCCTGGTACGTCCCCGAGGCCGACGACGCCGAGCTCGACGCGGTGCTCACCGACCTGACCGCGATCGACAGCTGGCCCACGGTGGCCTACGACGGCAGCCGGCGCGCCCAGGCCGCCCTGAAGAACCTCACCAGCGACCTGATCGGCCGCTTCTGCGGCGCGGTCCAGCACGCGACGTTCGCCGCGGGCGAGGGGCCGTTCGTGCGGCACCGCGCCGACCTGGTCGTGCCGCGGAGCACGATGCTGGAGATCGCGGTGCTCAAGGGGATCGCCGCGCACTACGTCATGCAGGCCGAGGACCGGGTGCGGCTGATGGAGCGCCAGCGTGAGCTGATCATGGGGCTGGTGGCCAGGCTGGCGCACCGGGGACCCGACGAGCTCCAGCGCGCGTTCGTCGATGACTGGCACGCCGCGGCCGACGACGCCGGGCGGCTGCGGGTGGTCATCGACCAGGTCGCCTCGCTGACCGACGCGAGCGCGGTGGCGTGGCACGAGCGGCTGAGCGGGCGTCCGGCCTGACCGTGGCCGGACCGGGTGCGCGGACCTGACGGCTGTGACTGGCTAGGGTCCGGGGTGTGACCGCACCGCTCGTCTGGCTGCCCTTCGACCCCGACCTCCTCGGCGACCCGCCCGCGGGGTTGCGCTATGAGGTGGTCGACCCGACCGCCGAGGTCCCGGACTCGGTCGGGGACGTGGCGTTCTACGTCACGCCGTACCGGATGAGTCCCGACGTCGGCGACGTGCTGCCGCAGATGCGCAGCCTGGAGGTCGTGCAGACCCTCTCCGCGGGCGTGGACAACGTGCGCAGCCGGGTGCCGCAGGGCGTCACGCTGTGCAACGGCCGCGGCATCCACGACACCTCCACCGCCGAGCTCACGCTCACGCTGATCCTCTCCTCGCTGCGCGGCGTGCCGGAGTTCGTGCGCGCCCACGACCGTCACGAGTGGGCCTTCGAGTGGCGTCCCGCGCTGGCCGACAAGCGCGTCCTGCTCGTCGGGTACGGCGCGATCGGCGAGGCGATCGAGGCGCGGCTGCGGCCCTTCGAGGTCGACGTGGTGCGGGTGGCGCGGACCGCGCGCGCGGGCGTGCACGCCTTCACCGAGCTGCCTCAACTGGTGCCGGACGCCGACGTGGTCGTGCTGATCGTGCCGCTGACCGACGAGACCCGCGGGCTCGTCGACGCCGACTTCCTGGCCCGGATGAAGGACGGCGCGCTGCTGGTCAACGTGGCCCGCGGCGCGGTGGTCGTCACCGACGACCTGCTCGCGGAGCTGCGGGCGGGCCGGCTGCGCGCCGCGGTCGACGTCGCCGACGTCGAGCCGCTCCCGGCCGACAGCCCGCTGTGGGAGGTGCCGAACCTGCTGATCAGCCCGCACGTCGGCGGGGCCAGCAGCGCGATGTGGCCGCGCGCGCACCGGCTGGTGCGCGACCAGCTGCACCGCTATGCGGCGGGGGAGCCGTTGGCCAACGTGATCACCGGGGACTACTGAGGTTTCCACAGGTGCCGCCCGGCGCCCGGGGGCCGGACCGTAGGATCGGCGCGTGGCAGGCCGGATCCGCGAGGAGAGCATCAGCGAGGTGCGCGAGAAGGCGCGCATCGACGAGGTCGTCTCCTCCTACGTGACGCTCCGCAACGCCGGCGGCGGCTCGCAGAAGGGCCTGTGTCCCTTCCACGACGAGAAGTCCCCGTCGTTCCAGGTCACCCCGAGCCGGGGGTTCTACTACTGCTTCGGCTGCCAGAAGGGCGGCGACGTCATCAACTTCCTGATGGAGGTCGAGGCGCTGTCCTTCGCGGAGTCCGTCGAGCGGCTGGCCGACAAGTTCGGCGTGCAGCTCAAGCGCGAGGAGGGCGACGAGCGCGTCGACCGCCCCAAGGGCCCGCAGCGCAGCAAGCTGCTCGAGGCGCACCGCGTCGCCCAGGAGTTCTACGCCGAGCAGCTGCTCACCCCGGACGCCCAGGTCGCGCGCCAGTTCCTCGCCGACCGCGGCTTCGACCAGACGGCCGCGGAGACCTTCGGCGTCGGCTTCGCCCCGCGCGGCGGCGAGGACCTCTTCCGCCACCTGCGCGCCCGCGGGTTCAGCGAGGAGGAGCTGGTCGTCGGCGGCCTCGTCGCGCGCGGCCGCTCGCCGTACGACCGGTTCCGCGGGCGGCTGCTGTGGCCGATCCGCGAGGCCAGCGGGGAGACCATCGGCTTCGGCGCGCGCCGCATCTTCGACGACGACCGCATCGACGCCAAATACCTCAACACCTCCGAGACGCCGATCTACAAGAAGAGCCACGTGCTCTACGGCCTCGACCTGGCCCGCAAGGAGATCGCCAGGACCACCCAGGCGGTCGTGGTCGAGGGCTACACCGACGTGATGGCCTGCCACCTGGCCGGTGTCGGCACCGCGGTCGCGACCTGCGGCACCGCCTTCGGCGACGACCACGCCAAGGTGCTGCGCCGCTTCCTGCACGACCACGAGGAGTTCCGCGGCGAGGTCATCTTCACCTTCGACGGCGACGCCGCCGGCCAGAAGGCCGCACTGCGGGCCTTCCAGGGCGACCAGAACTTCGTGTCCCAGACCTACGTCGCGGTGGAGCCCGACGGACTCGACCCGTGCGACCTGCGCCTGCAGAAGGGCGACGAGGCGGTGCGCGAGCTGGTCGCCAAGCGCACGCCGCTGTACCGCTTCGTGCTGAGCAACATCGTCAGCAAGTACGACCTGGACCGCGCCGACGGTCGTATCGACGCGTTGCGCGAGGGCGCCCGGCTGGTCTCCAGCGTGCGCGACCGCTCGAAGGTCGACGCGTTCGCCCGCGAGCTGGCCCAGATGATCGGCATCGACCCCGACCAGGCGCGCGGCGAGGTGCAGCGCGCCGCCAAGCGTCCCGCCGACCTGCCCGGGCAGCGCCGCCAGCCGGTCCGGTCCGCGGCGCCCGCCGAGGCGCCGGCGGCACCGCCGCGACGCCGGCTGCCGGACCTGCGCGACCCGCGGTTCGGCCTGGAGCGCGAGACCCTCAAGCTCGTCGTGCAGCACCCGATGGCGATCGGGCGCACCACCTCCGAGATCGGGCCCGAGGACTTCACCCACCCCACCTACCGAGGCGTGTGGGCGGTCGTGGCCGCCCAGGGCGGTCCGGCGGTCGGATCCGGGGACGCCGGGTGGGCCGCGCGGCTGCGCGACGCCGCCACCGACCCCGAGGTCTCCTCCGCGATCAGCGCGCTCGCCGTCGAGCCGCTGCTCACCGCGAAGGCGCCGGACGGCGCCTACGTCGCGCTGCACGTCAACCGGCTGCTCGAGCTGACCGCGCTGCGCCGCATCGCCGAGGTCAAGTCGCGCCTGCAGCGCACCAACCCGGTCGAGCACCCGGCCGAGTACAACAAGATGTTCGGCGAGCTTGCCGCCCTCGAGCAGCACCGGCGCGCGCTGCGCGACCGGATCATCGGGGCCGCATGATCGCCCGGCTGGCCGCCCTCGTGGGCCGACGCGGCGCCGCGGTGCCGGGCGCCGCGGACATCGAGGTCGGTCCGGGGGAGCGCGTGCTCGCCGCGGCCACCTCGGGACGCGGGCCGGTCGCCGGCACCCGCGACGCGCTGTACGTCCCGACCGCCGCGGGCCCCGTCGTACGACTGGCGTGGGAGCGGGTCGAGGCGGCCGACTGGGACAGCGAGGCCGGCGTGCTGCGGGTGACCGAGCTGGGTCCCTGGGGCCAGGTGCGCCCGGTGCACGCGCTGGCGCTGGAGGAGCCGGGGCGGCTGCTGGAGCTGGTGCGCGAGCGGGTCACCGCGAGCATCGTGTTCCAGGTGCACGTCGTCGTGCGCGGTGACCGAGGCCTGCGCGTCGTGGCCCGCCGCGCGCCGTCGGGCGCCCGCGAGCTCACCTGGCTGGTGCACTACGACGCCGGGATCGACCCCGACGAGCCCGCCGTACGCCGGGTGGCCGACGCCGCCCTGGCCCAGGCGCGCGCCGAGCTCGAGCCCGGCTGAGCGACCGCCGGCTGCGGGGAGGCCCGTCAGGGCCCCGAATTTCGCACCCGGCCCCGCAGTTGCTAGTGTTTCCCGCGCTGCACCGATCCCCTGTAGCTCAACTGGCAGAGCATTCGGCTGTTAACCGGAGGGTTGTTGGTTCGAGTCCAACCGGGGGAGCAGAGAGAGGGCCTCTGACCTGGACAAACGTCCAGGCAGGGGCCCTCTGTAATTTGAATCTGGTGGGAAAACTGTCCAGAAACAGGCCAGAAACTCCCGCCGGGCGAGGCCCCCAACGCGGGTCTGCGCCTGGGCAGATCTCACGCCTGCGTCGCGCGTTCCCGTCGGCCCGATTGGGGGCGGCGCGGGGTTCAGCGAGACGGCCGGAACCTCTCAAGATGGACGGTCAGGTCGGGTGCGACCTTGAACTTGTGGATGTAGAAGTCGCGGGTGATGTCGCTGTCTTCGTGACCGAGCTGGGCCTGCGCGGCGTCGATGCCCACCTCACGATCGATCAGGGTCGCCACCGACCTGCGGAACGTGTGGAAGGTGACCCAGTCGTAGGCGGGGCATCCGGGACGCATGAGTAGCGGCGTGTCTGCCGGCCTACGGCTTCACCGATGGCGGTTCCTTGAACGGGACGTATTGAGGGGACTCCCGGGCGGGCCTCCGGGTCTTCACCGACCCCAATGGCATGCACTAGTCCACTCCTCCTTGGGGAGGACGAGTACCGGCATTTCGCCACGCTCGACGGCCCGGAGCGACGCACTCATTGGCCTCCAGCAACTTCTCGAGATGGGGGTTCGATGCGTCTGTCTACCCTGGCCGCCGCCGCGGCCGCCTGCCTTCTCCCGGTCGGTCTCCTGGCCGCCGATGCCAGCGCCAGCGACGCCGACGGCCGGTCCGCCTGCCCGTCGCCGGTGGCCACCACTCTCACCGACGAGTCGGTGCCAGAGGGCACCGACGTCGAGGCCTGCGGCCTCGTCGGCGAGCTCATCGAGGTCGAGGGCGGCCTCGAGCTCCAGATCCCGGAGCCCGGCGTCACCCTCACCATGGAGGCCTACTACGTCGACGGGGCCGAGATGGCGAGCGTGAGAGTCGCCGCGGACGGCTCCATCGCCTACCCCGACGAGCAAATCTCGGCCGGCAGCCAGCTCACCGCATCCGCGCCCGGCGCCTGCAGCGACAGCGCGTTCACGACCAAGGACGCGGAGCAAGCCGGCCGGTGGAACTGGTGGCTCGGCGACGGCGTGCGGCCCGCCGGCCTCACCACCTCCGAGACCCGCGACGCCCTCAAGGAGGCGCTGACGTGGCTTTCGGAGGGCCACAACAACTGCAACATCACGCCGGGCTACAGCGAGTACGCCGTGTCCGCCTACTACAACGGCGTCTCCGAACTGGAGAGCGACTTCCACCTCTACGGCGACGGCAAGTCGGTGTGCGGCGACGGCTCCCTGGACGGGCGCGACGGCAAGAGCGTCGTCGACTTCGGCAACCTGGACGACCCCGGCAACACGACGCCGCTGGCGGCCGAGTGCACGTGGACGCTGCCGCAGCCGTTCAACAAGAACAACATCCTCGAGTCCGACGTCCGCTTCAACACCACGGACAAGTCCTTCTACTACAACAAGCCCTCCAGCTGCTCCAACCGGTTCGACCTGCGCGGAGTCGCCCTCCACGAGTTCGGCCACAGCTACGGCCTCGGACACGTCTCGGAGAGCTCGCACGGCAACCTGACGATGAGCACCCAGCTCGACGACTGCGACAACAGCCAGCGCACCCTCGGCAATGGCGACCTCCTCGGCCTGAAGGACATCTACGGCTAGTTCCGCAGGTGTGCAACAGTCGCGGGGACATCGCCGTCTACAAGGTGTGTTTAGACAGTTGAGAGAGCACGAGGTGAGCGAGGTGCTGCCGGAGACGTTCGAGTCGTACGTCGCCCGGCGACACCTCGCGCTCGTGCGGTTCGCCCACCTGCTTACCGGGCGCGACCAGGCCGGTGCCGAGGACGTCGTGCAGACGGTGCTGCTGCGCCTGCTCGCCGCCGGCACGTGGGATCGCGTCGCCAACCCTGAGGCCTACCTGCGGCGCGGGATCGTCAACGAGTGGCGCAGCCAGGCCCGCGACCTTTCCCGGCGCGACTGGTCCGGCGAGGTGCCCGACCGGCCGGTTGCCGACGGCACGGAGCACCTGTCCCTCCACGACTGGGTGTGGGGCGCGCTCGAGGGGCTGACAGGCCGCCAGCGTGCGGCCGTGGTCATGCGCTATTACCTCGACGCACCCGACGCCGAGATCGCCGAGGCGCTCGGCTGCTCCCGCGCGACCGTCCGCTCGCTCGTCCACCGCGCCCTGCCGCGGATCGCGGCCGCCCTGGCCGACTCCCCTAACCCCGAGGAGGCGTGAGCACATGACCGACGACACCCGGACCATCGAGGCGGAGCGACGGCTGCGCGCTGCGCTCCGCGCGCAGGCCGACGAGGTCACCACCGTGCGGCCGCTAGAGCAGGCTCCGACGGCACCGACCGGCCTCCAGGACGGCTCACCCCGTCGGCGTACGCCGTGGCTCGCGGCGGCCGCCGCGGCGACCGTGGTCGTCGCGGGCGCGGGGGCGGCCGTGCTGCTGGTCCGCGACCATCCCGGGAGCGGTGGGGGCGCGGCGAGCTGCGCCTTCGAGGTGCGGTGGGAGGGACGTGTCTACTCCGGCATCGGCGAGCAGGCGCGGATGCCCGAGCCCGGCCGCGCGCTCGGCACGGGCGTCGTGCCGGGCTGCGACGACGGCAACGGCGAGAGCCGCGACGTCGATGTCACCCTCCACGCGCTCGGCGACCGCGACCCGGCGGAGGCGGTGGTCACCGCCGACGGCGAGGTGCTGGCGCCCCGCGACGGCACCGTCCCGGCCGACCTCCGGGAGCTCCTCGACCCCGAGCCGTGCCGTCTCGCCGGGCCGACGACGGTCCGCGCGACGGCGCTGGACTTCGCCCGGGGCACGCCGCCCGCGCCGTACACGCTCACCCTCGCGGTCGACGCCGGCGACGGTCTCCCGATGCCCGGCTACACCCGGGTCGTGCTGCGGACGCAGGTGACGTCCGCGACCGCCGGCGGCGACGACGAGGTCGTCGTCGGCGCCGCGGTCCAGGGGGCCGCGCCGATCGAGGTGCGCCTCGCCTGCCGGGGCGACGGGTACGCCGCCGCGTCGCTCCGGCTCGCCGACTGACCAGGTCGTCGGACGATCAGCGGCCCGGTAGGTCCGGCACGGCTGGCTGCGCAGCGACCCGCACGCCCGGGGCGCCTTGGCGGGCACCTGCACGCGGGGGACGACGGGGAGCACGAGCCGCGACGGATGCCGGCGGTCGGCGGCGACCTGGACCCGCTCGCCGCGAGCGATCGTGTCGAATGCCCACGGCGGCCGAGCACTGGCTCGGCGGCCGAGACTGTCGCTTTCCCCACTGAGGTGTTGGATTCGGGACGCTGCGCCGATAGCGGATCCCGTACCGGGTCGCTCCGCGAGCCCATCGGGCACCGGGTCGCTCCGCGAGCCCATCCTCTAACGAGATATCGCAGCGGGGCCCCACTTTGATTCCTGCTGCGCAACGGACGCCGGATTTGAGCGGCCTGGGGTTAGCCCACGAAGCTGCCGTCGGCTGCGATCAGCACGTCGACCTTGCTGCCGTCGGGTCGGGTGATCTCGATCTCCCACGCAGCGCCCCGGTCGTCCTCACGTCCGCTCCAGGTCACGCGACACTCGCCGACAGCGGCGAGGGCTGCTTGTTCGGCCTGGCGCTGCGAGACACCGCTGCCGCCGCTGCCGACTCCGCCACCGGTATCGCCTGCGCCACAGCCGCCGGGGGTCTCATCGGCGGCGAACTTGGGGATCTGGGCGACGATGGTGCCGTCCTCCCCGACCAGTAGGTCGACCTCGGTGCCATCGGGGCGGGTGACTTCTACTTCCCAGGCGGCGCCGCGTTCGTCTTCGCGTCCGCTCCAGGTGGCCCCACCCTCGCCGACGGCGCCGACGGCGATCCGTTCGGCTTGCTCGCGAGCGATCGGCCCTTCTGAGGCTCCGGTTGGGTCGGAATCGGTCGCGCTGTCACGATCGGCGGTCGCGTTAGGAGCGTTTGGTGTCTGCGACTGCTGGTCGTCGCCTTAGGCGCTGTCGTTTGCGCGACTGGTCAGGCTCAGGACCGTGATCGTGGCGAGCGTCGCTGCTCGTCCCGTGCCTCTACGTGCAATCGGAGTGTTCTCCTTCGGTTGTCGCCTTGGGTGTCGTAGGGGAGCTCGGGCTGTCGAGAGTTCGGTCGGTCGGGGGCTGCGGGAGGTGGCAGGGCCGTTCCATCGGCGCTGACGGCGGGGGACCTTGGCGAGGGCCTCGAGCTCGGCCATGACCTCGCGAAGTTGGGGCGGTCCGGCGGTTGCGGTGAGAGGCAGGCGGCCCGAACCCGCACTTCTCGGCCACCGTCCGCGGGCTGAAGCCGGCGACGGCGTACACCTATCGCGTCGGCAACCAGGACGCCTGGAGCGAGTGGACGACGTTCCGGACCGCCGCCCCCGACGCGGAGGAGTTCGAGTACGTCTACTACGGCGACGCGCAGGTGGGGCTGGACTCCACCTGGCCGAAGGTCGTGCAGCTGGCCCAGGAGAAGGCCCCTGACGCGATCGGTTCGGTCCACGCCGGCGACCTGATCGAGGGCGTCCGGTTCATCACGATCAACGCCACCACCGACTCGACGTTCCTGCGGCCCGACGTGCTGCCGTCCTGCTCCGGTGCGGAGTGCCCGTCGACCCGCGTCGCCGCGCTCTGGGTCGAGTACCAGGCGGCGTGGCTGGACCACATCCTCGGCGAGTCCCCGTCCAAGTGGAACGTCGTCACCTTCCACCAGCCGGTCTACTCGGCCTCCGCCGGTCGCGACGAGCCGCACCTGCGCGGACCATGGGTGCCGGTGTTCCAGGAGCACAACATCGACCTGGTGCAGATGGGCCACGACCACGTCTACGCGCGCGGCTTCAACAACGAGAACAAGACCGACCTCGACGGCGTCACGGACGGTCCGGTCTACATCGTCCAGAACTCCGGGGCCAAGCACTACGACCTGGCTAGCTCGGGATTGACGCTCCCGTTGAAGGGTGGGAGGTTCACTTCCACCCGAGAGATCGACGGTTACCCCATGACTCAGGCCCCGACCGCTGCTCGTGTGCAGAACGCCCGTCGGCGTCCTCCCGTCTGGGCGTATGCCTGGTGGGCAGCGACTGGTGCACTTCTGGGGTTCGGAGTCGCCGGCCTCCTGACGATCGGCATCTTCTTGCTTCCGGTGGCGATTGCGCTCGCAGTGGTCGGCGCGCTCTGGAAGCCTCTGAGCACTCACTCGGTCGTCGCCCTCGGGGGCGGCCTGTCGGCAGCGCCCCTCTACCTCGCCTGGATCAACCGTTCGGGGCCCGGAGCAGTGTGCGAGGCCCTCGCGGACGGCGCGACGAGCTGCGCTGACCGGTGGAGCCCGTGGCCGTTCGTCGCTGTCGCGGTGATCCTGCTCGCCGGGTCTTGCCTGGTGACGGTCCACATGCGGCGCTCCCGCGACCTCCGACCGGCGAGTCCGGACGTCTGACCCTCGAGTCGAGAGTCCCTGCGGTCAGAGCTCGAGCAGCGCGCTGAGCGCGACGGCATCGTGCGGGGCGAAGCCCTTGGCGTCGTTGTCGAAGTAGACGTAGACGTCCTGCTCGCGCGCCCACTCGCGGCAGCGTGCCGCCCAGGACTGGAGCGCCTCGGGGGAGTAGCCGCTGGTGTAGAGCTCGGTGTCGCCGTGCAGGCGCACGTAGACCACGTCGCTGGTGACCGCCTCGGCCTGGGGGAAGCGGCCGGCGGTGTCGGCGACGACGCAGCCGATCCCGTGGCGGCGCATCAGGTCGAAGGACTCCTCGGTGCAGAACGACTCGCTGCGGAACTCCAGCACGTGGCGGATCGGCCGGTCGTCCTCGGTGACGGTGAGGGCCCGGTCCTCGGCGACCTTCGCGTCGTGCTGGCGCGCCAGCGCGGCGGCCTCCTCCGTGGTGCGGGGCAGCAGGGTGAAGAAGTGGTCGAGGCGCTCGGCGTCGAAGGGCAGCGTCGCGGGCAGCTGCCACAGCACCGGACCGAGCTTGGGGCCGAGCGCGAGCACGCCCGAGGCGAAGAAGTTGGCCAGCGGCACCTGGACGTCGCGCAGCTTCTTCATGTGGGTGATGAAGCGGCCACCCTTGACGGCGAACTCGAAGTCGTCGGGGGTCTGCGCGCGCCACGCGGCGTACGACGTGGGGCGCTGGAGGGAGTAGAAGGAGCCGTTGATCTCCACCGAGCTCAGCCGGCTGGCCGCGTGAGCGAGCTCGAGACGCTGCGGCAGGCCCTTCGGATAGAAGTCGCCGCGCCACCCAGCGTACGTCCACCCCGAGATGCCGACCCGGATCCGACCCATGGCGCCACGCTAGCGGCATGAGGTGGGCTCCGGGCGGGCATGGTGCGGGCGTGCCCGACCTCGACTCCACCGTGAACGCGGCGCCCGCCCGGGCGGCCCGACGGCTGCTGGCGCGCTACCGCGCCAGCGGGGCGGACCTCCCGTGGGGCGACCCGCTGCGCGCCCACGGGGTGGCGATGGAGGGCTACTTCTGGCGATTCACCGACCCGCGCACCGGACGCGTCCTGATCGCGCTCAACGGCGTCAACCGGGCGGCCGACGGCCGCTGGGCGACGCTCGGGCTGGCCGCCCACCCAGGCGGTTTCCTGCGCACCACCGTGCACCCCCACGCGACGGCCCTGGCTGACGGGCTGGGTGTCCGGGCCGGGGAGGCGTTCCACGGCACCGCCGACGCGCTGCACGTCGACCTGGGTCCCGACGCGCGCGTGGATGCCCGTCTGGTGGATGCGGTGCCGTGGCCGCGGCGCTCCCTCGGCGGATCGAGCGTCTTCCAGAGCGTCCCGGCGCTCAACCAGTACTGGCACCCGTGGCTGCTCGGCGGGCGCGTCCACGGCACCGCGGTGCTCGGCGAGCAGACCTGGGACCTCGACGGCTGGACGGCGTACGGCGAGAAGAACTGGGGGCGCGGCGGGTTCCCGGACTCCTGGTGGTGGGGGCAGGCGCAGGGCTTCGCCGAGGACGGCGTGTGCGTGGCGTTCGCGGGCGGCGAGGTCAGCGCCGGGCCGCTGCGGACCACGGTGACCGCGGTGGTCGTGCGGCTGCCCGACGGCCGGGTGCTGCGCCTGGGCGATCCGGTCGTCTCCCCGGTGCGTGCCGCGGTGTCCGACGAGCGCTGGTCGCTGCGCGGCCGCAGCGCCCGTTGGAGCGTGGACATCGAAGGCCGCGGCGACCTGGGGCGCGCTCACGTGCTTCCGGTGCCGCTGCCGGCGGAGCGGCGCCACGTGCCCGGCGCCATCGAGCACCTCGCGGCGCGGATGCGGGTCGTCGTACGCCATCGCGGCCGCACGGTCTGGGCGGGGGAGTCGCTTCTGGCCGCGCTGGAGCACGGCGGCATCGCGCGGGCGCGTGCGGAGGTGCTCCGTCGCGGCGGGTCCACGGGTGACACCGACGCGGCCCCGGAGGTCCGGGACTAGCGCACTGGGTAGCCCGAGGGACAGTCAGGCGGTGGCGACAGCGGAGATGCTGGCGACGGTGGTGTCGTCACGCAGCTGAGGCAGCTGGTCGACCTCGCCGAGGTGGCTCAGGACCCGCTCCTCGGAGTCCGGCCGGGGCACGAGGAGATAGGCGTGCCAGGTGTCACCGACCCGACTCAGGAGCATCTGGTGCTCGCTCGGCACGGCGCCACCGACAGGCAGCTGCGCCTCCGCCCCGTCCAGCGGGCCCCCGACGATCGGTGAGGTTTCCATCGCGACGAATTTAACCTAAGACAGCGGTTCGCGGCGTCCCTGCGGGGTACGACGCGCGCCGGTCTAGCCGTCTGGTGCCCGCAGGCGCCGAGATCGAGCGGCGGCTCGACCCGAGCTGTCCCGATCGCTCCGGGACGCGCCGCCGAGACGGTCGCGCCGGACCGATAGGGTCGCCCCGTCCGGGCGGCGTCGATGCGCGCGCCGACCGGTGGTGCAAGCCAGGGGCGGTAGCTCAGTCGGTTAGAGCAGAGGACTCATAATCCTTGGGTCGTGGGTTCGAGCCCCACCCGCCCTACCAGTCTGACCTGCGAAAACTCTGAGGATGGCCGCAGGATGTGTGCCTTCTGACACAGCGATTGACACAACTTTGTCGTCAGCATGTGCAGGGATTGCGCTCGTCCGAGCGCGCCGAACGGTCCCGCTCCATGACGACGAACGACCAGCGGGCCTTCTACTAGAAGGCCTCTGACCTCGCAGCACGATGGGCTGCTCTCCCGCAACTGCACGCAACACCACACGGCGCGCGGGCTTCCCGGATCCGCTGTACGTCGGGTCGCGGCCGCGCTGGCCGACGGACGGGGTTCTTAGATGGGAAGCGGAGGATCGGGGCAGGGTCAGCCCGGAGAGAATCGTGACGGGAACCCGCCTGGTCGAAGTCGAACGCCCCATCGGCCGAGACATCCATCGCTCCTCGGCCGCCGACCACCTCCACGCCGATGCTCACGCCGTTGGGCAGCACCACGCCATCAAGTACCTGCGACTGCTCCGCCACCACGTCCCCCCTTCGCCACTCCGGGCGAAGGGCCCGGAGGCGGCAACTAACCCGCCCCCTGCCCCCATTGGGAACCCCTACGACGGTCGAGGCATCCTGGAGACCCGAGCCTGCCGCCAAGGACGCCCATGGCACCACCCGCGCGCGCCGCATCGCGGGCGTCAGCGGTTCAGCGCTTACGCATCGGTGCGGATCTGCGCCCAGACCTCGTGGAAGTCCCGGCGAGCGAGGTCGCTGGCGCGGATCCACACCTGCACCGGGCGTACTCCGTGGAACCAGTCACTCGGGGCACCGAGCTGGTCGGGATTGAGCTCAAGGAGCAGCACGTGGCTGTCCCCAGGCGCGAGCGGCAGAGCCTGCTCGAGGTGCTCTCGGTAGTCGGGGTTCTCTTCGACGAATCCGTGCCCTCCCGCGCGGGACACCGGAGCGAGCGGCTCGTAGCCGTCCTGCCAAGGGGTCAGGGGGTTACGGTCATCGCTGCGGCTCAGGGTGTTGCGCGCGTAGGGGTACTCGTTGAGCCAGTCGAAGACACGTCCGTAGCGCTCTTGAACGTCGTCGGGCAGGTCGTCGGGCAGGTCTAGCGGTGACCGCGCAGTCGCGAACACCTCGGTGTTCAACGGCATCAGCTCGGCACGGCAGCCGGGCTCGAGATCGTCGGGAGCGGCCGCGAGCGCGAAGGAGCTGGCGTGGTCCTCGGCCTTGGGCAGCCAGCGCACCTGCCACGCAAGGCTGTTTGCGTCACCCGGCTCGCCGTATGTCTCAAGGTCGTGGAAGAACTGGAGCAAGCCATCACCGGGAAGGCCGGTGAGGTCGAATCGTGCCGCACGGTGGTTGCGCCGCTCGGCCTCGAGGTCTAGCTGTAGGACGTGCGCAAGGGGGCGACCGTCGGACCGGCGCGGCCACGGGAAGCTGTCGCCGGCGGGTACCACTGGCACGGCACCGAACCAGCTGAGCCACCCCCTGCCGAGTGGGTCGCGACGCACCGCGGCAGCTACCTCATCCTGCACCGTTGGCAGCGCTAGGGCCGCAGGCAAAGCGAGGACCTCGGGGCCGAGGTGCACCCGCGGGTCAGCGCGGAAGTCTTCTGGAGCCCACAGGGCGTCGCCTTGGTCGGGCGCGTCTCGGCCATGGCCGGCCGGGCCCGCCTCGTGATGCTCGTCGCTCACGAGGTCATCGTCGTCGAGCACTCACTATCGCCTTTCTCGGGGACGGCACATCGGCACCCCAGTGAGCATGCCATGCCGGCCGTGGTCCCTCGAGCTCAGCCGACAGGGGTAGTGACGTCACGGCTTCGAGATGCGGACGCCGCAGATACTCAGCAACTGAAGCCCAGTGACATGGGCGTTACGGAAAGGCTGGGCGGGCGGTACCCGCTTACCCTATTGTGACGATGGTCGCCATATTCGAACGGATGTACGATTAGCAGTACCTAGCGACCCGCATCTGCACTCGGGAGGCGTCGATGACCGATCCGGTCCATCCCTTCGTCGCCGGTGCCGAGCGCCTGGATGTTGATCTCGATGAGTTCGCGAAGCTGGATCCGACGTTCTTGTCGTTGACCGACAAGCGGGAGGTGCTCCTGCTGATGGCGCGGGCTTCCTCGCGGGTGCAGGCGCTCGAGGCGCGGGTGATGGCGTGCGCTGATGATGTAGCCGACGCTGAGGGGTTCCGCGACGTGGCGTCGTGGGTGGCGCAGCGCTCGCAGGTGTCGGGTGGCTCGGCGCGGCGGGCGCAGCGGCTCGGGGCGGCGTGCGAGCAGCGCTGGCAGCTCGTGGGCCGGGCGTTGGTCGAGGGGCACGCAAGCATCGATCAGGGTCACGTGATCGTCGCAGCGCTCGACGAGCTGTGCTGCGCCGGTCGGCTGGTCGAGGCGAGCGCGGATGAGTGGGCGGACGTGCTGGCCCGCGCCGAGGCCTACCTTGTGGAGAAGTCGGCCGACTTCGGGCCGCGTGCCTTGCAGCGGCTGGGGGAGCGGATCCTCGAGGTGGTGGCGCCGCAGTGGGTCGATGAGCTCGAGGAGCGCCGGTTGCGCGACGCGGAGCGGGCGGCGCGGCGGCGTACGACGCTGAAGGTGCAGGGGCTCGGGGACGGGACCGCGCTCATCAAGGCGCGGGTGCCCGAGAGCGTCGCGTTGCGGTTGACGACGTTGCTGGAGTCGTTCACGAACCCGCGTCGAGCAGCTGAGGGCAAGGCAGCGGACGACGGTCGGCGGGTGCCGTACGAGCGGCGGCTGGGGGAGGCGTTCTGCAGCCTGTTGGAGTCCCTCGACCCGAACCGCCTTCCGCTGCACGGCGGGGACGCCACCACGCTCGTGATCACGATGGACCTGACGGCACTGGTCGAGGGGCTGGGCTCGGCGACGTTGGCGGACGGGTCGCGGATCACCGCCGGGGAGGCGCGGCGACTGGCCTGCACCGCCAATCTGGTGCCGGCGGTGCTGGGGACTCGTTCGGTGCCGCTCGATCTGGGGCGCGCGTCCCGTCTTTTCAGTCCGGGTCAGCGAAAGGCGTTGGCCATTCGGGATAAGGAATGTCGGGCGCATGGCTGCACGATTCCCGCGACGTGGTGCGAGGCGCACCATTCGAAGCCGTGGTCCGCGGGCGGAAAGACCGATCTCGACAACGCGATGTTGTTCTGCAGCCATCACCACCATCTGATCCACGACGAGCGATATCTGCACCAGCAATTGCCGAATGGTGATATCCGGTTCGCCCGGCGGACATAGACGGCACAATGGACCGGTATGACGGTGACCGAACTTCCTTCCATCGGGGAGGCAGCGCCTCGCGCGCGCCTCGACCGTCCGGTCCTCGTGGGCAACCTGGTCTCCGGCGCGCTGTGGTTGCTGCTTCTCGCGCTGCTCGGCGCCTGGCCGCTGTCGCTCATCGGCGCGGCATACGTCGCGGTGGCGAGCGCGTTCCTGGCTCGGGTCTACGCCCGTGAGCACCTCAGCCGCAAGCAGGAGGCGCTGGCCTGGGCGCTCCCGTGGCTCGGTGCCGTCGTGCTCTGGATCTTCCTGATCGCCTCCATCGGGGACGGCGTCGCGTGGCCGGCGTGGCTGCACCTGTGGCCCGGTCTTGTCGTCGGGACGCTGTGCTATCTGGCGTGGCAGCTCTCGGCCCTAGCCGTGCGGCAGTTCCTGTCGTGGCGCGAGCCACGGTCATGCGGGGGAGCCTGATCAGCTGGACCAGAAGTCCCGCCACGTCTGCCACCGCTCCGGCAGGTCCGCCCGGCTGATGAACGGGTTGCCGGGGAAGTGGAACCGGCCGGGTGCGGCGAGCGGGCTCGCGGCGACGTCGGCGGCGTAGAACACGTGCGTGCTGCGGGACTTGAAGTACCACTGCCCGTCACGGCGCTCGTAGCGGTCCCAGTACTGCATCGGCATCACGATCCACTCCCCGTCGACCTCGTGCTCGGGACGGCAGTAGACCGTCCCAGTCGCGTGGTCGGCGTCGGTGAACTCGATGACGTGGTTGGCGACCAGGTGGAAGGTGATGCCGTAGGGGCGCAGCACCGGGTCGTACCACTCGGCCAGCGCCTCCCGGCCCACCCGGCCGTCGTGCGTGGTGACGTCCTCGACGAACAGCGCCGCCAGCCCCGTCACGTCCCGGCTGTCGAGGGCCTGGGCGTAGCGGTAGGCGAGCTGGCGGATCTGCTCGGTCGAGTCCAGCCGGTCGACCCGGGCGGCGAGGCCACCCGGGTCGACGGCGCCGTGGCTGTCGCTCACTCGCCGCGGGCGACGGCGTCGAGCAGGTCGCGCGGCAGCGGCGCGGGCTCGGCGTACGTCGTCTCGGGGAGCTCACCGGCACGGTCGGCGGCGACGATGGACGCCCGCAGCTTGGCGCAGGTGGGGACGAGCGCGGTGCCGCCCGCCCCGGTCGCGCCCTCGCGCAGCTCGGGGCAGGCCTCGGCGTCCTGCAGCCACTGGACGCTGGTGTGGATCGGGCTGTACTTCTCCACCAGCACGCGGTTGCCGCAGGTGTGGCAGCTGATCTGCTTCACGGGTCCTCCGTTCGGCGGGTGCGGGCGCTCAACTGAACGCCGCGAGCGGCTCGGAGCCCGACCAGTCGTGGCCCCAGTAGCTGTCGGCGGTGATCTCCTCGGCCGTG
Organism: Nocardioides sp. dk884; assembly: GCF_009557055.1. Classification (NCBI taxonomy): domain Bacteria; kingdom Bacillati; phylum Actinomycetota; class Actinomycetes; order Propionibacteriales; family Nocardioidaceae; genus Nocardioides; species Nocardioides sp. dk884. The sequence goes on along the minus strand of NZ_CP045649.1, from coordinate 2,810,498 downwards.
TAGTGCGACTCGTCGACGAGCATGCCCTCGCAGCCGTACTCCACGTCCCAGCCGCCGGGGGCGCGGACGTAGAAGGAGATCATCTTGTCGTTGGTGTGGCGACCCAGCGTGGACGACAGCGAGTAGCCGGCCTTGTTCGAGCGGTCCAGCGCGCGGCCCACGTCGTCGAGGGAGTCGACCTCGACCATGATGTGGATCAGGGCGGGGTCCTTCATCGCCGGCGCCGGGCACAGCGCGAGGCTGTGGTGGCGCTGGTTGACGCCGATGAAGCGGATGCGCTGGGTCGGGACGCCGGGCGGGGTCTCGAGCTTCATCGCACCGCGCGGCAGGAAGCCGAGGGTGTCGAGGTAGAGCTTCTGCGACGCCTCGAGGTCGGTGGTCGGCAGTACGACGTGCCCGAGACCGACCCCGGAGGTGACGAAGCGGCTGCCGTGGCGCGTGACCAGCGGCGAGTGGTCGAGCACCGGGCCGAAGAAGATCTCGACCTGCAGGCCCGAGGGGTCGGTGAAGGCGATGACCTCCTCGACGCGCCGCTCGTCGGCCTCCTCCGCGCTCAGGCGCTTCGGCGCGTAGCCGGCGTCGGCGAGCGTCTTCTCCACCCGGGCCAGGGCGAGGTGGTCGCGGACCTCCCAGCCCACGGTCCGCACGCCGTCGGTGTCACCGGGGTGCACCACGATGCGGGCGGCGCGCTCGTCCATCCGCAGGTACAGCGCGTCCGGGTCGGGACCGCTGCCCTCGCCGAAGCTGAGCACGTCGAAGGCGAACTCCCGCCAGCGCTCCATGTCGGTCGCGGCCACGGTCACGTACCCCAGGGCACGGATCTCTCGGATCTCGGTCATCTGATGTCTCCTCGTGTGACGGTCGGGCGGGTCAGATCAGGCCGCGCAGCGCGCCCTGCGGCTCCAGGCCCATGTGGGTCAGCGCGTTGGCGTGGTACGTCGGGCCCGGGATGTTGATGGCGTGGTTGAGGCCCGCGTGAGCGTCGCGCCAGAAGCGCTGGAGCGGCTGGTCCATCCGCATGGCGCTGCCGCCGGAGCGGGCGAAGATCCGGTCGACGGCGTCGACGGCGCGGTGTGCCGCCCGCACCTGGGCCAGCCGGCCGAGGGCGCGGGTCTCGAAGGGCACCTCGCGGCCGGAGTCGACGATGTCCCAGAGCCGGTTGATGTTGCCGAGGATCTCCCCGCGCGCGGCGTGGATGTCGGCGGCGGCCTCGCCCAGGGCGGACAGGGTGTAGGGGTCCTCCTTGACCACGGTGCCGTGGGCGTTGATGCGGGTGCGCTGGTAGCCCAGCGCCGTCTCGAGCGCGCCCTCGGCGATGCCGATGATCGCCGAGGTGATGCCGGCGGGGAACGTGCACGACCAGGGCATCTTGTAGAGCGTCTCGTCGCGGCCCGCCTTGCGCACCGCGGTGCCGTCGATGACCTCGTCGCAGTCCATGACCCGGTACGCCGGCACGTACGCGTCGCGCACGATGACGTCCTTCGAGCCGGTGCCCCGCAGGCCCACCATGTTCCAGGAGTCCGGGACGATCTCGTAGTCGCTGCGCGGCAGGATCACGTGCACCATCTTCGGCGGGTTGATCGGAGTGCCGTCCGCGTCGGCGAGCAGGCCGCCGAGGAAGATCCACTGGCAGTGGTCGGTCCCGGAGGAGAACTGCCAGCGACCGGAGAACCGGAAGCCGTCCTCGCCTTCGGGGACCAGGCGGCCGTTGGGCTGGTACGGCGAGGCGAGCCAGGTGTCCTCGTCCTCGCCCCAGACCTCCTCCTGCACCCGCGGGTCGGCGAAGGCGAGCTGCCAGGGGTGGACGCCGACGATGCCCTGCACCCAGCCCGCGGAGCCGAAGATCTTGGCGGTCTCCATCACGGTCTCGGCGAACTCGGCGAGGTGGGTCTCCTGGCCGCCGTACTCCTTCGGCTGGAGCATCCGGATGGAGCCGGCGCTGCGCAGCAGGGCCGCGGTCTCGTCGGGGAGCCGGCACAGCTGCTCGGACTCCTCGGCCTGCTCACGCAGCTTGTCTGCGTGGTCGATCATCTGACGACGGATGTCGTTCATCGTGGGTGTTCCTTCGGCTGGGTGCGGCTCAGGCGCCGGTGGTGGCGGTGGACGACGACTCGACGCGGCTCTCGGCCTCCCAGGTCTCGACCGCGTAGTCGCAGTCGACCTCGAACTCGAAGCGCTTGGTCATGTCCGGCGTGACGTCCTCGACGTCGACGTAGAACTGCTCGTACCAGCGGCGCAGCTGGTAGACCGGCCCGTCCTCCTCGGTGAGGAGCGGGTTCTCGATGCGGGTCTTGTGCTTCCAGACCTCGACGTCCTGGAGGAACTGCACCTCGAGGCCGTCGACGAAGGTCTGGCCCATCGCCTGGGCGTCCTCGTCGGAGATGCCGGGCAGCTTCTCCACGATGATCCCGTACTGCAGCAGGAAGGAGTTGTCGCTGATCGGGTAGTGGCAGTTCACGAGCTTGGCCTCGATGACCTGGTCGTCGGCCTCGGTCCAGATCGTGTCGAGCATGAACGACGGGCCGAAGTAGCTGGCCTCGGATCGGGTGACCGCGTCCGGCAGGTCCATCTGGACGCCGGTCTTGATGTCCTCGCGGCCGGTGGAGTTCATGTACTGGCTGGCCACGTGGCCCTCGAAGACGTTCTTGAAGTAGCGCGGGATCTGGTAGTGCACGTAGAAGAAGTGCGCCATGTCCACGACGTTGTCCACGATCTCGCGGCAGTGCGCGCCCTCGACCAGGTAGGACTTCCACGACCAGGCGGTCCACTTGCCGCTGTCGTACTCGGGGATCTCGGGGATCGTGACGTCCGCCGGCGGCGGGTTGCCCTGCGGGTCGTTCCAGCAGAACAGCAGGCCGTTCTGCTCCATGGTGATCCAGCGCAGCGTGCGGGCGCGCAGCGGCGTACGACGGGCGTAGGGGACCTTGGTGCAGCGGCCCTCGCCGTTCCAGCGCCAGTCGTGGAACGGGCAGGCGATCTCGTTGCCCTTGATCTCACCGTGGGCGAGGTTGCCGCCCATGTGGCGACAGAACGCGTCGAGCATGCTGATCTCGCCGTCCTCGCCGGCGAACACGACGGCGGTCTGGCCGAAGATCTTGAGCTCGTGGGGCTTGCCGTCGCGGAAGTCATCCGCCAGCCCGAGGCAGTGCCATCCGCGGGCGAAGCGGGAGTAGCCGTCGCCGGAGTCGATGAACCGGATCTCGTCGCTGGGGGTGGTGGCGCTCATGCCTACCTCCTGGGTAGTGGTGCGGGGCCGACAAAGTGGGACAAAAAGTGGGGACGTGCGAGCACGTGGGGACTGCGCGGGAGCAGGCGACCCGAGCGGCCTGTCCGGGGCGCAACCATCCGTGACCGCGGTCACGCGCGCCGAATGTCGCTCCCGGGAAACGGGAGTGGGGCCGGGTGTGCCGCGGTGGCTCAGGAGGAGGTCGCGACCTCGGGGGCAGCCGGGGTGCGCACCGCGGTCGTGACCGGGCCGAGGAGCAGCGACAGGTGCTCGGTCACGACGTCGTCGGGCATCCCGGCGACGCTGGCCCAGCAGTAGACGTGACGCGCCGGGATCCCGGCCGTACGCCGGCGGATGGTCGCCGTGGCCTCCTGCGGCGTGAGCACGCTCAGTCCCGGGATCCGGCCCGGCCCGCGGGTGTCGGCGGCCACCTCCTGGTCCGTGAGGTCACGGTGGGCGGCGCCGGGTCCCGCCGCCATCCGCCGGTAGGAGTTCAGCTGGTGCACGAAGTGCGGCAGCACCCGGGCCAGCGTCCGCTCCGGGTCCTCGGCCACGATCAGGTCGAGCAGCCCGCCCATGCGCGCGGTCGACGGGTCGTGCCCGCCCTCGGCCAGCCCGGCGGCGTACGGCTCCAGCAGGCGGCGGTCCAGGGAGAGCAGGCCGGTGCCCATCCGCCCGGCCCGGCGCGCGCCCTGAGGTCCCTGGTAGCCCAGCCACAGGGGCGGTGGCTGCTGGACCGGGCCGGGGCTCACCACGCCGAGCAGCCGCCGGACCTCGCGGACCGCGTCGTCGGTGAGGCGGTAGCGCTGCGCGAGGTCCTGGCCGAACGCGGCGTACTCGTGGGCGACGAAGCCGGCGCCGATGCCGAGCTCGAGGCGTCCCGCCGAGACCAGGTCCACGATCGCGGCCTCCTCGGCGAGGTGGCGGGGGTGGCGCAGTGCCGCGAGCACGACGGCGGTCCCGATCCGCATGCGTGACGTGCGCGCGGCGGCGGCCGCGGCGAAGGTCAGCGGCTGGGAGAGGTAGCCGTCGTCGGCGTCGTGGTGCTCGGTGAACCAGACCGCGTCGGCGCCCTGGTGCTCGGCCTCGGCGATCAGGTCGAGCTGGCGACGGTAGAAGTCCGGCCACGGCCGCCGCCAGCGCTCGGGGTTGCGCAGGTCGAGGAAGAGCCCGACGCCCGGGGGCTGCTCGGCCGCCGTCATCGGGGGCCGGCGGTCGGCTGAGCGCTCGTGCGGAAGGCGCCGCGGAAGAAGACCATCGGGTCCGCGTGGCCCACCCACTCCAGCTCGTCGACCGCGCCGATGACGACGTCGTGGTCGCCGGCGCGGTGCACGGCGTCGATCTCGCAGTGCACCCGGGCCAGGACTCCCGGGAGGCTGGGGGTGCCCCACCGGGACCGCGCCCAGTCCAGGCCCTCGAAGCGGCGTCCGGCGCGGGAGCCGAACCGGGCGCACAGGTCCTGCTGCTCCTCGGCCAGGACGTTCACGCTGAACCGGCCGGCGCGCTGGATGCGCGGCCAGGTCGTGCCTCCGAGCGCGGCGCAGAACAGCACCAGCGGGGGGTCGAGAGAGACCGAGGCGAAGGACTGGCAGACGAAGCCGACCGGCTCTCCGTCGTCGATGGCGGTCACGACTGTCACGCCGCTCGCGAACTGGCCCATCACCCGGCGCATCTCGGCGGAGCCGGGCTTGACGGTGCCGGTCGGGACAGTGCCGGTCGGGACGGGGGGTGCGGTCGGGGCGAGGCGGGTCTCCGGCTCGCTCACATCGATGGTCATCGCGCTGTCCTCCAAGGTTCAGGTGGGCCGGCGGCGCCACGCGGAGATGCACGCTAGGACCAGTGCTCCGAGCTCTCGATGACGCGACTCCCGGCCAGCGGGAGTGCCGGATTGGGCGGTCGATGTGACCGACGTCAAACTGGGGACGCCGATTGTCACGACCCCCCGGAGGCACTGATGGACCCTGCCCGCCCTGCGTCGGCGAGTGCCCCCAGCGACACGATGATCGTGCGGATGACGCGCGTGCTGGAGAGCTTCGACCGCTGGGGGACCCGGCTGTCGCTGGAGGAGATCGGCACGCGCGCGCGACTGCCCCGCTCCAGCTGCCACCGGATCCTGGATCAGCTGGTGCAGATCGGGTGGGTACGCCGGCACACGACCGGCTACTCCCTCGGCCATCGGGCCTCGCGGATCGGCTCCCGCGGGCCCAGTCGCGACCAGGTGCGCGAGGCCGCGGCGCCCGTGCTGCTGGACCTGCAGGTGCGTACCGGCCTCGTCGTGCACCTGTGCATGCTCGAGGGTCCGGAGGTGGTGTTCCTCGACAAGCTGGGCGGGCCGTTCGCGCTGTCCCTGCCCTCGGACGTGGGCAGCCGCTGGTGGGTCACGAACGCGACGATCGGCAAGACCATCCTGGCCTGGCTCCCGCCTGAGGAGGTCGACGCCCTGCTCGGTGAGTGCGCCGCCCCGGGCGGCATCGACGGTGACGACCCGTCGCTGCTGCACGCGGAGCTGGCTGAGATCCGCCGGCGGGGCGTGGGCTACGAGCGCGGCCTCGGGATGCCGGGCGTCGTCGGCGTCACCGCGCCGATCCTGACCGCGGACGGACCGGTCGCCGCGATCTCGGCGGTGGGGCCGGTGGAGCGGGTGGACTTCGCGCGACTCACGCCCGTGGTGCGCCACGCCGGTCGCCAGACCTCCGAGGCGCTGCAGTCCCGCATGTGCGCGGACAACGACGGCCCGGAGGCCGCGCTCGACCCGATCCCGTACCGCAAGCTCGGCTCGACCGAGGGCTGGCTGGGCGGGCGGCGGGTCGGGAGGTGCTGCGGCAAGCAGGAGGTCTGCGACCGGCTCTGGGGCGACAACAAGCTGGTGCGCCGCAACGAGCCCTGCGCCTGAGCGGAGGCCCGCCGCCGGTTCCCGCGTCCGGGGACGGGGAACCGGCCAGGGTCAGTTCGGCAGGGTCAGTTCGGCACGGTCACTTCGGCAGGGTCACTTCGACGGCTCGGGAAGCGTGCAGTCGACCTTGGGGTTCACACCGGCGTAGTTCAGCGGGCCGGAGACCACGGTGAGCAGCGTGTCACCGGCGCTGGTGCAGCTGACGTCGCGGTCGTCACCGAAGTAGCCACGCTGCCAGGCGGCCAGGGCCCCGATGGCCAGCCACGCCAGCACGATCACGGTCACGATGAACTTCATGCGTTCCTCCTCCACGGCGCCCCGGGCAGGCGCTCGTCAGCGCCAGTACCCACCGGGGGCGCGCAGCGGCGACGCTCAGGAACGCGAGCCCTGATAGGAGGCCTGGAAGGCGAGCAGATCCTCGCGCCCGCGCAGCAGCGCGGTGTCGAGCTCGTCGAGCAGCGGGAGAGCACCCTCGGTGGTGCTCTCGCCGGCCAGCAGCTCCAGGCGCCGCGCGGCGGTCCCGACGTAGTTCAGCCCGAGGTTGAGGCTGTTGCCGACCATCTTGTGGGTGACCGCCTTCAGCTCCTCGTGGTCGCCGCGCAGCGCGGCCGCGCGGGCCGCCGCGCCGGCCTCGGGGGAGTTGGTGACGAAGTTCCCGATCGCCCGGTCGAGGTACGCCGTGTCGTCGGGGTCGAGGTCGCGCAGCATCGCAAGACGCTCGAGGTCGAGGCCGTCCTCGGGGGTGGGGTCGGACACGGTTCCTCCTGGGGGGAGAGGGGATGGGGGAAGGGGGGAGAGCTGGTGCAGGGAGAGGGCCAGGTCACCCTAGGGCGTCAGCCCTCGTCGGCGACCAGCAGGCGGGAGCCGTCGTAGACCAGCTGCAGACGCACCGACTCCGTGCGGCTCTCGCCGTTGTCGAGGTCGTAGGTGTAGCTGTAGGCCACCGTCATCGACTCGGGGTCGGCCTCGGTCACCTGGATGTCGCGCACGCCGGCGACGCCGCCCCAGAACCCGTCGTACCCCGCACGCCTGCCGCTGGCCTCCTGGAACGCCGGGGTCAGCATCTCGTAGCCGTCCGCCGGGTCGGCGGCCGCGCGCTGGAGGTAGTCGGTGACGAAGGCGCGCAGGTCGTCGCTCGTCGGTGTGGTCGGTTCGGGCGACGCGGTCGGCGTCGCGGCGTCTCCTCGTGCGGCGCCGCCGGACGGCGTCTCGCCGCGGTCGGTGAGGACGGCGACACCGACCACGGCCAGCAGCGCCAGCACGGCCAGGCCCAGCAGGGCCGGGACCCAGCGCCCGCGGCGTCGGGTGCCGGCGACCGGCGCCCGACCGCGACCCGGGACCGGCGCGACCGCCCGGGTGGACTCGCCGCGAGGCACGGGGCCCGACGCGGTGTGGGCGGAGGGGGCCGGGATCGGTGCCCCGGGCCCGGCGGCGAGGAAGTCGCGGACCTGCGACATCGTCCAGCGCTCGGCGGGGTCGATCGCCATCGTGCCGCGCAGCAGCGGGTCGAGCCACCCGGCATCCGCGAGCCGCGGCGGCTCCTCGTGGACGATGCGGTACAGCGCCCCGAGCAGGTTGTCGCCCACGTCGTACGGCGGGTGGCCGGCGAGGGCGTGGAAGAGGGTGGCGCCCAGGGACCAGACGTCGCAGGCCGCGGTCGCGGGCTGCCCGGAGGCGACCTCGGGCGCGAGGTAGGCGGGGGACCCGGTCACCAGGCCGGTCCGGGTCAGCGTCAGGTCGGTCCCGCCGCGGGCGATGCCGAAGTCGGTGAGCTTCACCTGCCCGTCGGGGGTCACGAGGATGTTCGACGGCTTGACGTCGCGGTGCACGATCCCCGCCTCGTGGGCGGCCGCGAGCCCCTCGGCCGCCTGGCTGAGCAGGCTCGCCGCCTGGTCGGGGGAGAGCGGACCGGTCGAGCGCACGAGCTCGGAGAGGGTGGACCCGGCGACGTACTCCATCACCAGCCAGCGGTCCTCGCCCTCGCCGAGCAGGTCGAAGACGGCGACCACGTGGGGGTGGTTGAGGCGCGCCGCGAGGCGTGCCTCCCGTCCCGCGCGTTCGAGGGCGACCTCCGGGTCGTCATGCCCGGGCGCCGGTCCGATGCGCTTCAGCGCGACCTCTCGTCCCAGGACCTCGTCGCGGCCGAGCCAGACGGCACCCATGCCACCTCGGCCGATCTCGCGCACGAGGGAGTACCTGCCTGCGATCACCAGCTGTCCCTCCCACCCGGTCCGTCCGGGCCCGTCGAGCCACTGTAGACGTCTCGTGGGAGCGCGCCCGGATGGCCGGTGGCCCGAGCGATGAGGCAGGCTGGTACCGAGCAACGACGACCCAGGAAGGCCTCCCGTGCCCATCGACACCACCCTTCTCGACGACCTCGAGTGGCGCGGCCTCGTCGCCCACTCGACGGACCGCGACGCGCTGCGCGAGGCGCTCGGCGAGGGGAGCGTGCGGTACTACGTGGGCTTCGACCCGACCGCGCCCAGCCTCCACATGGGCAACCTGCTGCAGATCGTCACCGCGATGCGCCTGCAGCGGGCGGGGCACACGCCGTACGTCCTCGTGGGGGGCGCGACCGGTCTGATCGGGGACCCGCGCGACTCCGGCGAGCGCACCTTGAACTCCCTGGACACCGTCAACGACTGGGTGCGCCGGGTGCGCGGGCAGATCGAGCCGTTCCTGTCCTTCGACGGCGACAACGGCGCCACGATGGTCAACAACTACGACTGGACCGCGAGCCTGTCCACGATCGACTTCCTGCGTGACATCGGCAAGCACTTCCCGGTCAACCGGATGCTGGCCCGCGACGTGGTCAAGCGGCGCCTCGAGGACGGCATCAGCTACACCGAGTTCAGCTACGTGCTGCTCCAGTCGATGGACTTCCTCAACCTCTACCGCGACCACGGCGTCACGCTGCAGTTCGGCGGCTCCGACCAGTGGGGCAACCTCACCAGCGGCGTCGAGCTGATCCGGCGCGCCGAAGGAGGGCGCGCGCACGCCTTCGCGACCCCGCTGATCACCAAGGCCGACGGCACGAAGTACGGCAAGACCGAGGGCGGGGCCCTGTGGCTCGACCCGGAGATGATGTCGCCGTACTCGTTCTTCCAGTTCTGGCTCAACGTCGAGGACGAGAAGGTCGTCGAGCTGCTGAAGGCCTTCACCTTCCTCTCCCGGGCGGAGATCGAGGAGCTCGAGACCACCCACGCGGAGAAGCCGTTCCTGCGTGCGGGACAGAAGGCGCTCGCCGAGCAGGTGACGACGCTGGTGCACGGCGCGGAGGAGACCGAGCGGATTAAGGCGGCTTCCGCAGCGCTGTTCGGCGGCGGAGAGCTCGCCGGCCTCGGCGGACAGACCCTGGGCGCGGCCCTGCGTGAGGCGGGTTCGATCACCGTCGACGGGGGAGAGATCCCGAGCGTGGTGGACCTCCTGGTCGACACCGGTCTGGCCAAGAGCAAGGGCGAGGCGCGGCGCACCATCGGTGAGGGCGGCGCCTACGTCAACAACGTCCGCGTCGAGGACGTCGACGCGGTCCCGGCACGCAGCGAGCTGATCGACGGCGCATGGCTGGTGCTGCGGCGGGGTAAGAAGAAGTTCGCCGGCGTCGAGGTCCGCTGATCCAGCCGGCCCGCACCAGCGCCGGACGACGGCCCGCGGCACGGTGGTCGGCGTCACGCTGCCCCGAGTTGTACGCCGGGGGACCCGGCACGTAATCTTCTCGTCGTTGCCCCAGTGCAGCGGGTGCGGATCCGGTCAAGGACTCCCAAACGTTGCCGGGCGCGGGACCTAGTCCCGAATTGCTTACTCGGTCGGTTGTGAGGCAAGATTCTCCACGGAGATTCTGCCGAATGACCGAAACCAAGTTTTTGTTTCTCGAACACATTCTTTGAATGTGAGGGAAACGGAAACGGGCCGGTTTGCAAGGCGGGAAAGTCCGAGGTAAAGTAGTGCAAGCCCCGACAGGGAGGCCGAGAGGCCGATCACCGGGTGTGTCTGATCCTTGAGAACTCAACAGTGTGTCATATAGTCGACGAATTAGTTTGTTATGCCCCGTCGACACTCGCCCGGACTTGGTCTTGGTGGTGTTGATGGTTTCTTTGACAATGATTCTGGTTAGACAATTTTTGTCAGCTAGTTTCTCCTGTCAGGGGCATCTCTTTTTCCATGACTGCTCGTGAGGGTGGTTGTGGGTGTTGTTTTCAACGGAGAGTTTGATCCTGGCTCAGGACGAACGCTGGCGGCGTGCTTAACACATGCAAGTCGAGCGGTAAGGCCCTTTCGGGGGTACACGAGCGGCGAACGGGTGAGTAACACGTGAGTAATCTGCCCTGCGCTTCGGGATAACCATCGGAAACGGTGGCTAATACCGGATATGACAACTCACCGCATGGTGGGTTGTGGAAAGTTTTTTCGGCGCAGGATGTGCTCGCGGCCTATCAGCTTGTTGGTGAGGTAATGGCTCACCAAGGCTTCGACGGGTAGCCGGCCTGAGAGGGTGACCGGCCACACTGGGACTGAGACACGGCCCAGACTCCTACGGGAGGCAGCAGTGGGGAATATTGGACAATGGGCGGAAGCCTGATCCAGCAACGCCGCGTGAGGGATGACTGCCTTCGGGTTGTAAACCTCTTTCAGTACCGACGAAGCGCAAGTGACGGTAGGTACAGAAGAAGCACCGGCCAACTACGTGCCAGCAGCCGCGGTAATACGTAGGGTGCGAGCGTTGTCCGGAATTATTGGGCGTAAAGGGCTCGTAGGCGGTTTGTCACGTCGGGAGTGAAAACTCAGGGCTTAACTCTGAGCTGGCTTCCGATACGGGCAGACTAGAGGTATGCAGGGGAGAACGGAATTCCTGGTGTAGCGGTGAAATGCGCAGATATCAGGAGGAACACCGGTGGCGAAGGCGGTTCTCTGGGCATTACCTGACGCTGAGGAGCGAAAGTGTGGGGAGCGAACAGGATTAGATACCCTGGTAGTCCACACCGTAAACGTTGGGCGCTAGGTGTGGGGCCTATTCCATGGGTTCCGTGCCGCAGCTAACGCATTAAGCGCCCCGCCTGGGGAGTACGGCCGCAAGGCTAAAACTCAAAGGAATTGACGGGGGCCCGCACAAGCGGCGGAGCATGCGGATTAATTCGATGCAACGCGAAGAACCTTACCTGGGTTTGACATATGCCGGAAAGCTCTAGAGATAGAGCCCCTTTTAGTCGGTATACAGGTGGTGCATGGCTGTCGTCAGCTCGTGTCGTGAGATGTTGGGTTAAGTCCCGCAACGAGCGCAACCCTCGTCCTATGTTGCCAGCACGTTATGGTGGGGACTCATAGGAGACTGCCGGGGTCAACTCGGAGGAAGGTGGGGATGACGTCAAGTCATCATGCCCCTTATGTCCAGGGCTTCACGCATGCTACAATGGCCGGTACAAAGGGCTGCGATCCCGTGAGGGGGAGCGAATCCCAAAAAGCCGGTCTCAGTTCGGATTGGGGTCTGCAACTCGACCCCATGAAGTCGGAGTCGCTAGTAATCGCAGATCAGCAACGCTGCGGTGAATACGTTCCCGGGCCTTGTACACACCGCCCGTCACGTCACGAAAGTCGGCAACACCCGAAGCCGGTGGCCTAACCCCTTGTGGGAGGGAGCCGTCGAAGGTGGGGCTGGCGATTGGGACGAAGTCGTAACAAGGTAGCCGTACCGGAAGGTGCGGCTGGATCACCTCCTTTCTAAGGAGCACACGCCCCGACAACCGGCGCCTGTTCGGTTGCGTATGGTGGTGTTCACTAGTGGAATCGTCGATGAAGGCTGTGCCTGGTGCCTGTCTTTGCTTTAGTACTGCCTCATGCTTTTGGGTGTGGGGTGTGGAACGTGGTGGGGATGGGTGTGGGGGATGGTCGTGTGACACACTGTTGAGCTTTGAGGGATCAGCCCGAGTTTTGGGTTGTGAGCTCGATGCCTCCTTCGGTTGCTGCCTTGATAGTTGGGGTGGTGGTGGTTGGTGGGTTGGTTGTTTGTGAACTGGATAGTGGACGCGAGCATCTTGTGTGACACACGTTGTGTGTTGCGCATATTGCAATTAAGTCTTTGTAGTTTTTGTTGAGTGTTTGTGAGACAAGCTATGAAGGGCACATGGTGGATGCCTTGGCATCAAGAGCCGATGAAGGACGTAGGAGCCTGCGATAAGCCCCGGGGAGTTGGCAACCAAGCTGTGATCCGGGGGTGTCCGAATGGGGAAACCCAGCTGGAGTCATGTCCAGTTACCTGCACCTGAATATATAGGGTGTGTGGAGGGAACGCCGGGAAGTGAAACATCTCAGTACCGGTAGGAAGAGAAAACAATAGTGATTCCGAGAGTAGTGGCGAGCGAAATCGGATCAGGCTAAACCTCATGCGTGTGATACCCGGCAGGGGTTGCGTATGGGGGGTTGTGGGACCATTCAGGGTCGTCTGCCGGCGATCCAGACAGTAAGAAACCACAGTTGAAGTCGAATTCCATTGGAAAGTGGAGCCGTAGAGGGTGATAGCCCCGTAGGTGTAAGGCTGTGGCTGTCGAGTGGGATCCCAAGTAACACGGAACCCCTGAAATTCCGTGTGAATCTGGCAGGACCACCTGTTAAGCCTAAATACTCCTTGATGACCGATAGCGGACAAGTACCGTGAGGGAAAGGTGAAAAGTACCCCTGGCGGGGAGTGAAATAGTACCTGAAACCATGTGCCTACAATCCGTCGGAGCGAGGTCTTGTATCTTGTGACGGCGTGCCTTTTGAAGAATGAGCCTGCGAGTTTGCGGTGTGTTGCGAGGTTAACCCGTGTGGGGAAGCCGTAGCGAAAGCGAGTCCGAATAGGGCGTTTCAGTAGCGCGCTCAAGACCCGAAGCGAAGTGATCTATCCATGGGCAGGTTGAAGCGCGGGTAAGACCGCGTGGAGGACCGAACCCACTTAGGTTGAAAACTGAGGGGATGACCTGTGGATAGGGGTGAAAGGCCAATCAAACTTCGTGATAGCTGGTTCTCCCCGAAATGCATTTAGGTGCAGCGTCGCGTGTTTCTTGCCGGAGGTAGAGCACTGGATAGCTAATGGGCCCTACAAGGTTACTGACGTTAGCCAAACTCCGAATGCCGGTAAGTGAGAGCGCGGCAGTGAGACTGCGGGGGATAAGCTCCGTAGTCGAGAGGGAAACAGCCCAGACCATCAGCTAAGGCCCCTAAGCGGTGACTAAGTGGAAAAGGATGTGGAGTCGCAGTGACAACCAGGAGGTTGGCTTGGAAGCAGCCACCCTTGAAAGAGTGCGTAATAGCTCACTGGTCAAGTGATTCCGCGCCGACAATGTAGCGGGGCTCAAGTCATCCGCCGAAGCTATGGCATTCGCACCCACCTTGTGTGGAGAGCCCGAAAGGGTGTGTGGATGGGTAGGGGAGCGTCGTGTCGCGGGTGAAGCCGCAGAGTGATCTAGTGGTGGATGCGACACGAGTGAGAATGCAGGCATGAGTAGCGAATCAGGAGTGAGAAACTCCTGCGCCGAATGATCAAGGGTTCCAGGGTCAAGCTAATCTGCCCTGGGTAAGTCGGGACCTAAGGCGAGGCCGACAGGCGTAGTCGATGGACAACGGGTTGATATTCCCGTACCGGCAAAGTAGCGCCCATGACGAACCTGGTGATGCTAACCATCTGAAACCGTGGTTATCGACTCCTTCGGGAGAAGAGGCTGCGGCGTAGCGTGGGACCCGAACTGGTAGTAGTCAAGCGATGGGGTGACGCAGGAAGGTAGTCGAACCGTACCGATGGTTGTGTACGGCCAAGCATGTAGGGAGCCGCCTAGGCAAATCCGGGTGGCTGACTTTGATGTCGATCCTGAGGTGTGATGGGGACCCAATTGGGGAAGTCGGTGATCCTATGCTGTCGAGAAAAACCTCTAGCGAGCTATGCGCCGCCCGTACCCCAAACCGACTCAGGTGATCAGGTAGAGAATACCAAGGCGATCGAGCGAACCACGGTTAAGGAACTCGGCAAAATGCCCCCGTAACTTCGGGAGAAGGGGGGCCCGGATCGTGTACCCACTTGCTGGGGAAGCGTGAAGGGCCGCAGAGACCAGGCCCAAGCGACTGTTTACTAAAAACACAGGTCCGTGCTAAGTCGTAAGACGATGTATACGGACTGACTCCTGCCCGGTGCTGGAAGGTTAAGGGGACCGGTTAGAACGCAAGTTCGAAGCTGAGAACTTAAGCCCCAGTAAACGGCGGTGGTAACTATAACCATCCTAAGGTAGCGAAATTCCTTGTCGGGTAAGTTCCGACCTGCACGAATGGAGTAACGACTTGGGCGCTGTCTCAACCGTGGACTCGGCGAAATTGCACTACGAGTAAAGATGCTCGTTACGCGCGGCAGGACGGAAAGACCCCGGGACCTTTACTATAGTTTGGTATTGGTGTTTGGTTCGGCTTGTGTAGGATAGGTGGGAGACTGTGAAGTGGCCACGCCAGTGGTTGTGGAGTCATCGTTGAAATACCACTCTGGTCGTACTAGATGTCTAACCTAGGTCCGTAATCCGGATCAGGGACAGTGCCTGATGGGTAGTTTAACTGGGGCGGTTGCCTCCTAAAATGTAACGGAGGCGCTCAAAGGTTCCCTCAGCCTGGTTGGCAATCAGGTGTTGAGTGTAAGTGCACAAGGGAGCTTGACTGTGAGACAGACATGTCGAGCAGGGACGAAAGTCGGAACTAGTGATCCGGCGTCGGCATGTGGAAGCGGCGTCGCTCAACGGATAAAAGGTACCCCGGGGATAACAGGCTGATCTTCCCCAAGAGTCCATATCGACGGGATGGTTTGGCACCTCGATGTCGGCTCGTCGCATCCTGGGGCTGGAGCAGGTCCCAAGGGTTGGGCTGTTCGCCCATTAAAGCGGCACGCGAGCTGGGTTTAGAACGTCGTGAGACAGTTCGGTCCCTATCCGCCGCGCGCGCAGGAAACTTGAGAAAGGCTGTCCCTAGTACGAGAGGACCGGGATGGACGAACCTCTGGTGTGCCAGTTGTCCCGCCAGGGGCACGGCTGGTTGGCTACGTTCGGAAGTGATAACCGCTGAATGCATCTAAGCGGGAAGCACGTTTCAAGATGAGGTTTCCCACCCGGTTAACGGGGTAAGGCCCCAGCAGAACACTGGGTTGATAGGCCGGAGGTGTACAGCAGCAATGCCTAGCCGACCGGTACTAATAGGCCGAGGGCTTGTCTTACACTCACTTTACTGAAACTATCAAGACAACCGCGCAATTGATCGCGTCCACGATCCAACACAACACCACATGCACAACATGTGAATAGTGGCTTGGCTCCCCAGATACACACCCCAACTTTTTGCGGCGGGTGTTGATGGGTGGAGTCGATAGAGTTACGGCGGCCATAGCGAAAGGGAAACACCCGGTCCCATCCCGAACCCGGAAGTTAAGCCTTTCAGCGCCGATGGTACTGCAACCGAGAGGTTGTGGGAGAGTAGGACGCCGCCGGACAAATATTCCGTAGGGGCCACCATCTGGTGGCCCCTACGTGCATTTCGTCATAGAATTCGGCGTTCCACGCCAGACCCAGGAGCACAGATCAGATGGCTGACCAGCGACGCAACCAGCGCCCTCAGGGCGACGGACCCGGACGCGGCGGTCGCCCCTCGGGTGGCAGGCCCTCCGGCGGCAAGCCGCAGAGCGGTGGACGCGGCAGCGAGCGCCCCGAGCGCGGCGGCGAGCGTTCCCGCAGCGGCGACCGGCCGGACCGTGGCGGACGTCCCGAGCGCGGCGGCGACCGTACGCGCAGCGGCGGGCGCCCCGAGCGGGGTGGCCGGCCCGACCGTGGCGGTCGCTCCGATAGCCGTGAGCGTGCTCCGCGCACCGGTGACCAGGCGCGCTACGACGGCCCCGAGCTGCCCCCCGAGATCTCCGGTGATGAGCTCGACCGCTCGGTCGGCGCCCAGCTGAAGGGGCTGCCCGAGAAGCTCGCGGCCCGGATCGCGCGGCACCTCGTGGCCGCGGGGCACTTCATCGACACCGACCCCGAGCTCGCCTACCAGCACGCGATGGCCGCCCGGGCCCGTGCGGCACGGCTCGCCGTCGTCCGCGAGGCCGTGGGCGAGGCGGCGTACGCCGCCGGACACTACGCCGAGGCGCTCGCCGAGCTGCGTGCGGCGAAGCGGATGAACGGCGCCACGGCGTACCTGCCGATCATGGCGGACTGCCACCGTGCCCTCGGTCAGCCCGAGCAGGCGCTCAAGCTCGCCAAGAGCCCGTCGGTGGTGAACTTCGCCCCCGAGGCCAAGGCGGAGATGACGATCGTCGAGGCCGGCGCCCGCCGGGACCTCGGCCAGTTCGACGCCGCTCTCCGGACGCTGGAGCTGGCGCCGCTCAACAACAAGACTCGCTCCTCCTGGGTCGTGCGGCTGCGCTACGCCTACGCCGACACCCTCGAGGCCGCTGGGCGCTACACCGACGCGCTGGCGTGGTTCCACCGCACCAACGCGATCGACGCCGAGGAGCTCACCGACGCGGCCGACCGCGCCGAGGCCCTCGAGAAGCGCCTCGCAGACTGATCAGCGGCCGAGCACGGTCACCCGGCTGGGGGCTCCGGCGGGGCGCACGCCCCGCTGGATGCCCTCGCGGAAGGCCAGGCGCACCCGGTCGATCTGCACGGTTCCTGCGTGGTCGCCGCTGATGCGCAGGACGACGGTGTCTCCCGGGGTCAGGCTCTCGCCCTCGGTGTCGAGCAGGTCCGCGCAGAAGGTGCTCGGGACGGTGGTGACTCGGAACGAGCCGCCGCGGCACAGCAGCGGCTCCACCTCGACCGGGACGTCGGAGGTCACCCGGACCCGCACCCCGCTCAGCGCGAGGGTCCTGTCGAAGTCGGGCTCGGCGCCGAAGACGCCGACATGGACCGGGACCCCCGCGGGCGTCGAGGCCAGCACGGGCTGCTCGGACGTGGGCAGGGAAGCCGGGCTGTTGGCGTACCACGCGATGGCGCCGACCACTGCTGCGCCGACCACCACGGTGAGCGCGAGACGCGCGCCCCGGCGGTGCACGACGGTCAGGGGCGCGGGCTGGTCCGCAGGCTGGTCCACGGCCCGGAGCGTAGGCCACGACGGACGCCTACATGCTTGACCGCGCCGAACACACGACGCTGTACTCACGATCAGCAGAGGAGGGGTCCATGCTCGGCTTCGCGGGCTCGGGAGTGAGCGAGGTCGGCCTGGTGCGCGTCCACAACGAGGACTCGGGGTACGTCGGGCGCTCGGTCGCCGTCGTCGCGGACGGGGTCGGGGGAGCGGCGGCAGGTGAGGTCGCCTCCGCCACGGCTGTGGACGCACTCGTCTCGTGCTGGCGCGCCTGCTGGTTCGCGGCCGGACCGCCGGATGCCCTCGAGGCCCGGGTCGCGGCCGCCACGGACGCCGCGCGGGCCGCGGTCCGCTTCGCCGTGCAGCGCGACCTGAACCGCCTCGGCATGTCGACCACGTTGACGGTGGTGGCATGCGACGGCGCGCAGGTCGCGCTCGGGCACGTCGGGGACTCGCGTGCCTACCGCTGGCGCGACGGCGTGCTGACCCAGCTCTCCGGTGACCACACCTATGCCGAGCAGCTGCGTCGTACGTCGCGTGTCTCGGCCGCGGTGCTGGCCACCCACCCGTGGCGCAAGGTCGTGCTCCGCACGCTCGACGGCGACCCGGCCGACGCCGGCCCGGACATCGCGGTGGCCGACGTGCGCGCGGGCGATCGGCTGCTGCTGTGCACCGACGGCCTGAGCGACCTGGTCGACGACGAGGCGATCGCAGGGACGCTGCGCGAGGGTGCCGCGGCGCAGGCGGTGACCGCCCTGGTCCACGCGGCGCTCGCGGCGGGCGGGCGCGACAACATCACCTGCGTGGTCTTGGACCTGGTCGACATCGACGAGGCCGAGGCGTCCGCGGCGTCGCCGCGCGGTCCCGGGCTGCTGCTCGGTGCGGTCCGCGACGGCGCCAACGTCGTCTCGCCCACCCACACGTGGAACGCCTGAACACGCTACTTTTGCGACACGCGCCTCACACCACTGGTGCGCAGGCGCATCATGGGCCACAATGGTCCGAGAACTGAACCTGTGTCACACGACTGATCTCTCCTCCATGACGAGACCGCTGGGGAAGGCGTAGCTCGCGCCGGAGAAGGAGGAGGTCACCGTGACCGCACGCACCACCAGCCGCTCGGCGACGAGGGGCGTACTTTACGTTCACTCCGCGCCGTCCGCGTTGTGCCCACACATCGAGTGGGCCGTGGGCGGTGTCCTCGGCGTGCCCGTGAGCCTGGACTGGACGCCTCAGCCGGCGCAGGCCGGCACCTACCGTGCCGAGCTCTCCTGGAGCGGATCGACGGGTTCCGCGGCCGCCATCGCCTCGGCGCTGCGCGGCTGGAACCAGCTGCGCTTCGAGATCACCGAGGAGCCGACGTCCGGGACCGAGGGCGCCCGCTACTCCTACACCCCCGAGCTCGGCGTCTTCCACGCCGTCACGGGCATCCACGGCGACATCATGATCCCCGAGGACCGGCTCAAGGCCGCCGTGGTCAAGGCCGCGCTCGGTGAGACCACTGTCCTCGTCGAGATCGACAAGCTGCTCGGCAAGCCCTGGGACGACGAGCTCGAGACGTTCCGCCACGCCGGTGACGGCGCGCCGGTGCGCTGGCTGCACCAGGTCGTCTGAGCGGCGCGATCCTCCTGCTCCACGACGAAGGCCCCCACCGACAGGTGGGGGCCTTCGTCGTGCGTGCGGTTCCTCAGAGCGGGATGTTGCCGTGGTTCCCGCGGCGTACGCCGTCGGTCTGGACGGCCTCGTCGATGGCCCGGGCGATCGCGGAGCGGGTTTCGGCGGGGGCGACGACCTCGTCGACGACGCCGATCTCGACGGCGCGCTCGACGCCGCCGGCGATCCGCTCGTGCTCGGCGGCGAGCTCGTTCTCGACCTGCGCGCGCAGGTCGGGCTCGACCTCGGCCAGGCGCCGGCGGTGCAGGATGCGCACCGCCGCGACGGCGCCCATGACCGCGACCTCGGCACCCGGCCAGGCCAGCACCTTGGTGGCGCCCAGCGAGCGGGAGTTCATCGCGATGTAGGCCCCGCCGTAGGTCTTGCGGGTCACCAGGGTGACCCGGGGGACCACGCACTCGCCGAAGGCGTGCAGCAGCTTGGCGCCGCGGCGCACCACGCCGTCCCACTCCTGCCCGACACCGGGCAGGTAGCCCGGGACGTCCACGAGGACGATGAGCGGGATCCCGAAGGCATCGCACATCCGCACGAACCGCGCGGACTTCTCAGCGGAGGCGGAGTCCAGGCAGCCGCCCAGGCGCAGGGGGTTGTTGGCCACCACGCCGACCGTGCGCCCGCCGAAGCGGCCCAGGGCGGTCACGACGTTGGGCGCCCAGCGGGTGTGCAGCTCCTGCACGGTGCCCTCGTCGAGCACGGCCTCGACCAGCGGGTGCACGTCGTAGGCGCGCTTGCGCGACTCCGGCAGCAGTGCCTCGAGGTCGCGGTCCGCCACGTCGCTGACGCGCAGGCTGCCCTGCGCACCGAGCAGGCTGGCGATGGCGCGCGCCCGCTCCAGGGCCTCCGCCTCGGTGTCGGTCAGCACGTGCACGACGCCGGATCGACGACCGTGCGGCTCCGGGCCGCCGAGGCGCAGCATGTCGACGTCCTCGCCGGTGACCGAGCGGACGACGTCGGGCCCGGTGACGAAGATGCGGCCCTCGGGACCGAGGATCACCACGTCGGTGAGCGCCGGGCCGTACGCCGCGCCGCCGGCGGCCGGGCCGAGCACCACCGAGACCTGCGGGATCTTGCCCGAGGCCTGGGTCATCACCTGGAAGATCCGGCCGACCGCGTGCAGCGAGAGCACGCCCTCGGCGAGCCGGGCGCCGCCGGAGTGCCACAGCCCGATGATCGGCACCCGGTCGGTCATCGCGCGGTGGTAGGCGTCCACGACGACTCGGCAGCCGAGGTCGCCCATCGCGCCGCCCATGACGGTGGCGTCGGAGCAGAAGGCGACGACGGGGGCGCCGTCGACGTGTCCGGTCGCCGCGAGCATGCCGGAGTCGTCGTCGGGGCTGATCAGCTCCAGCGTGCCGTCGTCGAAGAGCGCGGTCAGCCGCTTGAGCGGGTGGCGCGGGTCCTCCTCGCGCGGCAGCTTGGCCGGGCGGGAGGAGGCGGGGGCGGCGACGACGCTCATCAGATGCTCCCGAACGCGACGGCGACGTTGGCGCCGCCGAAGCCGAAGGAGTTGTTGAGCGCCGCGATGTCGCCCTGGGGGAGCGGACGTGCGGTGGTCGCGATGTCCAGGTCCACCCGCGGGTCCAAGTCGTCGAGGTTGATCGTGGGTGGGCTGACCCGCTCGTGCAGCGCCATCACCGTCGCGACCGCCTCGAGCGCGCCGGCGCCACCGAGCAGGTGCCCGGTCATCGACTTGGTGCTGGTGACGACCACGTCGGAGACGCTGGCGCCCAGCGTGGCGTGCAGCATCAGGCCCTCGGCGATGTCGCCGAGCGGCGTGGAGGTCGCGTGCGCGTTGACGTGCTTGATCGCGGAGGCGTCGATGTCGGACTCCGCCAGCGCCCGCAGGATGGCGCGCGAGCCGCCGCGGCCCTCCGGGTCGGGCTGGGCGATGTCGTGGGAGTCGGCGGTGATGCCGGCACCGAGGACCTCGGCGTAGATGCGGGCGCCGCGGGCCTGGGCGTGCTCGAGGGACTCCAGCACCAGGACGCCGGCGCCCTCGCCCAGCACGAAGCCGTTGCGGCCGGTGTCCCAGGGACGCGACACGGTGGTCGGGTCCCCGTCGTTCTTGGACAGCGCCATCATGTTGGCGAACGCCGCCATCGGCAGCGGGTGGATCGCGGCCTCGGTGCCGCCGGCGACGACGACGTCGGCGCGGCCCAGGCGGATCTGGTCGATGGCCATGGCGATGCCCTCGTTGCCCGACGCGCACGCCGAGATCGGGGTGTTCACCGCGCCGCGGGCACCGACGTAGAGGCTGATGTTGGCGGCGGGAGCGTTGGCCATCAGCATGGGCACCGCGAGCGGGGAGACCCGGCGCGGGCCCTTGGCCTTCAAGGTGTCGTAGTTGTCGAGCAGGGTGGTCACGCCACCGATGCCCGACGCCATGGCGACGCCGACCCGGTCGCCGTCAAGACCGTGGTCCTGGACGGCGTTCTCCAGGCCGGCGTCGCGCCATGCCTCCATCGCCGCGACCAGGGCGAACTGCGCCGAACGGTCCAGGCGGCGGGCCTTGACCCGCTCCAGGACCTCGGTCGGCTCGATGGCGATCCGACCCGCGATCTTGACCGGCAGGTCGGCGGCCCACTCCTCGGTGAGGTGACGCACGCCGGAGCGCCCAGCGAGCAGGCCCTCCCAGGTGCTGGCCACGTCGCCGCCCAGGGGGCTGGTGGTGCCGAGGCCGGTGACCACGACTCGGGTTCGACTCATCGTGTGTTGGCTCCTGATCGTTGGGGGTGGGGTGGCTCAGGCCTGGGCGCGCTCGATGAACGCGACGGCGTCACCGACGGTCTTGAGGTTCTTGACCTCGTCGTCGGGGATCGAGACGCCGAACTTCTCCTCGGCGGCCACGACGACCTCGACCATCGAGAGCGAGTCGACGTCGAGGTCGTCGACGAAGGACTTGTCGAGCTGGACATCGGCGGCGTCGACGCCGGCGACCTCGTTGACGATCTCGGCGAGGTCGGCGCGGATCTCTTCGGTGGTGGCCATGGGGCTTCTCCTTGGTCGTGGTGGTGCTGGTGGATGGTGCTGGGGTGGTGCGGTCCTGCGGTCCTGCGGTGGTGCGGGCCCCGAGGGGCCGGCTCAGGGGACGACGACGACCTGCGCGGCGTACGCGAGGCCGGCGCCGAAGGCGATGAAGAGCGCCGTGTCACCGGAGCGGGCCTCGCCGTCGGCGCGCATGCGCTCCAGGGCGAGGGGGATCGAGGCCGCCGAGGTGTTGCCCATCTCGGCGATGTCGCGCGCGATGCGCACGGTGTCGGGCAGCTTCATCGAGCGGGCGAGCGCGTCGATGATGCGCATGTTGGCCTGGTGCGGCACGAAGCAGTCGAGCTCGTCGGCGGTGATGCCGGCACGGTCGAGCGCCTCCTGGCCGATCTTGGCCATCGCGAACGACGCCCAGCGGAACACCGGGTTGCCCTGCATGGTGAGGTGCGGCATCAGCGGCGTCTCGGCGGCCAGCACGTCGCGCCAGTCCTCGCGCTGCCGGATGTGGTCGAAGTGCTCGCCCTGGGAGCCCCACACGACCGGGCCGATGCCGGGGGTGTCGCTCGGGCCCACCACCGCCGCACCGGCGCCGTCGGCGAAGATGAACGCCGTGCCGCGGTCGGTGGTGTCGGTGATGTCGGAGAGCCGCTCGACGCCGATGACCAGCACGTGGCCGGCCGAGCCGCCGGTGACCATGTCGTTGGCCATGGCGACGCCGTGGCAGAAGCCGGCGCACGCGGCGGAGATGTCGAAGGCGGCGGCGTCGTCGGTGCCGAGCTCGTGGGCGATCAGCGTGGCGACGGCCGGGGTCTGCATCAGGTGGCTGACCGTGGCGACGATGACGCAGTCGATCTGGGCGGCCTCGACGCCGGCGTCGGCGAGCGCGTCGCGCGCCGCGGCGGAGGCCATCATCTGCACGGTCTCCTCCGGGGAGGCCCAGCGGCGCGAGACGATGCCGGAGCGCTGGCGGATCCACTCGTCGCTGGAGTCGATCGCGTCCACGATCTCGGAGTTCGGCACGACCCGGCGGGGACGGTAGGCGCCGACGCCCTTCAGCGCGGCGTACCGGGCGCCGGTGGCGGGGGAGAGGATGGCCATCAGCTGGCGCCCTCGGGGTGCAGGCGCAGCAGCGGCTGGCCGGGGGCGACCGGGTCGCCGTCCTCGACGAGCCACTCGACGACCTGGCCGCCGTGGGCGGCGGTCACCTGGATCCGGTCGCGCAGGCTGGCGACGTCGCCGATCGTGGCGCCGGCGTGCAGCGCGCCGAGGTCGCGGGCCTCGGTGGCGACGTGGAAGGTGCCCTTGGCCGGGGAGACCACCATGCGCCAGGTCGGGCTGGCGCCGAAGTGGCTGGCCTCGCCGTGCTTGTCGCAGAACGCGCGGGCGTCCTCGAGCTGGTCGGGGGTCTTCAGCGCGAAGGTCTCGACGCCCTTGAGGGCGCGCTTCGCGATGCCGGTCAGGGTGCCGGCCGGCGGCATCTCCAAGATGCCGGTGACGCCGAGGTCGGCCATCGTCTCCAGGCACAGGTCCCAGCGGACCGGGTTGGCGATCTGCCCGACGAGGCGGCGCAGCACCTCCTGGCCGTCGTGGACGACCTGGCCGTCCTTGTTGGAGATCAGGCGGGTGCGCGGGTCGTGGACCGACACCGAACGGGCGAGCTTCTGCAGGTGCCCGACCGCGGGCGCCATGTGCTCGGTGTGGAACGCGCCGGCGACGCTCAGCGGCATCAGGCGGGCCTTGGCCGGCCCGTCGGCCGCGAACGCCTCGAGCTGGGCCAGGGTGCCGGCGGCCACGACCTGGCCGGGCCCGTTGTCGTTGGCCGGGGTCAGGCCGTGCTCGGCGAGCTTCGCGAGCACCTCGTCGCGGTCGCCGCCGAGGACGGCGGTCATCCCGGTGGGGGTCGCGGCGGCGGCCGCGGCCATCGCGTTGCCGCGCTCGCGCACCAGCACCATCGCCTGCTCGGCGGTGATCACCCGGGCGCCGGCGGCCGCGGCCAGCTCGCCCACGCTGTGGCCCGCGACCGCGCCGATGCGGCTGAACGCGTCGGTGGGGTGGGGGAACAGCTCGAGGGCGGCGACCAGACCGGTGGCGACCAGCAGCGGCTGGGCGATCCGGGTGTCCCGGATGGCGTCGGCGTCGGCCTCGGTGCCGTAGTGGGCGAGGTCGATGCCGGCGACGGTGGAGAGCCAGTCGAACCGCGACGCGAAGGTCGGGTCCTCCAGCCAGGACCTCAGGAAGCCGGGCGACTGGGCGCCCTGGCCGGGAGCAACGATGACGAGCACACGGACCACTCTGCCTGTCGGCGGGCCCGGAATCCGCGCCGGCGCTCACGAAAGTCGGTCGCGATCTGTTGTGGGAACCCTACAAAAAGCCCCGGTGGTCTCCCGGTCACACCTCGTCCGCGCCGCGCCCGGACTGGCGGCCGAGCACCAGCGCGATCTCGAGGGTGAAGGCGTCGCGGGGGTCGGAGGGGCTGAAGCCGGTGACCTCGGCGGCCTGGCGCAGGCGGTAGCGCACGGTGTTGGGGTGCACGAAGAGCAGGCGCGCGGTGCCCTCGATCGAGCCGCCCGCCCCGAAGTACGCCGCGAGGGTCTCCGCGAGCGCCGCCCGGGCCCGCACGAGCGGCAGGTAGACCTCGTCGACCAGCAGCCGGCGGGCGTGGCCGTCGCCGGCGAGCACCCGCTCGGGCAGCAGCTCGTCGCTCAGCACCGGCCGCGGCGCCTCGGGCCAGCCGGCCGCGGCGCGGTGGGCGGAGAGGGCTGCTCGCGCGGAGGCGTGAGCAGCGCCGAGGTCGCTGACCACCGGGCCCACCACGACGGGGCCGTCCCCGAAGAGGTCGGCGACCGCGGCACCGGCCGCGCGCGTGTCGTCGGCGC
Source organism: Nocardioides sp. dk884 (assembly GCF_009557055.1). Classification (NCBI taxonomy): domain Bacteria; kingdom Bacillati; phylum Actinomycetota; class Actinomycetes; order Propionibacteriales; family Nocardioidaceae; genus Nocardioides; species Nocardioides sp. dk884. The sequence continues at coordinate 2,785,768 of NZ_CP045649.1, read as the reverse complement.
CGCCGAGCACCACGACCAGGCGCTCGCCCTGCACCGCGCAGAGGGCCTCCAGTCCCGCTGCCCGCGCGACCCGGCGTACCTCCTCGAAGAGGTCGGTCTCGGTACGACGTGCGGGCGCGGCGCCGAGCACGACCGCCACGTCGCCGCGCGCCGACCAGCCGAGCGCGCTGGCCCGCGAGAGCATGGCCTCGTCGGTCTCGGCGCGCAGCACGGCATCCACCACGAGCGCCTCGAGCCGGGCGTCCCAGGCGCCGCGGACCTCCGCGGCACGGGCGTAGACCTCGGCGGTCGCGAAGGCGATCTCGCGGGCATAGCGGGAGACCGCGACGTGGGCGTCGGCGGAGTCCTCGGCGTCGAGCAGGTCGTCGAGGTTGGACTCGACCACCTCGATCGAGAGACGCACCAGGTCGACGGTCTGGCGCAGGGTGATCACGCCGGCGAGCGCACGCGGCGCCGCGCCGAAGATCGAGGCGGCCAGCAGCGAGCCCTCGGGGGCCGGCGCCTGCCCCGGGTCGCGGCGGTACCAGTCCACGAAGCCCTTGACGCCGGCCTGGACGATCATCCCGACCCAGGAGCGGTCCTCGGCGCTCAGGGCGCGGAACCAGGCGTACTCGGTCTCCATGCGGGCCATCGCCGCGGTGCTCAGCGAGCCGGTCGCGCGTCGCAGGGCGGCGGTGGCGCGGGGGTGAGCGGTGACGGGAACGCGGCGGGACACGCCCCGAGGCTAGACCGCGTCCGCCCGCCGCGCAGGCCCCGGTCTGGTTGAATCGGTCCTCTGGCTTCGACGGCGGGAGACGGTGGTGGCTGAGGCGGCGCACGAGGTGCAGTCGGTGACGATCCACGGTCACCGGCGCGCCTTCGTCAAGGTCGGGACCGGGCCGGTGCTGCTGCTCCTGCACGGGATGGGCTGCGACCACACCACCTGGTCACCGGTCATCGACGAGCTCGCGCGGCGCCACACCGTCATCGCCCCCGATCTGCTCGGCCACGGCAGCTCCGACAAGCCGCGCGCCGACTACAGCGTCGGCGGCTACGCCAACGCGATGCGCGACCTGCTCACCGTCCTGGGCATCAACCGGGTGACGGTGGTCGGGCACAGCCTCGGCGGTGGGGTGGCGATGCAGTTCGCCTACCAGTTCCCCGAGCGCACCGAGCGCCTGGTCCTGGTGGCGCCGGGCGGGCTCGGGCCCGAGGTCTCGCCGCTGGTGCGGGCCGTCACCACGCCCGGCTTCCACCAGGTGATGGGCGTGCTCACCGCGCCCGGAGTCCGCCACGTCGGCGTCGTCGGCATGAGGATGCTCGCGGCGAGCGGGCTGCCGCGCACCCGCGACCTCGGCGAGGTCGCCACGATCTATGACTCGCTGCGCGACCCGGCGACTCGCCACGCGCTGCGCCACGTCGTGCGCGCGGTGGTGGACTGGCAGGGCCAGATCGTCACGATGGCGGACCGGGCCTACCTCACCAGCGCGCTGCCGATGGCGGTGCTCTGGGGTCGTGACGACGCGGTGATCCCGGTCGAGCACGCCGAGGTCGTGGCCCGCCTCGCCCCGGCGGCGCGGGTCGAGATCCTGGACGACGCCGGGCACTTCCCGCACAAGGACCACCCGGTGCGCTTCGCCCGCCTCCTGGCCGACTTCGTCGAGGAGACGCCGCCCGCGACGTACTCCCGTGCGCGCTGGCGCGCGCTGCTGCGCACCGGCGCGGCCCCGATGAGTGACCCGGCGAGCGACCCGCTGCACGCGGTCGCCAACGGCCCCGCCTGACCCGACAGGCCCCGCGGACGCGCCAGGGCCCGCCACGCGAGGCGTGACGGGCCCTGGCACGGGTGCGGAGGCGACTCAGGCGTCGCCGCCCTCCTGCTCCACGTCGGCGACCGCCGTCGGGTCGTCGATGCGGTAGGTGGTGAACGCCTTCTCCACCTGGGCGGGGTCGATCTGCCCGGCGTCGGCGAGCGCCTGCAGCGCCTGGACGACGACGGACTGGGCGTCGATGTGGAAGAACCGGCGCGCGGCCGGGCGGGTGTCGGCGAAGCCGAACCCGTCGGCGCCGAGCACGCGGTAGTCCCCGGGCACCCAGCGCGCGATCTGCAGCGGGACGGCCCGCATGAAGTCCGACACCGCGACGACCGGGCCCTCGACGTCGACGAGGCGCTCCTCGACGTACGACGTGCGCAAGGACTCGCCCGGGTGCAGCAGGTTCCACTCCTCGGCCGCGATGGCGTCGCGGGCGAGCTCGTTCCAGGAGGTGACCGACCACAGGTCGGCCTGCACGCCCCAGTCCTCGCGCAGGATCCGCGCCGCGTCCTCGATCCAGGGGTAGCCCACGCCGGAGCCGAGCAGGGTGACCCGCGGGCCCTCGCCCTCGGCGACGGCCGTCTGGTGCATGCCCTTGAGGATGCCCTCGACGTCGACGTCGGCCGGCTCCGCCGGCTGGGTGACCGGCTCGTTGTAGACGGTCACGTAGTAGATGACGTTCTCGCCGTTGCCCGCGGGGCCGCCGGTGCCGTACATCCGCTCGAGACCGTTCTGCATGATGTGCGCGATCTCGTAGGCGTGCGCCGGGTCGTAGTGCACGACCGCCGGGTTGGTCGCCGCCAGCAGCGGGGAGTGGCCGTCGGCGTGCTGCAGGCCCTCGCCGGTCAGCGTGGTGCGACCGGCGGTGGCGCCGATCAGGAAGCCGCGGGAGAGCTGGTCGGCCATCGCCCAGATCGAGTCGCCGGTGCGCTGGAACCCGAACATCGAGTAGAAGATGTAGAACGGGATCATCGGCTCGCCGTGGGTGGCGTACGCCGACCCGGCGGCCGTCGCCGAGGCGACGGCGCCGGCCTCGGAGATGCCCTCGTGGAGCATCTGGCCCTGCTTGGACTCCTTGTAGGAGAGCAACAACTTGCGGTCGACCGACTCGTACTGCTGGCCGGCCGGGTTGTAGACCTTCGCGCTCGGGAACATCGCGTCCATGCCGAAGGTGCGGTACTCGTCCGGCGCGATCGGGACCAGGCGCTTGCCGATCTCGGGGTCGCGCATCCACTCCTTGAGCAGGCGTACGACGGCCATCGTGGTGGCGATCTTGTTCTTGCCGCCGCCCTGCTTGAGGTCCTTGTACGCCGCGTCCGAGGGGAGCGTCAGGGGCTTGGAGCGCTGCACGCGGCGCGGGACGGAGCCGCCGAGCTGACGGCGGCGCTCCATCATGTACTGGATCTCCGGCGACTCGGCGCCCGGGTGGAAGAACGGCGCGGCGCCGGTCTCCTCATAAGAGCGCTCCAGGTCGCGGTCGGAGATCGGGAGGTAGAGGCGGTCGCGGAAGCGCTTGATGTCCTCCGGGGTCAGCTTCTTCATCTGGTGGGTGGCGTTCTTGCCCTCGAGGGCGTCGATCGTCCAGCCCTTGACCGTCTTGGCCAAGATGACCGTCGGCTGGCCGACGTGCTTGGTCGCGGCGTCGAACGCGGCGTAGACCTTGCGATAGTCGTGGCCACCACGCGGCAGCTTGGCGATCTGCGCGTCGCTCATGTGCTCGACCATCTTGCGCAGCCGCTCGTCGCCGCCGAAGAAGTGCTCGCGGGTGTAGGCGCCGTCCTCGACCGAGTAGGTCTGGAAGTCGCCGTCCGCGGTGGTGTTCATCTTGTTCACCAGCACGCCGTTGACGTCGCGGGCGAGCAGGTCGTCCCACTCGCGGCCCCACACGACCTTGATCACGTTCCAGCCGGCGCCGCGGAAGTTGGCCTCCAGCTCCTGGATGATCTTGCCGTTGCCGGTGACCGGGCCGTCGAGCTGCTGCAGGTTGCAGTTGATGACCCAGGTGAGGTTGTCGAGCTCCTCGCGGGCGGCGATCCGGATCGCGCCGAGCGACTCGGGCTCGGCCATCTCGCCGTCGCCGAGGAACGCCCAGACGTGCTGGTCGCTGGTGTCCTTGATGCCGCGGTTGTGCAGGTAGCGGTTGAACCGCGCCTGGTAGATCGAGTTGATGCCGGTGAGGCCCATGGAGACCGTGGGGAACTCCCAGAAGTCCGGCATCAGGCGGGGGTGCGGGTAGGAGGACAGGCCCTTGCCGGTGCCGTGCTGGACCTCCTGGCGGAAGCGGTAGAGCTGCTCCTCCTCCAGGCGTCCCTCGAGGAACGCGCGGGCGTAGATGCCGGGGGAGGCGTGGCCCTGGAAGTAGATCTGGTCGCCGCCGCCGGGGTGGTCCTTGCCGCGGAAGAAGTGGTTGAAGCCGACCTCGTAGAGGCTCGCGGAGGACTGGTAGGTGGCGATGTGGCCGCCGACCTCCAGACCCTTGCGGTTGGCGCTGGAGACCATCACCGCGGCGTTCCACCGGATGAAGGCGCGGATGCGGCGCTCGATCTCCTCATCGCCCGGGAACCACGGCTCGCGCTCGGGCGGGATCGTGTTGATGTAGTCGGTGGAGCGCAGGGCGGGCACCCCGACCTGCATCTCACGGGCGCGCTCGAGCAGGCGCAGCATCATGTAGCGGGCGCGGGAGCGGCCGCGCTCGTCGACGAGCGCGTCGAAGGAGGCGAGCCAGTCCGCGGTCTCGTCAGGGTCGATGTCCGGCAGCTGGGTCGGCAGGCCCTCGTGGATCACAGAAGGGGTGCTGCCGGAGCGAGTGCCTGAAGGGAAGGGTGTTTCCTCGGTCACCCGGCCATGTTCCCACGCCGCGAAAGTAGGCGGTATCTACCGCCCAGTAGATGAGGGAACGGGGTGCGCCAGGTCTCCACTCGACCCCGCCACGAGGGTCCCCAGCGCCCGCCGCGGGCCCCCGCGGAGCCGGTCCCGGGACGCCGTACGACGAGGTCGTGGCGTGTACCGGCTTGCGCAGCGGCTCCGACTCCGCTGGACTACTCCTCACATCCGGCTTCTCCGACATCCCGGGGGGCCGTATCTCATCAGATGTCTGGAGGCCTCAGTGAGTTCGACCGCGGGTGGCGGGTCCACCCAGACAGGCGCCCCTGCCGATCCGGCTGCCCGGCTCGGCTTCAAGGCCGGCATGGTCATTCAGGAACTTGGCTGGGACAACGACGCCGACGACGAACTCCGCGTTGCCATCGAGAACGCCCTCGACGCCGACATGGTGGACGGTGACTACGGCAACGTCGTGGACGCGGTCCTGCTGTGGTGGCGACAAGACGACGGCGACCTCGTCGATGGACTCGTCGACTCCCTGACCGACCTCGTCGGCGGTGGCTCCATCTGGTTGATGACCCCGAAGGTCGGCAGGCCGAACGCCGTCGACGCGTCCGACATCGCCGAGGCGGCTCCGATCGCGGGGCTCGCGCAGACCACGACGGCGACCGTCAGCAAGGACTGGGCGGCGACGCGACTGGTGGCACCCAAGACCCCGGCCTGACCGGCTGGGGCAGTACTGCTCCCTCCGCGGCACCGAAGGAACCCACCTGTGCTCGACACCCTGACGGCCCGGCTCGCCTCGACGGCCACGGCCGGCAGGGTGCTGCTCGGCTCCGGCGTCATCCGCCCTCACGGCCCCTCGGTCCTGCTCGGGCTCATGAGCACCCTGCGCCGCTGGGGGACCGGCCCCGGCGGCGGGTTCGCCAGTGTCGCGCTGCGTACGCCGGACCGGGTCGCGATCATCGACGAGCGTGGCTCGCTGGCCTACGCCGAGCTGCACCGCCGCGCCAACGCGCTGGCCCGCGGGCTGCGCGAGCTCGGCGTCGGCGAGGGCGACTCGGTGGCGCTCATGTGCCGCAACCACCGCGGCTTCGTCGAGGCCACGATCGCGATCAACCGCCTCGGTGCCGACGCGCTCTACCTCAACACCGCCTTCGCCGGCCCCCAGCTGCTCGAGGTCCTCGAGCGTGAGGGGCCGCGCGTGGTGATCCACGACGAGGAGTTCGCCGGCCTGCTCGCCGACGAGGTCCCCGGCATCCGGGTGGTCGCGTGGAGCGACGGCCACGCCGGGTCCGCGGGGGAGCGGCTGACGCTGGACGGCCTGATCGCGGCGTCCTGCGGCGACGACCTCGACGCACCCCAGCGCCACGGGCGCATCGTGATCCTGACCTCCGGCACCACCGGCACCCCGAAGGCCGCGCCCCGGGCGGAGCCCGGGATCGACGCGGCGGTCTCGCTGCTCTCCCGGATGCCGCTGCGCGCCGGCTGGCGCACCCACGTGGCCGCCCCGCTGTTCCACACCTGGGGCTACGCGCACATGGCGCTGGCGATGCTGCTCGGCACGACGCTGGTGCTGCGGCGTCGCTTCGACCCCGAGGACGCGCTGCGGGTCGTCGCCGACGAGCGCTGCGAGTGCGTGGTGGTCATCCCGGTCATGCTCCAGCGCATCCTGGCGCTGCCCGAGGACGTCCTGGCCGCCCACGACCTGCCCACCGTGCAGGTGGTGGCGTCGTCGGGCTCGGCGCTGCCCGGCGACCTGGCGCTGGGCTGGATGGACCACTTCGGGGACCACCTCTACAACATCTACGGCTCCACCGAGGTCGCCTACGCCTCGATCGCCACCCCCGAGGACCTGCGCGAGGCGCCCACCTCGGCTGGCCGGCCGCCGTGGGGGACCGTCGTACGTGTCTACGACGAGGACGGCGAGCCCGCGGCGCCGGACACCCCGGGCCGGATCTTCGTGGGCAACACGATCCTCTTCGAGGGCTACAGCGGCGGTGGCGGCAAGGACATGATCGACGGGCTGATGGCCACCGGCGACGTCGGGCGCTTCGGGCCCGACGGCCGGCTCTACGTCGAGGGACGCGACGACGAGATGATCGTCAGCGGCGGCGAGAACGTCTTCCCGCGCGAGGTCGAGGACTGCCTCGCCCGCCACCAGGCCGTCCTCGAGGTGGCCGCGGTCGGCGTCGACGACGAGCAGTACGGCAAGCGTCTGGTGGCCTACGTCGTGCTCCGCGACGGCGCGGAGGTGACCGACGTGCAGCTGCGCGAGTGGGTGAAGGAGAATCTGGCGAGGTTCAAGGTCCCGCGGGACATCGTCATGCTCGACGAGCTGCCCCGCAACGCCACCGGCAAGGTCCTCAAGCGGGATCTGGCCCGGCCGGATACACCGGGCACGCCCGTCAGGAAGGAGTCGTCGTGAGCACCGACCAGGAGGGCATCGCGGGTCTGTCCCTCGGCGGGCTGGCGCCCGACTTCACCCTGCGCGACCAGTTCGGCCAGGACGTGACGCTGTCGTCGTTCCGCGGCACCAAGGCCGTCGCGCTGCTGTTCTACCCCTACGCCTTCTCCGGGGTGTGCACCGGCGAGCTGGCCGGGGTGCGCGACCGCCTCGATGAGTTCTTGACCTTCGACACCGAGGTGCTCGCGATCTCCTGCGACCCGATGTTCGCCCTGCGCGCGTTCGCCGACGCCGAGGGACACAACTTCCCGCTGCTCTCGGACTTCTGGCCGCACGGCGCGGTCACCAGGGCCTACGACGTCTTCGACGAGCGGATCGGCGCACCGCGGCGCTCGTCGTACGTCATCGACCGCGAGGGCCGGGTGCGCTGGTCGGTGCACAACGCGATGCCCGAGGGCCGTGACCTCGACGAGCACCTGCGCCAGCTGCACGCCCTGACCTGAGCGGCCCCGCGGGACTAGACCGCCCGGGCGGCTTTCCCGGGATCGCTCGCACCACGCCCGGCGCGGGGCCTACGCTCCCCGGGTCGGACCGCTGGTGACCCGAGACACCGGCGGTCCGACGTCTGTCCCCGGGCCTTCCCGGCCGGCCGCTTCGCGCCGGACCGCGGCTCTCGTCTAGTCTGTGGCCGCGAAATGAGCACGGGCGTATAGCTCAGCGGTAGAGCCCCTCGCTTACAACGAGGTGGTCGGGGGTTCGATCCCCTCTGCGCCCACCGAACACCACGCGCACGGTCTGGGCCGTCGCTCGGATCACGGCCGCCACGCGTCGAGGTAGTCGGCGTGGTCGGCGTACGGCAGCGCGAGCAGCTGACGGATCGCGGTGGCGTAGCCCGGCAGGTCGTCGGCGCTCGCCGCCTCGGCCAGCTGCAGGAGCCCCCGCTTGGCCTCGCAGTCGCCCAGCACCCGCGCCACGCCGGTGACGGCGACGGCGGTCTCGGGGGCTGGGGCGGGCGTCGCACCCTCGTCGTGGCGGGCCTGCTCCGCGACCTCGCGGGCGAGCTCCTCGTCCTCCTCGATCCGGGCCCGCACGAACTCCACGATCTCGTCCATCGGGCCAGCCTGGCACCGTTCTGTTTTTTCGCGTGTGCGCACGTTTGAAACAAGTCGATCGCCGTACGTTTTTGCGACAGAGTGGGGCGCGCCGTGCTGGCGGCCGGATGTGCGTGAGCCCCGGCCCGCCCCGGCGCCGTGTTGGTGTCCTACGGTCGCCCGACGGGGGGGTCGACCGCAGGACGCCAACGCGTGCCGTCGCGCGAAGCGGCGCCCCGACCTGTCGCTCGAGCCTGTCCGGACTCGCCGCCGGTGTCGTACGGTGCTGACGCCGCCCGTGGGACCACCCGCCCTGGAGGACCGATGCCGACGTCGCTCGCTGATCGCCTCGACGCGCGACACGTGCTGCTCACCGGGGTCACCGGCTTCGTCGGCGAGGCGCTGCTGCACCTGCTGCTGAGCGAGGCCCCGGGCTGTCGCACGACGGTGCTGGTGCGGGCCAGGGGCGCGCAGGGGGCGGCAGACCGGATCGCCGAGCTGCTCGGCAAGGCGATCTTCGCCCCGGTGGTCGAGGCCGCCGGCGGGGTGGAGCGGCTGATGGCGTCGCGGGTGGCGGTGCTGGAGGGCAACCTCGCGCAGGCGCCGGCCCTGCCCGACGGGCTCGACGGGGTCGTCCACTGCGCGGGCGACGTGTCCTTCGACCCGCCGGTGGACCAGGGCTTCGCGACCAACGTGGTCGGCACCCGCGACCTGCTCGCCCGCATCGACGAGGCGCTGGCGCGCGAGCGCCGCTCGCCCGAGGCGATCCACTACGTGCACGTCTCCACGGCCTACGTCGCGGGACGCCGGCGCGGCCACGTCGCGGAGGGCCCGGTGGAGCACGACGTCGACCTCGAGGCCGAGCTCGCCTGGGGGCTGGCCGAGCGCGCGGACGTCGAGCGGCGCTCGCGGGGCGCCGAGCACCTGACCCGGGAGCGCCGCCGGGCCGAGAAGGAGCACGGGCGCGCCGGGCTGCTCACGGCGGCCCGCGCGACGGAGGCCGCGCGGCGCGAGTGGGTGCAGGAGGAGCTGGCGCGGGTCGGCAGCGAGCGGGCACGCAGCCTGGGCTGGACCGACTGCTACACCTTCACCAAGGCGCTCGGCGAGCGGGTGGTCGAGGGGTGGGCACGCACGCACCGCGCCTCGATCGTGCGCCCGAGCATCATCGAGTCCGCGCTCGCACGCCCGCACCCCGGGTGGATCGAGGGCTTCAAGATGGCCGAGCCGCTGATCCTCGCCTACGGGCGCGGAGAGCTGCCGGAGTTCCCCGCGGCCGCCGACACGATCGTCGACATCGTCCCGGTCGACCACGTGGTCGCCGCGCTCGTCGCGGTGCTCGCGCACCCGCCGGCGCCCGGCGCCCCGGCGTACTTCCACGTCACCTCGGGGGACCGCAACCCGCTGGCCTTCGCGGCGCTCTACGTCCACGTCCGCGGCTACTTCGAGCAGCACCCGTTCACCACCGGTGACCGGGGCGCGGCCCGGCTGCCGGAGTGGCGCTTCCCGGGCGCGCCGGCGGTGGAGCGGCTGCTCACCTCCAGCGAGCGGGCGCACCGGGCCGCCGGCTATGTGCTCGGCCATGCGCCGCGCGGGGACCGCACCCGCGACCTCGCCCGGCGCCTGGACCAGCAGGGGCGGCGACTGGCGTTCCTGCGCCGCTACCTGGACCTGTACCGCGAGTACGCCCAGGCCGAGCTGCGCTTCTCCGACGCCCACACGCTCGCGCTGTGGAGCTCGCTGAGCGCCGAGGACCGCGAGCGGTTCGCCTTCGACACCGCCGCGATCGACTGGGCGGTCTACCTGCGCGACATCCACTGCCCCGCTGTCACCGCGCCGGTTCGCGCGATGGACGAGCTGCGCGCCGCACGGGGACCCCGGACCGCCGGCGTCGCCCGCGAGGTGGGAGAGCACCCCGGCACCGCGGCGTTCTTCGACATGGACGGCACGCTGCTGTCCTCCAACGTCATCGAGACCTACCTGTGGATGCGGCTGCGGGAGCTGACGCCCGGCGCCCGGTTCGCCGAGCTGGCCCGGATCGCGGCGAAGGTGCCCACCCTCGTGCAGGCCGACCGGCGCCAGCGCAGCGACTTCCTGCGCACGCTCTACCGCGAGTACGCCGGGGCGCGTCTCACCGACCTCGAGCAGGTCGTGGACGAGCAGCTCGCCGGCCACGTCGTCTCCCGCCTCTCACCCGACGCGGTGCGCCGGATCCGCCAGCACCGTGCCGCCGGGCAGCGCACGGTGCTGATCACCGGCGCGATCGCCCCGCTGACCCGGCCGCTGGCCCCGCTCTTCGACCACATCGAGGCCGCCGAGCTCGCGGTCGACGAGCGCGGTGTGTGCACCGGGCACCTGGCGGGCTCGCCGCTGGTGGGGGAGTCCCGGGCCGCGTTCCTGCGCTCCTGGGCCGCCGCGCACGACGTGGACCTGGCGCAGTCCTTCGCCTACGCCGACAGCCACTCCGACCTGCCGCTGCTCGCTGCGGTGGGCAACCCGGTCGCCGTACGCCCCGACGTGGCGCTGTTCCGCCACGCGCGCCGCCACCGCTGGACGGTGGTCGACTGGGCCAGCCCGCCGGCCGCGGGTCGCGCCCTGAACCCCGCCGGCGGTGGTGCCCGGTGATGCTGGCCCTGGAGATGTTCCGGTCGCTGCCGCGCACGGTCGCCGGCCGCGCGGTCGGCGCGCGCCTGCCCGGCATCCTGTCCGGGTACGCCGCGCCGCTGCGGCTGGTCACGATCGACGCGCCGCAGGCAACCCGGCCCGGCTGGGCGCGGCTGCGCACCCGGCTCTCGGGCATCTGCGGCTCCGACCTCTCGATGCTGTCCGGGCAGACGTCGCTGTACTTCTCCGCGGTCGTGTCGCTGCCGTTCGTGCCGGGGCACGAGGTGGTGGCCGAGCTGCTCGACGACTGCGAGGACCTGCCGGCCGGCACCCGCGTCGTGCTCGACCCCGTGCTCGCCTGCGCGGCCCGCGGCGTCGAGCCGTGCCCGTCCTGCGCCCGGGGCGCGACCAACCGCTGCGCGCGGATCACGGTGGGTGCGCTCTCGGCCGGCCTGCAGACCGGCTTCTGCCACGACACCGGCGGCGGGTGGGGCCAGCAGCTGGTCGCGCACCGCAGCCAGCTGCATCCCGTGCCGGCGGAGGTCGACGACGTCCGGGCGCTGCTGCTCGAGCCGCTGGCCTGCGCGGTGCACACCGCGCTGCGAGCAGGGGTCCGCCCCGACGACCGGGTGCTGGTCAGCGGAGCCGGCCTGGTGGGCCTGCTGACCGCCTTCGCCCTGCGCGCCCTGACCCCGACCGGCGAGATGCTCGTGGTCGCCAAGCACCCCCACCAGCGCGCGCTGGCCGCGTCGCTGGGGGCCAGCGAGGTGGTCGGCCCCGAGGAGGTGCTGCGCCGGGTGCGTCGCGCCACCGGCGCCTTCCAGGTGCAGCCCGAGCTGTCCTCGCCGTACCTCCTCGGCGGGGTGGACGTCGCGGTGGACGCCGTCGGGTCGCGCCGCTCGCTGGAGACCGTGCTGCAGGCCACCCGGGCCGGGGGGCGCGTCGTGCTGTCCGGGATGCCCGCCGCCGCGGACCTCTCGGCGGCGTGGTTCCGCGAGCTCGAGGTCGTCGGCAGCTATGCCTCGGCGGTGCACGAGCCGGGCGCGGGTGGCGCCTGGGCGGGGCGCAGCGCCTTCGAGATCGCCACCGCGCTGCTGCCCGCGCCCGCCCTCGCGGAGGTGGCCGGCGCCGTCGCCCGCTACCCGCTGCACCGCTGGCGCGAGGCCCTCGACCACGCCCACGGGGCCGGCCGGCTCGGCACGGTCAAGGTGGCCTTCGACCCGCGTCCCTCCCCGTCAGCACCCCAGGAGATCTGATGAGCCGTCCCGGATTCGTGCTGGAGGTCGACGACCGCACCCCGCCGCTGGTGGTCCACGAGGGCCTCGGGTTCCGCCTGGAGCGCTTCCCGCTCGGCACCCGCGTGGTCTACCCGCCCGAGTCACTGCCGGTGGTCCCCG